>CAYMBG010000048.1:0-4410 GCA_964388615.1 uncultured Chitinophagales bacterium | reverse complement strand
GCTGTATTTTTGCGGTGCGGAAGTCCCTCTACCTGCTACTCACCGCTGTATTTTCATGGCGCGGAAGTCCCTCTACCTGCTACTCACTGCTGATTTCGCGATGTTCTCTTCGAATTTGGGTGTGCATCCCGTTGTAGTTGTAGATGTTTTCTAAACCATTTTCCAGCATTAATCGTGAAGCCACCCTGCTACGGTTTCCCGAGTTACAGTAGATCAGATAGTGACCATCGGCATCCAGCTGTCCGATCCGCTCCACAAATCCGGGGTCATTCAAATTGATGGTCAGCGCCCCCTCTACAATCCCTCCTTGCCATTCGCGCGGTGTGCGCACATCAATAATGGTGACCTCCTCTTGTTCGAGCAGCTCTTCCAGTTCACCCGGCTGGATATCGATAAAAGCCCCCTCTTGTGCCGAAGAGGAACAACGGGTGAGCAGTATAAGAAACAGCAGGAACGAAGCAGTAACAAACAGGCGCAACATGTTATTCTGATTTTTGGAATGTGATGTAGTTGTTCAGACGGTGCCGTGATATCATTAAAAAATAACGATCACACCTTTGAAAAACAGATGGATCGAACATTTAGTATAGGTAGCGCGGTGTCTCAAAAAAAAATCACAAAACTTGCTGGGTCACACAGTGGATAGCTCCTTGTCCCCAGACCAGTTCCTTGCAAGGGATGCCTTTGATGTAGCGGTCGGGAAAAACCGACTGAAACAGACGCAAGACCTCATCATCATATCGTTCGTCATATACCGGCACCAGGACACAGCGGTTGGCGATATAGAAATTGGAATAGCTGGCCGGCACATACTGTGAGCCATCCACAGTAGTATCTTTGATGCGCGTCTGTGGCAAAGGCAGTTCTACAATTTCAAAAGGTCGTCCATGAACGTCGGTAGCTTCTCTCAGAATATTCCAGTTTTCGCGCAGCGTATCGTAATTAGGGTCCGATTTGTCGCCTGTTACCGTCACAAAAATGACGCGTTCGGACACAAAACGGGCCAGATCATCCACATGGCCATCGGTGTCATCGCCCTTGAGTCCGTTTTTCAGCCAAATGACATGTCCGGCGCCCAGGAAGGATTTCAGTTTTTCCGTTATCTCCTCTTTTTTCCAACCGGGATTGCGATTGGGGTTGAGCAGCACGGATTCGGTGGTCAACAGCGACCCGGCGCCGTTGACATCAATGGACCCGCCCTCCAGTACCATGCCGGGCTCCACAAGCTGACGGTTCAGCAGTTGCGCAAGTTTTGGAGGTACCGCATTGTCGGCCTCGAATGGGGGGTATTTTTGCCCCCAGGCGTTGTATTCCCAGTTGGAAAACACCGTCTTCTTGTTTTCAGGTGCCGCAGGTCCGGTTCCATGGATGGCGGCCTCCGTCCCGGCGCTCTCCGTCCCGGCGGGTGTTGCGGTCGGCCGGAGAGAGATCGGGCCATAATCACGTATCCACACATCATTAACCGGCATACGAATAAGCCTGATCCGGTTCCAGTCAATTCCCCGGTTGCGGATCATCGCGGCAGCGGCCTGTTGGGCCTGGCCGTTGGCCACCAGAAGCGATACCTCTTCATGAGGCGTGAGCGCTTCGAGAATGTCAGCAAAAACGTGTTCGGCACGATTCAGTTTTTCTCCCGGCCAGGTATCCCGGTTATCCGGCCATGCCATCAGGGTCATTTCATGCGCCTCCCACTCAGGGGGCATATAGTAACGTGCATCCATAAATAAAACGGGTCATGTGCCGGTATCCTCACGCTGTACAAAACGGGTAGCGGAACGACACCGTTAGCGGTGGACACCCTGTCCGGCAGCAGACAGGGTATGAGACGGTATAATAGCCAAATTTCGCTATTTTACATAAACGGTCTTCATGTTTGTGAACTCCCTGATACCCGGATAGGACAGTTCCCGGCCATAGCCGCTGGCTTTGATACCGCCGAAAGGCAGACGCGGGTCAGACTTGACAAATTCGTTGACAAAACAGCAGCCGGCCTCCAGTTCATCCGCAGCAATACGGCGTCCCCTTTTCGTGTCACCGGTGAAGACCGCGGCGCCCAAACCGAATTTCGACTGATTGGCCAGTGCCACCGCATCCGACTCATCCCTGGCCGGACAAATAGCGGCTACAGGTCCGAACAGTTCCTCATCAAACGCGGCCATGCCGGGCCTGACGCCCGTCAATACGGTGGGAGGATACCAGGCTCCGGCGCGTTCCGGCACCGTTCCGCCAAGCAGTAATTCAGCCCCGCCTCGGATCGAGCGTTCCACTTGATCATGCAATTCATTACGCAGGTCTTCTCTGGCCATGGGACCCAGCGTGGTTCCTTCGCGCATGGGATCATCCATTACCGCCTGTTTCATCCCTTCAACAAACTGCTCAATAAATGGTTCAAGGACGGATTCGACCACAATAAAGCGTTTGGCGGCAATACAGCTTTGTCCGCCGTTAATGAGCCGGCTGTTTACACATGTTGTTGCGGCGGCAGCGATATCAGCATCCTCAAGCACGATATACGGATCGCTTCCGCCCAACTCGAGTACGGTTTTTTTGAGCATTGACCCGGCTTTTGATGCCAACGCTGAACCCGCCGGGCCACTTCCGGTCAGTGTTGCCGCCGCCACGTGTTTATGTTCCAGCAGACCATCAACCATGGATGCGCGTACCAACAGGGTTTGAAAAGTCTTCTCCGGAAACCCGGCATCACGAAAAACATCCTGAATAGCCAGCGCCGACCCCGGCACGTTGCTTGCGTGTTTAAGTAAAACCGTGTTACCGGCCATAAGGGCGGGGGCCGCAAACCGAAAAACTTGCCAAAAAGGAAAATTCCAGGGCATTACGGCCAGAATAACACCAAGTGGCTGGAATGTTATAAAGCTTTCGGATGCTTCGGTCTTCACCGGCTCCTCAGATAGCATGTGTTCTGCTTGTTCGGCGTAGTAATCGCAAACCCAGGCACATTTCTCCACTTCCCCTTTGGCAGAAGCAAGGGTTTTGCCCATTTCGGTAGTGATGATCCGGCCGTACTGCTCTGATCGCTCGCGCAGCAGCTCGGCCGCCCTTTGCATACGATGCTTTCGATAAGAAAAAGAATGTTTACGTCCTGCTAAAAAAGTCTCATGGGCGTCGGCAACCGCTTTCCAGGCCTCTTGTTTCCCCGTCGGTTGATAAGATGTTACATACGTGCCGTTTGCCGGATTACTCACTTCTATTTTATTACTCATGATCGGGATGCTAAAGATTTCTCAGGATATTTTCAAAGTGGCGAAGCTCATCATCATTAACAATGTGACCCATACCGTTGTAAATTCTCTTGGTAACGTCGGCTCCCAGTCCCCGGAGTATGTCGCTGGTTTCATGAACCCGTTCAACGGGAATATGGGAATCGATGTCACTGCAACCAATAAATACGGGGGTGTCCTTTAAATTACCTTCGTAGCGATCGTGTTCCAGTTGTTCGCCGATGAGGCCACCGCTGAATACCACCACTCCGCCGTACCGGTCAGCGTTCCTGGCAGTGTATTCGCTTGCGAGGCAGGCGCCCTGGGAGAAACCGGCCAGCACCACTTTGTGCCTGGGCACTCCGGCCTCCACCGCTTTGTCCATCAACTCACCGATCACCCTGAGGGCCGAGGTGAGATACGGTTCATTATGAGAGACCGGCGTCATAAACGGGTAGGGATACCAGGCGTTATGATAAGCCTGAGGCGCGAGCCAGGCAAGTTCACCGGTTCCCTGATCTCCCTCAGCAACAGAGTCGGTGATGCTGATAATGCTATCCGCTGTTGCGCCCCGGCCATGAATAAGGATCACGGCACCCCGGGCCTGTTCCAGAGCCACTCCTTTTTCGATGACCGGTTGTCCCTGATGCGGGTGCTCTTTATTGGGGTACATCATGATAATGGTAATTGTTTTTGGTGGATCTTTTTTTACATAACATGGAAACTGGTGTTCATCATTCGCCCCTGTCCCGGTTGGGCTAAAGGGGAATGCGCCCTGTCGGGCGCACCTAAAAAAAAAGCCCGTCCATGAAACCATGAACGGGCTTTAATGAGTAAACCGACCGATTTTGTCAAAAAAGGAAACGGTCCGTTTTTTCAGAATGGATTAGTATCCGGGATTCTGTTCCAACGTAGGCGCACCCTCCTGTTCAGTCAAGTCAATTTGACGCTGAGGTATGGGGAACAATTCGTTTCTGCTGGAGAATCTTCCTTCATTGAGATAGGAAGCCGGGAAGAACTGTCCTTCATAATCCATAGCAGTATTCAATTCGCTTTCAGCGGTACCCCAACGGATCAAGTCAAACAGACGGTGTCCTTCGAGAGACAGTTCAAGCAAACGCTCAAAGCGGACGATATCCCTGGCTTGAGCCTGGCTACCCAGATCATCATAGAGATCAATCTCATAATTGGG
>CAYMBG010000047.1:0-20588 GCA_964388615.1 uncultured Chitinophagales bacterium | reverse complement strand
TCCCGTCACAATTACGCCACTAAGCCAGGAACATTAAAGCTAATGCCGCAACAATAACGATGGCAAATGCGAAACGAACTTTTGCGGCTATCTCTGAGCCCCCTACGAAGCGGATAATGGCATATTTTATCAAGGTGTTGGACACGAGGGCAGTCAAAATCAGTTTCCAGCCCAGAGATGACTCAATAGCTTCACTTTGAACTTTTTGGGAAACCGAAAGGGTAATGGCATCCATATCAGCCAAACCCGAAACCGCCGCCACCGCAAAAAGAGCCTCTGATCCGAGATACTCAGTCGCAGCGGATATCACAAAAAGAATCGTCACATAAACGGCTCCGAAAGAGAGCGCCGTTGTCAACTCACTGGGGTTTTTCTGTTCGGGCATAGCATGTGGATTTCTCTTTACCTGTCGGTAGGCATACAGGGAAACACCGACAGAGACTGCAAACATTACTGCTATGGGCCAGATTAAATCGTAAAAGTAGTCCGGAGCCATCACCATAATCTCAATAGCAATTCTCGGGTAGACCATTGCAGAGGCAATGATGATCACTACCCCGGCATGAAATGCAGAGGAGGGTGCATTTGCCGTGATTCGGGAGTAACTAACCGTGGTAGCGGTACTGGAGATAATTCCACCAAGCATTCCGCCAAGAGCTGTACCTGCCCGCTCTCCCATAAATTTATAGATCAGATACCCTCCAAGGCTGATACCGGTAATCAATACCACCAAAAGCCAGGTACGCTGCGGATTAAAAACCTCAAAAGGTCCGAATGTCTGATTCGGCAGAATAGGCAGGATGATAAAAGTAATCAAGACGAACTGCATGATCGCCTTGATGTCTTTATCCTCCATCTTGGCAAGAGCTCCTTTCAGCTGGGGTTTTATTTGCAGAAGAATGGCTGTACTTCCAGCTACTGCCGCACCGACAATCCAGTACTCGGTAGTAAGATAGGCACCTACGGCATACATCAACAGAAGTGAAATTTCTGTCGTCATACCAAATTCACTCGTGCCGGCTTTCATTTTTATTACATTACCGACCACGATAATCGCTATAACTCCCAGAAAGCCGAATCCGATAATTAACGGACTTGAAATCTGAGCAATATACGCACATAGTGTTCCGAACAGTGTAACAATGGCAAATGTTCGGAAACCGGCTATACGGGTATCTTGCAACTCTCGCTGCATACCGACCAACAGGCCAAGCAGCAGCGAGATCCCGAATGTTTGAAATACATTATATAATTCTGCTTCCGGCATTGCGATTACCCATTATCAACCAACCCGGAAAGTAACGGATTGGAACCATGCTTGACATCCTGGAATAATCAAATATAGAAAAGTTCAACCAATTTTATTGCACGCTCAAAAAGAAATGGAAACACCACTCATTACATGACGTCCTGCCTGTGGGAAGTAGTAGTTTTCACGAATTTTTTGATCACCGGCAAAATAGCCGAATGTATAGCCGTTGGATTCATAGGTATAGTCCAGGATATTATTGACCATTACCTGAAAGCGGATATTACGCACAAAGCGTGGACTACTGATATCATAAGACAGACGCAAGTCATTCACCCACCAGGGATCCAGTGAACGGTCCGTGTTGGAAGTGTTGTCAAGATATTGGCGTCCGACATAGCGCGAGTACCACTGCACCTGTGCATTATGATAGGTGTATGACCAGGAGGAAGCGGCAACAACGGACGGAGAAAATGCAATTCTGGTGTTGTTGTGGACGATCTCTTCTTGTCCGGCAAAGGCCCAGCTATCGTCATACTGGTCAATACGTTCCACAAATTCCGGTATCCGGTTACGGCTGAAACTTACATTCCCATTCCAACCCAAGCGCTCACCCAAAGAAGCTGCTGCCTCCAACTCTATACCTGCACGGTAACTGTCCGGAACATTGGTGCGGACCGGATCACCTACATCGTTAATATCACCGGTATTGATCAATTGGTTATCATACCACATGTAATATGCATTGATACCGAACTGTAACGATTCAAGTTCTCCACGATATCCAGCCTCCAAGTTATAGAGTGTCTCATGGTCGGGTTGATGATTTTCTGTGGCGTCGGTGAAATCGCGTCGGACCGGCTCCTTACTTGATATCCCAAAATAACCATAAACGCGTCCCAAAGCGCCCATTTCGTAGCTTAAGCCAGCCTTGGGATTAAAAAAGAGATAAGAATAGGCATCATCCAACACACGTTGATCATTATTTACCCCATCCAGCGAGTAATAGATACTTCGCAACTGGAGGTCACCTAAAAAGCGCAACCGATTAGTTATATCATAATTAAACTTGGTATACAGATTGCGGTCTGTTTTGATCCCTGTATTGTCGTAATATCGCTCACCCAATTCACCGGGACTCGCCTTACGTGCCCAGGTGATCTCGCCAAAATGATCGCCGTCATAATGATTCCAGCCTCCACCAAAAGTGATGTTAAAGCGATTGCTGGTATTATAGTCAATGGAGAAGGTCATGCCTCCGAAATGATTATCCAGCCATCTTTGACGCACAAGATCCGTGCTGCTCACCGTTTGATCACCAACCTCTACAGGTGAAAATCCATAGGAAGTCAAATTGTTATCCTCACGAAACTCTTCATAGTACCCGGCTCCGCGAGTATAATGCAACGAAATATTGGCATTAAGCTCCTCGGAAAACATATGGGAATAATGCGCCTGATAATGTGTTTGGGTGTAGTTGTCGGTCTGGTCATCATAAAACCTTGTCTCTCCCTGCGGATCGGTATACATACCTGCCGGATTAAAACGTCTGTTTTCTTGTAGCTGGTCCTCATTCACTCCGTACCAGGCCTGATACGTTCTTTCCTTTCCGGAAAACACATTGAGCTTCAGTACCCCTGTATCTGTATGACGCGCACCTGAGACAAAAAATGAGTTCAGCTCGGAGGAAGCCCTATCCATGTAACCATCCGATGTAATGCGCGAAAGCCTGCCGTCAAACGCCCAACCATTACTCATTAATCCCGTACCCACACGGATATTATTCTTAAATGTCTGAAAAGCACCAATATTGCTGTTAATCTCACCGTAAGCATCGGGCTGCAACGTTGTTGTTTGCAGATTAACGGTAGCACCGAATGCTGCCGGACCATGAGCAGATGTACCAACCCCGCGTTGAATCTGAATATCCTCCACAGAAGATGCAAAGTCAGGCATGTTAACCCAGAACACACCGTGAGATTCAGAGTCATTCAACGGTATTCCGTTAACAGTGACGTTAATTCGTTGCGGGTCAACTCCACGGATCCTCAAACCGGTATAACCGATTCCAGCACCGGCATCTGATGTACTAACAACCGAGGGGGCCATTTCAAGCAGAAACGGTATATCCATACCCATATTTCGTTGCTCTATCTCCTCACGATTGATATTGCTATAAGTGAGAGGGCTTCGCTCATCGGCAAGAAAAGCCTCTACGAGCAATTCCTCTCTCATAATTGTTGTGGGAATCAGGCTTATATCCTGCTCCCGGTCTCCGGTCCAGCGCACATCAATCACATGGCTTTCATATCCGAGGAACCTGACCTCGACTTTTCGGGGCGCTTCTTCCATTAATGATAATTTGAAAAATCCCTCCTCATCGGTTGCAGTACCATGAGAAGTTTGTACCTGGTATATCGCAGCCCCCTGAAGAGGTTCCTGCGTCTGTGCATCCCGCACGGTGCCGCTTATGGTTTGTGCTGCCAGTTCTGATGACGCAAATAGCCCCATCAGGAAAATGATCATTGTGATGATTCGTTTCATAGCTCCTCCAAATTTGGATGTCATGAATTTGAAGGCGCAATGTACAAGATGAGCTGTTTTCCCAGACAAGCAATCAGTTCAAATCGATTAAAAAGCGTCTGGTAAGGTTTCCCTACGCCGGTATTATCCGGGTCAGGTGATCGGGGTATGATCTCAGCTCGTGCGTACAAGCACCCCCAACCTTTCTGGTTGTAAACTGTTCAAAAATACACAAATGCGGCTTAAATACCTAAACTAAAGTTTTTTGCTGAACTTCAGGGAAAGAAGCATAAGCAGCGTTGTAGTGCCGGAAGAGATCAGGCAGTAAATACAAAGTGCGTCAATAACATAAAACATCACGTAAATCAGCCACATGGAAAACAAGAAGGCCGGAATGGTTATCAATGGCATAAAACGGAAAACTCCTTTTTTACGGGAATCAAGCCACACTACACCCCAAACAATCATCAGCGTATAAAACAAAACCCCTAAAAGAGATAAAGGAACAGGTCCGATGGTGGAATACTCGCTTAAAGCAACCTCATCGCATCCCTCAACGACGGTACAGGTAGGTAATTCACCAATGTAATGGGATGCTGTTAGATAAACCGAATCAGCAAAACCGATGAATGCAATAATAACAAATAATACAACCCAGATAGTAGCAGAGGACGAAGATCTACGCATGCAATGCTCCCATATTTAAAGTATATCAGAAATAAGAAACAAATATTATAGATAGGATTCGATCAAGTTACGATAGTCTTCAAAGGATCGTGGATTATCTACCGCCTCACCATTGATGAATAATGCTGGAACGGCACGAACTCCTGCATTTTGACCACTTTGATAATCCGCTTCAATTCTCTCCATAAGTTCGGGATCCTCCAAATCTTGTTCCAATTGCCGGCTGTCCAATTCAAGAGCCTCTACAAACTCATTAAATATCGGCTCGGCATCATCGCTTCGCGACCAACGTTGCTGATTGATGTAAATCAGATCATGCATGCCCCAAAAGTTACCCTGCCGGCCGGCGGCTTCGGCATATCTTGAGGCAAGACCGGAATATTGAAAGTTACGCAATGGAAAGTGACGATAGATAAAAAGGATATCATCGCCCAAATCCTGGCTGAGCCGATCATCCATTGATGCATAAAACCGGCACGCGGGACATTGAAAATCACTGTATTTGACAATGACCACATCTGCTTCCGGATTTCCTTTCATCCAATCGTTTTCACGAGGAGCTAAAACACCCTGTTCCCCTCGATTATTATCTGCCGATACCGCAACCGATTCATTTCCGGCATCTTGATCTACCATTTGAACCATAACAAAAACCACAAGTAGCATTGCCCCTAAAAGACCGCCCCAAAGCACATATCGTTTATTCATAACAAAACCAAAATTCCAGATTATTATATAGTTGAGAATGTATAATCTACAAATTCTATTTACCATTTGCAGACGACTGTAACAAAAACACACTTATTCTTACCAGTTACAAACGAAATATTCCCCATATTTATGCACTGCAATCACAGATTTTTTGATCCGGATGACAACAGGTTCACGGATAAACCAATGTATTTTCAGGCATCTTGCTATCCTGACGAAGATCCATTACAAAGCCGTTGATTACGACATACAATGGCTCTTGATTATCATTTCTACAGAAAACCAGATTGGCATCGGTTTCAGGGATAATATAAACAGGCTCCTGCCATTGTGACCCTGCAAAATTCACAGGAAAATCCGAAAAGGGCTCTCTTGGTAATTGATTGACTTTCAATGTGGTGTACCCGTCCCTAATAAGCCCTTTGATTCTGGACAGGCTGAGGTTCTCAACCGTATCCACTGCCTCCGTATATAATTTCCCTGGCATAACCTTTAATCCTGACGCGTCATACTCCTCATAGCCGTTACAGGTGGAAAGATCCCCAACTTCCGCAACTTCGCCCTTTATATAAAATCCTGAACAATCCCCATTATTCTTTTCAATTCGATTTATTCCGATATCCATAGAAATTTGACAATCATTAAAATCGAGGACCGCGTTACGAAATAATACATCAAACAATCGTAGCTTATTGGGTGGAATTGCATCATATTCCTTACAGCTATAGCGCTCATAGGCTCCTGTGGCAATAAGTCTTAACGACTCCAATAATGACAGATAGTTCAACTTACGGATAAATTGCTTCTCCCTATCCCCTCTCATGCCACCACTTTCTATCAGAATCGTACTGGTACCCCATTTCTGCATGTTATCCCCGAAAGCTCGCGGTTCAAACTCGTCAGAGAATGAAGCAACCCGTCCCGGGATAATGGGCCGTAGCATCTCATGAAGACCCGTAATAATCTTCATACTATTACCTCTTACGGAATCAATGCTTTTATTTGCGTCATAAGGAGGTGACAAAAATGCTATTAACGTACTCTCTGGCGCGTCACCTGGCGTATAACGCGTATTTTGATCGTGTAAATTAAAGCCAAATTCAGCCCCTGTATCATCACGAACACGCTTAAGCAACCGTGACTCCGGACACTGTCTTGCCAATGCATCCCGATTCATGTCTACCCCATAGGGCGTTAATCGCTGAAAACGTTGTACCGCATCCGGATTAAGCATCGGTATCAGATGAAGTGTCACATTGCGTAAAATTTCATCGATCGATGGGTCGGTTTCTGTTTCATCTTTCCCGGCCGTCAAGCGATTCAACAAGTCAAAAAGCGCCATTGTAGCGGTGGGTTCATCCCCGTGCATCTGCGACCACATAAGGACCGGTACCTTGCCACTTCCAATTGTTACCCGATATACGCTTCTGCCCTCAGCTGACCTTCCCTCCTCTGCTATGTTGACATGATGATGTCCTGACAAATTTTCGAGCAGTGGTACAATATCATGATGTTTGAAACGCCGGTGGGATAGGGCTGTTTCTTTATACCGCTCATACGTTTTTAATTCATTTTCAATAAAAGATCCCTGCATCGAAGAAGGCCATTTAATCATTAATATTTCTTTAAAATTAACAGTTTTACTTGATCCTACAACATTTCCGGCTTAAATACTTTATTTTAATATGATAGATCTTCCTGCAATCTTTCCGGAAACGTTTAAACATTCATAAGGCAAACAGGGTCGCCCATGCGCTACTTTTCGCTCATTACAATACTTTCGTTACTATTTCTATCTGGTATCAAAGCTCCGGCCTTTCCCTCAAAAGACACTGTAAGCTACCTCCCGGGCCGTATCATCGTGCAACTTGAAGATCCGGATTCATTCATTGAAAAACAGAATCAATTAGAATCAAACAACAAGAGCAAACATACCGAAAGTAAATCATTTGACGAAGTTTCGACCGAAAACCCTGCCTCCATACTTGAGCGGCATCTGAACAGTCACGGCGTACAGGACAAAACTCCCGTATTTCGTTCCAACTTACCGGATCATGCAAAAGCTATTCGACAACCGGGCAATCATTCCCATCGTCTTGCTGAACTAACCGAGGCTTTCAAACGAACTTTCTTTATCCGTTATACCTCAGGAGAGGACCCCATCACGCTCTCCCGTGAAATTCGTGAACTCCCTGGTGTCGCATATGCCGAGCCGCACTATGTGCGTCACACACAACAAACCTACATCCCAAACGATTCATTATACGGTGAAGATGGGCAGAACTACTTTGTGGGACAAAATTTCCATCGTGCATGGGATGTCACCCATGGCTCAGAGGATGTCGTAATCTCCATCGTAGACAGCGGAGTGTACTACGATCATCCCGACCTGGCCAACAAACTTTGGCGAAACCCGGAACCCGGAAGAGCCAGCGAATTTTTCTCACCGGCCGGATGGGAGATCGAAAATGACACCATTGGATGGAATTTCTGGGAAAGCGGCGATGTATTCGAAGGGGAAGATCCCGTACAAAATGCAAATCCGGTTGGAACCTACTCCACACACGGTACTCATGTCGCAGGAACAGCAGCGGCAGATACCGATAACGAAATCGGAATAGCCGGCACGGGATTCAACTCAAAATTCATGCCGGTCAGGGCCGGCGGTACCGAAGATTACCCCGGACAAATTGCTTATGGCTATCATGGCATCATTTACTCCGCTTTGAATGATGCCGATATTATCAATTGCAGCTTCGGCGGACCCGGTTTCTCTGAATTTGGTAAGCAAGCAGTAGATTTTGCCACTGAAAGCGGGTCATTGGTCATTGCCGCAGCGGGAAACGAGGGAAATGATGTCCCCTTTTTTCCAGCAGCTTATGAAAATGCTATTGCGGTTGGATCTGTTACCAGTGCCGTGAGCTATCAAATATCCGCCTTCTCCAATTACGGTTTTTTTGTTGACGTGTTCGCAAGTGGACAAAGGTTACTAAGTACCACTTTTGATTTCGATGACCATGCCGAAGAGTGGACCCCGCTTTACGAGACCAACACCGGCACGTCCATGGCAGCACCTGTAGTCAGCGGACTGGCGGCACTCATAAAAGCCGAAAATCCGGACTGGAAGCCCGGACGGATCGCTTCCCAGATCCGTTCTAATGCCGCCTCTATTGATCACATGAATACCGAAGCGCGTTACGACCATCGCCTTGGAAAAGGGATGATTGACGCTTATTCCTCCCTGGTTGATATCAAACCCGGCATTCAAATACTCGATGCCATTTTTGAAAATGAGGACGGTGATAAAATCAGTATGGGAGAGTCAGGCACCATTACATTGCGTGCCGTCAATCATGGTCAAGCGACAAATGAGCTGTCGTTTGAACTGGATGTACTCACCCCCGACATAGTGGCTTTGACCCCCGAAATATCTACCGGCCAGGTCAATACCCAGGATACATTCCATGTGCAATTGGACATTGAAATTTCAGCGGATTACCAGACTGATGAAACACCCCTTTTCCGACTGGACTTCAAAGACAATACCCAGGATTACACGGACTTCCACATGTTCAAATACGAAAACCTTTTCTACGATATGCTGGATGCCAACACGATCCGGGCCTCCATCTCATCCGACGGAACCATCGGCTTTATTGATGCGCTCACCTCAAGCGGCGGCGTCGGCTTCATCCCGGGTGACTATGAAAATATTCTTTACGAAGGTGGCTTGATGATCGCTGCTGACAGATACGCAGCAGGCACATCTGAGCCCAGTCCGGTGGTCATAAATCAGGTGCGGGATTCCACAAATATCACCAGACATTTTAAGCCTGTTGAGAATGTCCGTTTCTCCAGGGAGGAACTTCATACCGGTGAAAACCGTGTTTCCGGGAATGCCGTTTTTACTTCCGCTGAACACCCTGAAGCCGATGACCTTTTTATTGAGCTTTATAGCTATGCATTGTCCAGGGAAAGATTAGAGCGCTCTTTCTATATTCAATTCGAAATAACAAACGACGGTACGGCCACATACGATGACATGTATGTGGGATTGTTTAACGATTGGGACATCCTGAACTTTGATTCCAATTATACCCGGTTCATCCGGGAAGACAGCCTGGTCTATGCCTATGACCAATCCGGCCCCCCTTATGTAGCGGTCGGACACATGGGACCGGTATCCAGTGCGCTTGCCATAGACAACAATTCTCCTATGACGCTGGATAAAGCCGAAACCCGGCAGGACAGTCTGCGTTTCGGAATCAATTACAATGAAGGGGATTCGGATTTCGACGGTTTTACCGATGACGAAAAACGCCTTGCACTTACAGCGGGTACCGAACAAGTCTATGTTGATAATGCGGATATTTCCATCGTAACCGGTAGCGGTCCTTATACCCTGGAACCCCAGGAGACCATCGAGGTTGGATTCGTATATGCCTGGGGTGAAACGGACGTAGAAATGCGTTTACAGCTTGAGCGCGCCAGGAACCATCATGTCTACGGGACATCTGCAGAAGATCCCGCACGGCATGGTGAAGAGCTCCCGGATCATCCCGCACTTTCGCAAAACTACCCAAACCCCTTCAACAGCACTACCATGATCGAGTACTACCTCCCGGAAACAGGTCATGCTGAATTGGCTGTTTACAACCTTTTAGGACAAAAGGTTCGTACGCTTGTAAATGGACCCGTTAATCAACAACACCATGTCGCTCATTTTGATGCTTCGGGACTTGCAAGCGGCATATATATAGCCGTGCTACGAGCAAACAATCATACTGAAACCATCAAGATGAATCTGGTCAAATAACTATTTTATTCACCCGTTTCCTCGTCAATCTGGAATATCCGTGCCATTTCGCGGACCTCCCTTGAATACTGAAGACGACGGTTACGACGCTCCTCCGCCTTTTCATACCGTTGTTTTTCAAAACCGGTTTCCGGCACAATTTCCGGAACCGGAACCGTTTTACCGTCGGCATCCACCGCCACAAAAGTATAAAATGAAGTAGTACAAAGACGTTTGCTGCCGGTTCGCAGATTTTCCGCCCAAACCCGCATGGCCACCTCCATGGAGGAGCGAAACGCCCTGGTCACCTCGGCCTCAATGACCACCACCTCGCCCAGATCCACGGCACTGACAAATTCCACACTGTCCACTGCTACGGTCACTACATTACGGTTGCAATGGCGTTGTGCCGAAATCGCAGAACAGATATCCATCCATTTCATAAGTTGGCCACCCATCAATTTGCCAAGCGGATTGGTGTCGTTCGGCATCACCAGTTCGTTTTTTCTGACCCTGGAACAAGCAACGGTCTTCAATTTATTTTTTGCCATAATTAAATATCACGTTCCATAAACAATAAACCCGCACAGAAACGGTTTGAACATCATCTTGTGTTCAGAAAGAACCGTCCGCACTTTCACTCTAATAATACCAAAACCTGAGTGATCCTGCACAAAGGAATATTACTCCATTCAAAAGCCTACTTTGATTCACACAGGCCGGTTTTATAAATTTGCATACGATTTAACAGCATTATTCAAATACTTCATACTATCCTAAAATGACCTTAGATCAGAAGAATCCCAGCCTGGAGATCAGGCCCTTAAAAATGAATGATTACAAAACAGTGAAAGCATTACAGCTGAAATGCTTCCCCGACATGGAGCCCTATGGTTACAACCATTTCCGTTCCCAGATCAAGCAATTCAATGAGGGTCAGATAGGGGTGTTTTTCGAAGGGGAGTTAATTGGATCCAGCAACAGCCTGATCCTGGATCTGGATGAATATTCTGCCGATCACACATGGGAAGAGATCGCCGACGATGGTTATATCCGCAACCATGATCCGGAAGGAGATACGCTTTACGGTATCGAAGTAATGGTTGATCCGGAATATCGCGATATGAAGATCGGACGCCGTATTTACGAGGAGCGTATGGAACTTTGCCGGCGATTGAACCTTCGCCGGATTATGATAGGGGGCCGATTGCCCAATTACCATAAATATCAGGATAAAATGGATATTTATACGTATGTCCGTTCGGTCATGAGTAAGAAAATTTATGATCCCATCCTGACCTTTCAGTTGCAAAACGATTTTGTAGTCAAACGCATCATCAAAGGCTATTTAAATGAGGATACCGATTCCAGCGGATATGCCGCACTTTTGGAATGGACCAACTTTGAGTACCAATCACAGGTACCCAAACAACGTGTTACCTCCATGCCGGTCAGGATCTGCTGTGTACAGTATCAGATGCGCAAGATCGCTTCTTTTGAAGACTTCACCACGCAAGTGGAATACTTTGTGGATGTAGCTTCCGACTATAAATCCGACTTCGTGTTATTCCCGGAGCTGTTGACCACGCAGCTTCTTAGTTACGAAGAAGAAAAACGGCCGGGACTGGCAGCTCGAAAACTGGCTGATTACACCGAACAATACATTGAGTTTTTCCGTGACATGGCCCTTAGCTACAATGTGAATATCGTTGGTGGTTCTCATTTTACATTGGAAAAAGACAATGTCTTCAACGTTTCCTACCTGTTCCGGCGGGATGGAACATATGAGAAACAGTACAAAATTCATATCACGCCCAGCGAAAGCCTTTGGTGGGGCGTTCAAGCCGGCTCCATACCCAAGGTGTTTGACACCGACAGGGGTAAAATCGCCATCAACGTCTGTTATGATGTGGAATTCCCCGAAATGGCCCGTTATGCCGTCGATAACGGCGCCAATATCCTCTTCGTGCCATTCTGTACGGATGAGCGACATGGATTTACACGCGTGCGCACTTGCGCGCAAGCCCGGGCCATTGAAAACCAGATGTATGTAGCCATGGCAGGAACGACCGGCAATATCCCATCCGTGGAAAACATGGCCATTCAATATGCGCAATCGGCGATCTTCACACCATCCGACTTTTCTTTCAGTCGTGATGGCATAGCCGCGCTGTCGGATGAAAATGCCGAAATGGTCGTACTGGCCGACGTCGATACCGAGGTTCTACGCCGTTCACGCCACTCCGGAACGGTAATGCCACTCAAAGACCGGCGCGGAGACCTCTACAGTGTCCAGTTTCGCGATTTGCCGGAATACAGTCGTCTCTCCCCGGATGATCCCGCTTTTGAACCGGATCATTCCGAAGCCGAAGAAGATTTTGAGTAGTTCAAATAGTAAGATCAAGAACATTATCAACTGAAATCTACTACAAAGTGTAAATATGGTCACTATCATCGGAGCGGGTCCTATTGGACTGGCATGCGGAATTGAACTAAAAAAACATAACATCCCCTTTCGGATCATTGACAAAGGGTGTCTGGTCAACTCCATTTTTCACTATCCAACCAATATGACCTTTTTTTCGACTTCCGACCGATTGGAAATCGGAGGTGTTCCCTTCATCTCCCATGGTATAAAACCTACCCGGCGTGAAGCTCTGGAATATTACCGGAGAGTAACCGAAAGCTATGAGCTCCCGGTACACTTATACGAAGAAGTCCGCGACATAAGCGGCTCGGATGGAAAGTTCGTCATAACGACCGACAAAGAGGTTTACGATAGTGAAAAGATCATCCTTTCAAGTGGTTTTTACGGCCGGGCTCACAAAATGAATGTACCGGGAGAAGATCTTCCTAAAGTAAAACACTACTACGATGAGCCACATCCCTATGCCTTGATGAAAGTCATGGTCGTTGGTGCCGGTAATTCAGCGGTGGATGTTGCCCTTGAATCTTATCGATGCGGATCCGATGTCACGATGGTCGTGCGGGAACCCGGCATCAAGGAGAATGTTAAATACTGGGTCAAGCCGGACATCGAAAACCGTATTAAAGAAGGAGCCATTCAAGCCTGGTTTAATTCAGAGATCCTCGAAATACGGGAAAAAGAGGTAGACATCCGAACCCCCGATGGTATCCAAACTGTTCAAAACGATTTTGTTATGGCCATGACCGGCTATGAGCCTGATTTCAAGTTACTGAAACGTATCGGCATTACGTTTCATGGCGAGGATCTCGTACCATCGTATGACGAGCAGACACAGCAAAGCAACGTAGCGGGCATCTACCTGGCAGGTGTTGTTTGCGGGGGACTCAATACCAGTAAATGGTTCATTGAAAATTCCCGCGTACATGCCGAAACCATTTCGAAAGAGATCGCGGCATCGGTAACATCCTGATGAACGGATAAAAAAAAGGGGTAAGCGACCTGCATCGCACCGCTACGACCTCCTGCCGCTGCTACCTTCCGGTCCTGACGGAGTTGAGAGGGAGCTGGTCGTGCAGGACTTACCCCAAACCATCTAACGAAAAAGGCCCATCGATTATTCCGTATGAGCCTGTTTCCTCAATGTGGAGCTACGGGGATTCGAACCCCGGACCTCTTGCATGCCATGCAAGCGCTCTAGCCAGCTGAGCTATAGCCCCAATTAAACTATAAAGAACTTGTCTATAGCATTAAAATATAAAAAATAATCACGTTCCTAACAACACCTCAAATTCACTTTATGATGCTACTAAAATAGGTTTCTTTTCTTTATTTTTGAATATATGTTTGTACCATATGTTAGTAAATTAAATTTTGAACCTTTTGATCGGAGAACATCTGTGAGACCAAAATACGCTTCCCTATTCATATTGCTATTTACTATTGCAATAGCCATGAGCTTTAGTGGCTGTCGTTCCACCGAAGAAGTTGTTGACGAAGCAGAAGTAGTCGACTCCGATGGAGACGGTATTCCGGATCATATTGAACTGGAGATTGGTACAGATCCTCAAGATCCTGATACGGATGGCGACGGACTCACCGACGGCCAGGAATATTATGAGTACAACACGGATCCGCTGGTTGCTGACACCGACGGTGACGGGCTATCGGATGGCGATGAGGTTCTGGTTTACGGAACGGACCCGTTGGATCCGGATACCGATGGCGATGGAATATCCGACGGTGATGAAGTTCTGCGCTATCGTACCGATCCGCTGAATCCCGATAGTGATGAAGACGGATTGACCGACTATGAAGAGCTGTATGTATACGGTACCGACCCCAACAATCCGGACACCGACGGTGATGGATTCACAGATGGACAAGAGATCGAGATGGGTACCGACCCATTGGATCCCACCGATCCGCCTTTTATTTCGGAACTTCACCAGGTGAATTTTGCATTTGACCGATCCAACATTGATGATCAGGCCGCCAGGCGTCTAAGCGAAAATGTTGACCATCTGATGGATGCTCCCAATCACAGGGTGCGGGTTGATGCCTATACCGATGAAGTAGGAGGAGATCAGTATAACCTGAGATTGAGTCAACGTCGTGCGAATGCGGTGGTTACATTTTACCGTGAAAACGGCATCTCGGAAGATCGGATCGAGTCAAGAGGCCTGGGTATTGTCCCGGTTTCTCAATGTGGCGATGGCGGAGATGTACATGGACGCGGCTGCCGGGCTGACCGCCGGGCGGAGTCCATTCCGTTACACCCGTTTCCCCAGCGACCGGAAGCGCAAAGATAGCCTATAGAGGGGTTCAGCAACGGTTCATTTCCAGCATTCAACGAATCACAACCAACTTGCCTACCCCTCGTTGATCATTTTGATCATCCACCGAGACGATAATGTAAACTCCGGTAGCAACCCGTCTGCCGTTAGAATCTCTTACATCCCACTCAGCTCTTCCTCCTTGAGCTTCCAGCCTCCTTACAAGGCGACCATCCACCGTCATTATACGGATGGTCGTTCTTTCGGAAAGCCTGTCGATAATAACCCTTTCCATATCAGCCCGCTCGTAAGAAAAAGGATTGGGATAGACAAACAAATCATCCATTTCGGCTACACTTCCCCGTACAACATCCACATAACTAACCAAGCCACGATCGGTCGCAATGAAAATCTGCCCTGTTTCCTCATCATAAGCGAGAGAAGTAATTGTATTTGAAATCATGGGGCTGTTTTCTGTAGTGAAATTTCGCACAGGACGATAGCGGCCGCCCACCTCCTCAATTAACCACAGACCATCTCCATCGGTACCGACCCATTTCTGATTGGCCGAGTTAACGGCAATACTGGTGATATTGCTGGTTCGCAGCAGGTAGGGAGAATCGGCGGTATCATCGGCATTACGTATTAAGTTAGCCTGGCGGTCATTTACTCCTCCGTCAATCACCCGTTGTGGAAAAAGAAAGCGTGCCAGTCCACGGTCGGTTCCTATCCATACCTCCCCGCGACGATCCTGGACAACCGTATTTACCTGCAGGTTAGGCAGGTTTCCACTACCGGCATCATCTCTCAGGACAACCCCATCGGTCACCTGATCACCCTCCACGCGTTTGACAACCAATCCTCGGCCATCGTTGCGGTCATTTCTCAATGTCGCCCAAATCTGATCATACGAATCTACCATGACCCTTCTGTAGCTATCGGTGCCGGTTAATCCCCTGAATCGCGGAAAGGCCGTCCAATCCTGTGTCTCCGGCATAAAACGGTACAATGCATTTGCTTCATTCCCCCGGCTTACAACCCACAAGTGATCATGCCGGTCCGCATCCAATCCACTGGCTACCACATAGGTCGAGCTACCAATAATTCCCTCCAAAATCGAATTATCAGCATCCCAAATCGTAACCTCGTCACTTTCACGATGGTGCTGTGCGACACCACCGCCCCAGGAGCCGAAAAAAAAGTATTCCTCTGTGGCTGCGACTTGGTAAACACTGTTAAAATTATTATCACCTAAAACAGGATGTGTGAGATTGTTGAAGTTAAACCATTCATCATCACGCAGAAGATAGTATCCGGATTGGGTCGATCCTTCGCCCCGGCGGCCATATAGCTCGTTGGATGCGGATGCTAAAACGCCATCTTGCACGGTAATATCGGAGAAACTGTTCATGTAGGGGCCGGTGGGCAGATATTCATGCAACAATTCTCCGTTATACAAATCCACTACCCGGATGCCCATATTCGTGCTACCAACAAGAATTTGACCGCTTGATACATCCAAAGCAACCCCGTTTACCTTCTGCGCCGATGCCGGTACCTGAAAAACGCGTACCCTTTCACCGGATCCCGCGGTATCATGTTCCGGATAACGAACCATTACCTGCTCATCATTCCAGGCTACCAGGTAATCGCCATCCGAGGAGGTCGTCAATTGCGAAACAGCAGTATCTCCGAAGTAGTTTACTGATTCCCATTGCGATCCATTATAACGCAAAAGTGTATTTCCTGAAAGGGCGACGATATCACCATCGTAAGAAACAAGAGATGAAGCCGCCCCATCAAAACCCGCATCCGGTCCGTAATTCGACCAGTTGCCGGGAAAACCTAAATCGACTCCCTCTGCTTGCGCCACCGCCACGCCTTCATCAGTGGCAGCGAACAATCTGTTTTGATGCAAAGCCACGGCATTGATCCGGGAACCGGCCGGGAAATCCCCCAGATTCGAATACGTATCAATCGTGATCTGCCGTTCCGGCTCGAATACCACAATGCCAAAATCGGTAGCAATCACCAGGTTCTCACCTTTGAAATCAAATTGATTGATCCCCCGGGGACTAAAGCGTATTGCCCTTGCAATATCGGTATATGCTGTAAAATTATCGGTTTGCGGATCATATGACTCGAATGTACCGTCATTATAACCCAGCCAAAGCAGGTTGTTCACGGCATCATATTTCATGGCCCGGGCATTGATCCGGTACATCCCTTCGGTTGGAGTAAAAGTGCCGCCAATTTCCCCCTGATCCACCAGAAAGACCCCGCCTTCGGAAACTGCCCATATGCGTCCGTCCTCATCCAGGCTGATATCAAGCACGGTGGATTGAGAAGTGTACGAATGCCAGCTCCCGATTGGTTGCGCCGACACACTGGTAAAAACCAGGAACAGAAACAAAAAAAGAAGATTCTCAAGTAAGGGGAAGCGCATCGTACCTACGTATATATCGCATAAATCCATAAAATTCCGGGAGCCGTAATGACAAATATAACGCAATGGCTCCAAAAATCATTGCAGACAAGTGAATTGCATTTTTGACCTGCAGCAGGTTTACAACCTGTCTCCATTACTATAAGATCAATCGGAAAAATAGTACATTATGGACGACTACTCGCTATAGAAAACACTTCGATATGACCCGCATCCTTTACACTCTTTCAGCCCTTCTTTTTTTACTTCTTTTTTGGCTCTTCCGGCCAGATGGCGGAGTTAACTATTCGGAGATCTCAGTTCCGGAGAAGTTACCTTCGTTACCTTATGATATTCATGAAGTAGTTCAACATGTGCAAAAGTCGGAACAGCGTGCAGGTCAGCTTAAGCCGGATAATCATGCCCGGATCATTTGGAACGACACGCATAAAGAAGAAAAAGCTCCCTGCAGCATTGTTTATATCCATGGTTTCACGGCCAGTTTTGGAGAAGGAGCACCCTTACATGCGAAAACAGCGGATGCGCTGGGATGTCATCTTTATGTCCCACGCCTGCATGCTCACGGTCTTGTAACAGAACAGCCGCTTATGGATATGCATCCGGATTCACTTCTGGCCGATGTTGCGCACGCGTTGGCAATAGGCGACCTCCTGGGTGATAAGGTCGTGGTAGTAGGGACCTCTATGGGTGGCATGTTATCATTGCATCTGGCTTCCAGCTATCCGGAGTCGGTCGATTATCTGGTCTTACTTGCGCCTTTAGTTGAATTCGCTCAAAGGGAATCCTTTTTGTTTGATAAATCCTGGGGACAACGGCTCATGAAATTACTGCTTGGCGGTTCTTATGTGGAATCGGATCCTCAAAGTGACGACCATGGCCGATACTGGTACCAATCCTTCCGGATTGAATCATTGCATGTGCTCAAGACTCTCAAAGTTAACTTACTCCAGGATGAGATTTATGGTAACATAACCCAGCCAACATTTGCTGGTTATTATTACCGGGACGAAGAACATCAGGACGAGCTCGTCTCCGTAAAAGCCATCGAATCTATTGAATCAAAACTTGCGACCTTGCCGGAAAAACGTCAATTCATTGCCTTTCCGGAAGTCGAAGATCATGTTATCGGCTCATCGTACAGGACCGATGCCCATCAACAGGTAACCGACTCGGTTATTACCTTTCTGAAAAGGCATATGCAAGAGCCTTAGAAACACATAATAACCGGATCACAGCTACAAAAGGCTGATCCTCCCGGAAACAGCCTTTTGCGAAACCATGCGTTTTGACAATTCGATGCAAATGCGACTTATTGCTCTTTCACTTCTCCTTCATCCAGAGAAGCGATCAGCAATGCCCCACCAGCCAATGCTATATCCTTTAGCAAATTTGGGGCGGCGCTCATATCATTCAACGTTGCAGGAAGATGAATGCTAAGCACAAAAATGATCAGCATTAATGCCAACAACTGCATGGCAAGATTAACCTGATTGTCGATAAAAATACTGAC
The DNA here is from genome assembly GCA_964388615.1 of uncultured Chitinophagales bacterium. Taxonomy (GTDB): domain Bacteria; phylum Bacteroidota; class Rhodothermia; order Balneolales; family Natronogracilivirgulaceae; genus SLLW01. Next base: position 1,966 of record CAYMBG010000047.1, on the reverse strand, counting down.
GGCCGCTGCAATCAATGCCAATCCGGTTAGATAGACCCAGAACAAACCTCCTGGAATAAATCCCGGTACCATCCCTGCCATACTTTGCCCATCCATAAAATGAAAAATCCCAAATATCAAAAAAGGAACGGCAAACAGATATTTCCCCCATGTAACCAACATTTCCTTATTCATAGCAACCTCCAACAGGTGTTTGCGTTTTAATAAGTTATAATCCCCCACTAATGTGATTTAAGAAAAAAACAAGACCGATGCAAGCTCTTTCCATTACCCATAGAAGGCTGAATAGCAAGGCACAACCGGTACTTGAGGAGATTTTCCAAGAGAGAACCGGGAAAATTTATTGAAATGCGAAAAAATCAATCGTAATATATTGTCGGTTGCTCTTCATTTAACTACATTACAATGATTGAATCGAAGATTTCGATTACATATAAACAGTTTTCCTATAACGCGTTACCATTCCAATAAAAAAGGAGAAATCATTATGTATTACCACAAGTTTTTCTGGCTGTTTGCCGCACTACTATTATTCATGGCATGCGAACCAGCCACCCAAGACACTGCTCAAAATCCACAAATGGATATTCCCGAAGAGTATAAAATCGGAGGGTTGGCTGTAGGGTTACAAGCCTACACTTTCAATCGCTACACGGTGATGGAAGCGATTGAAAAAACCGATCGTGCCGGTGGAAAGGTCATTGAGTTTTACCCCGGACAGCGTTTCAGCCCGGATCGTCCCGATGACACCTTTGACCATCATGCTTCTGATGAAGATATTGCAGCGGTTAAAGCAAAACTGGACGAACATGATCTTATTGCAGTGAATTTCGGGGTCGTCAATCTTCCCAACAATGAAGACGATCTCAGAACCGTATTTGAGTTTGCCCAGGATTTAGGCGTACAAGCCATTACAAGCGAGCCCTCTGTCGAGGCACTGGATTTGATTGAAGAGTTTGTCCAGGAATATGACATCATGGTAGCCATTCACAACCATCCAAGGGGTTGGGGACCTGAAGGATACCAGCTTTGGGATCCGGAGTATGTCATGTCATTGGTAGAAGACCGTGATCCCAGAATGGGAGCCTCCGCTGACGTTGGTCACTGGATCCGCTCGGACCTCGATCCGGTTGAAGGATTGCGCGCACTGGAAGGCCGACTGGTAAGTATCCATTTCTCTGATGTAGACCAATTTGGTTCGGATGGCGAAGACATTGTCACCGGAAAAGGTGTTGGAGATGTTGTTGGTATCCTTGAAGAGCTTAAACGTCAAAACTTCGGTGGACACATCTCCATCGAGTATGAAACCAACTGGTTTGAAAATGTCACTGATGTTGCTCAGAATATCGGCTTTTTTAGGGGTTGGGCTGATACAAGAGAATAAAACGAGGCAAAATGCATAGCGGTCAATGACCGTTATGCATTTGATTCATGAATGGAAAACTGAAAAACCAGAGTAACCATCTGTACAAAACTCTGACAAATGAATGCCAGAATTATGTTAAAATATCTTTTATCAATATCGCTTGCCTTTGTTTTATTTGCTTGTGGACCGGATGATGCAACAGAAACATCACCAGGGGATATGCCGGCAGAAGAACCGCAAGTTGAAACGCAGGCCGACCAGTCGGAGATTGCTGAAGTAACCGATGAGGAGTTGGAAAAATTCGCAACGGTAATGCTTAAGGCAGAAATTCAGCGAATCGGCACACGCTCGGAATTGCGCTCCTTACTTGAGGAAGTGGATCTTTCCATGATGCGTTTCGAAGAAATTGAAGCAGCCTCCCAAAGAGATGCCGATCTTCGTCAACGACGATCGGAGATGAAAAGGGAGCTTCGCGGAACCATTACGGAGTAATATCCAGTCCTGGTTATAATCAAATCAATTCCTCAAGCAACATGTGAGGGTTCATTGAAACTTAAAATGAACCCTCTTTTTTATGACCCTATAGTTCAAGTGGATAGA
>CAYMBG010000046.1:0-20767 GCA_964388615.1 uncultured Chitinophagales bacterium | reverse complement strand
TCAGCAGCATTCGATAGGCTTTTTCTCCAAATCGCTTTCCTATCCAAAATCGAAAAAGCAGAATAACCAACTTGATTCGCATTTTTAAACGGAAAGCAAAACCAATCTTACGATAGTCATTATCATATTTATCAAATAGCCGTATGGCTCCATCTCGTTTTTTTTCGAAATTCGAGTGTATTTGTCCGACTGAGCGGTTGGCACGCGCCAGCACTTCATCAACATAATCTACGCCGTAATGTTTGCTAAACCGGATGATCAGGTCATACTCCTGATTGGCCGGAAGGGTTTCGTCGAAGCCACCGATGTAACGAACGGCTTCGGTTTTGAACAGCATGGAGGATGTCAAATTGACCGTATATCCTTGTAGTGATGCTTTGTATATATCACCGCGACATTTGTTTCGAAGCAGAACTTCCTTTCCCGATCGCAGGTCTCGTAAATGGCAGCTTACCATGCCGAGCGGGGCTATATCGGAGATCTCGAACTGGTGAACCTGCTTTCGGAGTTTGCCGTCCAAAAACTCATCGTCATCATCTAAAAAATTGATATATGTACCTTTCGCTGCCTGTAATCCGCGATTTCTGGCATATCCGCCGCCCATGTTTTTCGCATTACGGAGATAGGTGACCTGTGGATATTTTTCGAGTTCATCGGACATATCCAGGTCTGAAGCGTCATCAACAACGATAACTTCTTGTATTACCCCTTTTTGATCCAGAACCGAGGCAAGGGCACGACGCAAATGATCGGGCCGGTTGTAGGTTGGAATGACTACTGTTACCAGTGGATTATCCGACATGAGATGGAAGTTGTGAAAAGTCTTGGAGCATTAATTCCTGTATTTCAGGTCCAAAATACAAACTTGTGACGTAAGTTGTAGCGGTGAGTATAAAACCGGCATAGATGATAAGATGTGTACGGGTGGTCATTTGGTGTCGGTAATATGGCTATTTCTCACTATTTTGAGCGCTATGGCATGGAATTATTCACGATTCAAAGAGCAAGTACTTTTATCCGGTTTTGTCGGGAACCTTGGCAAACTGATGTCGGGAACCGGCTTTGCCCACTTGTTGGGTATTGCCGTTTTACCGGTGTTGACACGACTCTATACTCCGGATGAAATAGGTGTCTATGCTACTTTTCTGTCGCTGCTGATGATTTGTTATTGTGCAGCTTCACTGCGGTACGAATTTGCAACGCTGATTCCCCGCAGTCAATCAGCAGCTAACAATATTACGATGCTGGCCATATCGCTGGCGATGCTGACCGGCATGCTGTTGTTGATCGTTCTGCTTCTATTCAGGCCATTTATTGCAGAGGTACTTAATATTCAAGCGCTGGGTCGGCTGGTGTATCTGCTGCCGCTATCGGTAGTATCTTTCAGTATTTTCATGATACTCACATTCAGCCTGAACAGGCAAAAAAAGTACGGCACCATTGCTGCGGGAAAGATCACAAGTTCATCCTCAACAGCTGTTTTCCAAATTGGAATGGGGCTTCAGCAATTACAGCAGGCAGGGTTGGTCCTGGGGAAGGTACTTGGTGATTTTCTGGGTATGATCTTTTTGCTTTGGCAACGGCAAAAGCTGCGGTCCTCCATTTTAGCTGGCGTTTCACCCAGGAGGATGGTTGTCATGGCAAGACGCTACAGTAATTTCCCAATTTATAACACCCCACATGCGCTGACAACCTCCATTTCAAACAACTTTCCGGTGTTGCTTTTCAATTCCTGGTTTTCGGAGGCTATTGCCGGATTCTATGCCATGGCTCACAAAGCGCTTTATTCACCCGTTCAGGTCATTGGCCAGGCTGCTTATCAGGTGTTCAGTCAGCGTATATCGGAAAAATATGGAAATCAGGACAAGCTCATACCCTTTGTCAAGAGCACGCTGCTACTTTTGGCAGCCATTGGTATTTTGCCGTTTCTTTTGCTTTTTTGGGTGAGTCCGCCACTGTTTTCCTGGTTTTTGGGTCCGGGATGGGAGATGACCGGTTATTTTGTGCGTATCCTCACTCCATTTGTTTTTCTGGTTTTTATTGTGACGCCACTGAATTTCATTCCGTTGTTGCTGGGCAGGCAAAAAAAAGCATTTCTTATTGATGTTACTTTCATGTTATCCCGATTGATGGCACTTGTTGCCGGGATCTATCAGGATAACATCTGGCTTGCCTTGTCGCTTTATTCTGCTGTCGGGGTATTATTCAGCATTTATCTGCTTATTTGGTATTACTCGCTTGCAAAAGCCGCCGAAAAATATGTTTAGAGTGGCATTATGAATCGTAAATTATAAAAAACACATGAAATGCACATGACCGGGATAGCGTCCGGACACACAGACGTATGATTAAATACGGTCATGTCATTACATCTGACACGATAAATCGAAACATTTAAACACATGAAACAACGTGAATCGCAAGATGAAATCCTCAAAAGGGAGAAGGACTTTCACGACGAAAGATATTTATCCGAGTCGGCAAGCAGAAGTGCTGCAAGCAAGTACTACAGACTCAAGCGGGAATTCGATCTTCGTTATCTGGATGTGATAAATGAACGATCACAAGGGAAAAAGGTGCTGGAAATCGGTTGCGGCCCGAATATAAATACACCGCACTGGGTTGACTCCGCTGCTGAGTGTCACGGCATCGATCTTTCGGAAGTTGCCATCGAACAGGCCTGGCAAAGACTGGGTAAGCGACACAAAAAGGTACACCTTGCAGTCATGAATGCGGAATCCATGGATTACGAGGATGATTATTTCGATGTGGTTTGCGGAAAAGGGATTATTCACCATCTGAATACAGCGTCCGCTTACCAGGAATTGGCAAGGGTTTTGAAACCGGGGGGGGTGGCAGTGTTTATCGAACCCCTTGGGCACAACCCTTTCATCAATTTGTACCGGCGCCTGACTCCAAAAATGCGCAGTGAGGATGAGCATCCTTTGTTAATATCCGATATAAAGATGGCCTCTGACTGGTTTGATTCGGTTTCGGCAGAATACCAGCATATCTCAAGTATATTATCCGTCTTTCTCCCCGGAGATCGTTTGAAATCTGCAAGTTTCTCTTTTCTAAATGCAGTTGACAAGGGGTTGATGAGAGTTATTCCCGCACTGGAACAATATTCCTGGCTGGTGCTGATGAAATTGGAAAATCCGATCACCACAAAGGATTGATTCAGGTGACATAACTCCTTTGTGGTAGCGCGACGAACTACTTCAAAATAATCATTTTGCGGAATTTTGAGCCCAAATGCGTTTGCAGTCGGTAAATATAGACACCACTTGACAAATTACCGGCATCAAAGGTCACAGAATGGGAGCCTGCCTGGTATGAACCATGTGCCAGCTCTGCAACCAATCTCCCGGTTACATCAAATATTTCAAGTGTTACATTTGCTGCTTCCGGTAGATCAAATGGGATAATAGTATGTGAGTTAAAGGGATTTGGATAATTTTGCTTCAGTCCAAATGCTTCAGGTTTTTCGATACTTTCGACTGTAGAGGAGGTTTTCGTTTCTGAAGTGACCCGGATTTCGGAAATGTTGAGTTTGGATCGTTGACCATTATCCGGATCCAGATGGGTGCCAGTGTAATAGTATCGCCACAAAAGTTGTATGTATGCCTTGTCTTCCAATTCAGCAGGAAGTATTAAAGGGCCTATGGTGTCGGTGTGACCGGCTTGTTCATGCCGGAGGTATTCAGCGGGATCTCCATCTTTGTTGGTCAGATCGCGAAATTCTCCGTCATCCCCCAGGCGATATTGCAATCTAAAGTTGTACACGCGTGAGTTGGGCCGGACCGTTCCGGCTTCAAATGTGACGGCAATGTTTCGACTGTCCCGTGTGTCCAAGGCGAGTAATGCCCCACCGAGCCGGGTTCCGGGATATCCCGGATTTCCATCCGGGTTGCTTGTATTGATAAAGGCGAAACCTTCATCTCCCAGGCCATTGATTCGTGTCCTGTTCTCCAGATTATAATATCCATCCGTATAACCGGATACACCGGCATATTCATTGGGATCCGGCTCATCCATATACACAAAAGCCATGTGTTCGGGAAAGCTCCCGGAGATGGTGTCAGCCGGCCAGTAATGGAACTCAAAATCGGTTTCCGCAAGCACAACAGGTTCAGGAAACAGCTCGCTGTCATCTTCGTGGAAGACAGCCTTTACGGAAGTGTCGGAATGCATCGGCAGGGTTATGTGTTTGCCGGATTCTACGGAATCGGCGATTTCCCAGTGCGAGAAAGAAAAACCCGGCCAGGGATTAGCCTGGATGGTGACGGGGATCTCCTGAAAATAGGCGCCGGTCCATGGCCAGGGATTATTTTCAACTCCGGGTGTGTTGCTGTTGATGTCGGAGGTATGAATGGTGATATAACCGCCGGAAGGATCCGAAACATCAAGTTGGAGTACGATGTCCGAGTCGATTTCAAAATGAGCGCGAACATGTTCGCGAAGATGGTCCTCACGATTATCGACAAAGCGGTACATGGCATTGACACCGGCAGAATGCTCCAGCCATTCTTCTTTAGAACCTTGCTTCTGCCATCGGAGTATCTGGTTTTCAATTTCCGTGCCGATGATGGCTTTCTGTTTGTCAATAGCGGCTTTCAGACGGTCTTGATGAAAGGTTGTGTTAAGGTGATCGGCAATACGGTTGATGAAGGAGATCCTGAAGTAGTCATTTTCAAGCAGATTACGAAATAGCAGATTGGGCCACTCTTCGCCGTATCTGCCATCTTCTTTCAAGGTCACCCATTCAATCATATCAAAATCGTCTTGTGTACTGAGATTGAAGGAGCGGTCGAGGTCCCTCATCATCCAGCGCCAGCGACCGTCATGACCCGGCGCTGCAGTTGAGTCATAAGGCACCCGTTTACGGAAATAGTCGATATTGTTGTGAGGCCAGTCATTTTCGGCATAGAAAATTTTGGAGACATAGTAGTTCAGATAGTTTTCCATGTCCATCAATGTGGTCATGTGCTCGAAATGTGATTCATCTGACAAATCATGGGTATCGGCATAATCGAGCAGACCGAGCCAGTGTTCGTTGTCTCCTTCATCGGCATAGTACCGCCCGGTTAGCAAGTCGAGTTCATCCTCATGTAAACCATAGACACGATTCATGTAATGGCGGTCATATCTTTCCCGGATATTGTGGATTCCCCAGTACTCTCCATTGATGTACACCACAGAGGGGCGATAGGCCTGTGTGTCAAAGTCCAGGTGGGAAACCAGTTTTTGGGCAAGCGCATCACGGAACAGGCTGTATGCCCAGTCGTTGCCGGAGTTGCGCAGGATGAGCCGGTTGAATTGATTGTACGGCAGATCCTGAAAAAAGGAGTAGTAAAACCGGTTGTCTCCGTACTCATTTCTGGCATATATGCGCACGGACTTCTGGGCGTTGCGCCGGCTCCATCCGCCGTGAATTCGAAGGCCCATATCGGTGGCCAGGACCCGGTTGCCGTCTGTTTCAAAAAACTCGAGCGATGTTTTACGCTCCCATTCGCGCCCCCGGTTTTGGAAGTTTCCAGCATAATTTTCACCCGACTCTCCGTCTGCTCCGGGCACATAAATGCCGGTTTCGTGGTCAAACAGATGATCCGGATCTGTGACAAGTGAAAATACCGGCAGCTCATGAGATACCGACCCGTTTTCGTCAATAAAAAAACTGTGGGTGTTAACAGCGCTTGGCAGATAGCCGTCTCGAGTAGCGACGGCCCGGATGGTATGAGCTTTGGGCACCGATCCGGCAGGTTCATTCCATCCTTCAGAACGGGTGTCGGAATTGGTTGTCCGGATCATCGAAATGTCATTCGGCTCGCTCGTTCGGTCATACAATGTTTTTGGTCCCTCCCAGATGTCGGAATCGGCATCCGGCTTGCTGCCGTCGGTGGTGTAATGAATAGTGACATGATCATCGGGATGGAACAGCTCCAGTTCGATGGGTCCGGTGTGATAACCCGCCGGTTTGCTGAACTCCGGTTCCGACAGCAGTTGTTGGTAACCTTTCGTTGTGTTAGTCATAACGGGAGTGGGTATGTCGAAAAAGTACCAGTCACCGACACCATCCGGTTTGCGGCCGATAGATATGTCTGTTGGAAGATTCACAGGTTCGAGCTCGTCGAGTCGTTCACCATCGACCGAAGTAAGCAGGACTTCCTCGCCTGCGGATGCAATGGCAAAATTGGTATGTAGCGGTTGATCCTGATCCGTTCGGTCTTTATTGGATGCCCAGACCAGCAGAAATTCGCCCGGATTGATAGTTATATCAGGAAAAATCCAGCGGTATGGATCCTCATAGTCATCCGACAAGCCGAACCATTGCAGGTCAACAGGTTCATCACCGAAATTGTAGAGCTCGATCCAGTCTTCCGCATCGCCGTCCTCATCGTAAATAGTAGATCCGTTTGATGCCATTACTTCATTGATCGCAACGGTGGGCGTTGTGGCTTCAGCTGAGAAGATATGCGTCAGTAAAAGAATAATGGATAAAACGATTGCTTTAGTCATGTATAAGGCTGGTTCTCTGCTTGACAGCATGAGCGGAATCGTATATACCGGTATGTGGTGTTAAACAACAGGAACGAAGGTCATACTTCAAAATAAAGGAAATCGGAAAACTTTTGATAATTGGTTTCAAGCTGGAACTCCTGTTCCCATTTCTTTTTGGCGGGTCTTCGCATTGCAGAAAGGTTGCCGGACCGGTACTGGTCACGGATTTGTTTTGCCAGTGTTTGCGGGGTGGTGTCCGGGGCGAACAGCAATCCACAAGAGTCATCCACAATCTCCGGAATACCGCCTATATCCGGAGCCGCAGCCGGTATCCCGCAACTGAAAGCCTCCATGATACTCACTGGCAACCCTTCCGAGGTACTGTAGTTTATGAACAGGTCGATGTCGCCGGTATGGTAAAACTGTTTCACGTCGCTGTTCGGGAGATGACCTTTCAGGTCGATCTGAAGGCCATTTCGTGATATTTTCCTTGCCCGGTTTTGCAGCGAGGAGAAGTGAGGGCCGGTCCCAATGTGCGTCCAGCGGATATGTAGATTGGGTAACAGCTTTTTCAGTTCATGCACGGTATCAAGAATGTTTTCCACCCGTTTTAAAGGGATCACGGTCGAGCAGGATGCAATGTGCAGGGACCCCGGACTTGTTTTGGTATCCGCAGCGGGCTCAGGGGTAGAAACAGGATCAGGATCCGCCATAGCCTCGTTTGGACCGCTGACTCCCAGTTTCATTTGCCGGATTTTTTCGGCGCAACCGGGGTACCTATCCGTTAGATAGTCTCGGCCGTAACCCGAAACCGGAAAAACATAATCCATGTTGTGCACCTTCCATTCATGCCAGGGTAGATAGTTTATGGCATATCGCTCCGTGTACAGATCACCGCCATGTGCTCTGGATACCACTGGCCAGTTTTGCTTTCGGGCAGCAAAGATACCGCCGATGCTGGCCTGGTTCATCCAGTAGGAATAGATTAGTCCGTTTTCGAGGTTATTCTCCTCGATTGCATGCAGGATTCGTTGCTCAATACGGCGTGCAATGCCCAGTGTGCGTGAAGTCAGATAAAGTTGATATGGGGAAAGAGGATAGCCGGGTGTTTTTTGCCATTCGGGCAGTAACATGTCTTCAGATAAGCGAATGCCCCGGATAAACTCCAAAGGTGGCCATTGAGAAGGGGGGCTCGAGGGCAGCAGTGTGATCCCTGGGTGGAGCGGACGCGCGGTTCCGGTAGTGAGCATCGGTAGCAGATAGAGATGGCCAAATCGCTCAACCAGAAAAGGGAGTTCATTCTCAAGAAAAACCTCTCCTTTCCCGAATGGATAGGCGGCACTGAGTACGACCAGGTTTTTTTTCGGGTTTTGACTACGCATAATTACTTAATTTCACTCAGGTATCAGTGTAGCCTTCCTGACCGGACAGTGATGTTTCGGCTGTATCGGTTTGGTTTTTGAGATAGTAGTTCAGTGCGATAATAATGCCGGTGGTAATCCATAACTGATTGTCGGTGAAGCCGGAACCTATGAACTGGTAAAATACCGCGTAGGCCAGAAAAGTGCCGAAAACCGCATGCGATAAAGCCTTTATCTCCACTCCGTGGTTGGCACTCAACCGGATATTCTGCCAGGCGAGATAGAATATTTTGTAGACGATAAAGATAAAGAGCAGAAATCCGATAATACCCAGTTCTGAATAAACCAGATAGATCACATTGTGGGGTTCGTAAATACCAAGTGTTTCCTGAAGAGAGTAGTAGCCAATAAACGCATCAGGAAAGCCCCTCCAGCCAACTCCCATCAGCCAGGAATCGAAAAAAATGCGAATGGAACCTTCTAACAGGACAACGCGCATCCATGATGAGGCGTCCGCGGAGCCTGAGAAGATGGCAACGAAGCGATCCAGGATATTCAAAAACAGGTGGCGTAATTCAGGAATGGAGGCTATCAGGATCACACCGGCCAAGGCCGTAATTAAAAAGAGATTGTATTGCCGGTACATAATCGCCAGTACAAAAAGCATAACGATCACCGCAACCCAGGAGCTCCTGGAAAAGGTGATCAGCACTGCGGCCAAAAGGATGAGAAAAAAAACAGAACCCAGCAGTCGGTAACGCCATTTGGTATTCGAGAAGGTGATACAAGCGGTGAAAGAAAGTGGAAGGAAAAACAGGGACGCGAAAATATTCGGGTCAACCTGTCCAATACGTGCGCGGCTGGCCAGCCGGGTGCCGTCACTTAAAACATCCTGGATAATCGCCATCGGGTTGGCGATGGCATCATAAATGGCGACCAGTCCCATGATGGATCCGATAGCAATAAGAGAGATGATAAGCAGGGTGATTTGGCGAGGTTCCTGTATCCAGTTAATAAACAGGTAAAGAAGTCCGGCAAGCGCAAATACTCGCAAAGCATGGAGAAAACCCAGTTCGGCGTCGGGTGTCCAGATGATAGAAAGGAATATCAGAGAAAAAAACAGCACCAGTTCCAGTTCAAATCCGGATTTACGTATTGGTTCAAAACCGGAAATAAACCAGCGTGCAATGAAAACCAGAACTGAAAAAATGTAGAAAATCTGAAAAAGTGAGAATGGGATCAGGCCGTCTTCAAAAACCAGGATCAGATTTCCTAATAATGAGCCTGTGGTTATGAAGATTAACAGAATGAACGGAGTGGTGATACTACGAATGACCACGAACAAGACCAGCATCCCTCCCAGAGCGACCCACTCCATAGGGGGGAGGCCGATCGTGTAGGTGATTCCTCGTAACAGCAGATAAACCAGTACTATTGCTACGATGATCAGCCAATCTGCAAGATTGGTACGGCTGCTGATATATGCCCACAGGTTTCGCAATGGGAGGCTCGTTTTTGCAATGCGGGGAAAAACAACACTACAAGATTACTGTTTTTTCTTGCGGAAACGCAGGTTTTCCATAAGTTGATTGATTTGTCGATATCGGGCGGAGTCGGTTTGCCGGCCCTTCTCCATAGTATTTCTGTAAAAAACGATCAGTATGGATAAAAATATACTGAAGACCATGCCACCCAGTACGATGAAGGCTCTTTTGGGAGCATCTTTGTAAGTAGGCAGGTGTGCGGAATCCAAAACCTGAATACCGCGTTTATCGGCTTCGGACATAACTTTTTGCATATCATACTGAGGGTAAAGCATCTCGTAAACATTGTTTTGTACGGTGACTTCCCTGTACAGGCGATAATATTGAAGTGCCAGCTCGGGCATGTCAAGTAATGGGGGCATGACATCGGCATTTTGAGCTTGTTGTTCGCTTTGACGCACAAACTCATCATACTGTTTCTCCAGTTCTGCTTTAGTCCGTAATAATGTGCGCAACTCCGGGTTGTTATCGCGGGCACTGTGCCGCATTACATTGATGGCTACTTCGGTTTCGACAATTCGTGCTTTAATATTGGCCAGAGACTCAATAATAGCTTTGGCTTGCTCTTCCACTTCGATAATGCCGTAGGTTTCCTGAAACTCTTTTAATGCAACTTCTGCAGCTTCCATCTCCTCCAGATTACGTTCATAGCGCTCTGCTATCAATTGGAACTGCTCACGGGCATTTTCCTTGTTCATTTCATTGATGGTCTCATCCGCACGGCGAACGAAGAAATCCGCCATCTGCTGTGCCCGTTCCGGTTCGCGATCGGTAACGGATATTTTTACAGAAGAAATGGGATTGAAACCAAACCCTCCCTCGCGGTTGTCTTCTATCGTGATATTTTCTTCCAGTTTCATCAGGAGTTCTTCAATAATATCACTTCTGTATACTTCATAGAGATTAAATGTTTCAATTGCTTCCACACGGAGGTTGCGGCTGTTCAAAATCGCCAGTATTGTTTCCGGGTTGGTTTCAGGCCTGGTTCCGATATTCAATGGCATCATTCCACCGATCATTCCGGCAATGCCGCTAAGTCCCTGTTCCTGGGCGGGGGGCAGGATGGTTGCATCGGATTTATAGGTTTTGGGCCAGACAAGGCTGATTATCAATGCAATCAATGTGATGCTGAATACAAGTTTAATGATAAACATCTTGTATTTGGCCATTACGATCAGTGCATCAAGAAGCTGAATTTCATTTTTATGTGTTTGATTGCTCATAGCTGCCTACCAGTTATAATCAGATTGGGAAATGGGGTCTTGTGTGGATACGGAATCGGATGGTTTTGAAGGGCCGTCCTGGAGGTTTTGTTTAAGAATATCGGATAAATACGCCGCCCATTTTCTCCGGTCGAAATAGCGAAGCACAAAGGGGCGGGCCCTGGCTTTCATCCTGGCTTGCTTGTCAGGATCGTTTTTGAGTGCAAGGATAGTATCCGCCAATAACTTCGGATCCTCCGGGGAAATGGTCACCGCTGCTCCGCTTGCATCACCTACCTCCTTGAGTATACCATTGGCCATGGTGAGAACCGGCACTTCACAAGCCAGGTATTCAAAAAACTTCACCGTGATAATCGAGCCGAACACCTTTGTATTGTAAACCGGGTTGAGAGCCAGGTCAAGGGTTGACAAGTAAGTCGGGATCTGGCTGTGGTCCTTGATTCCGAGCCATCGCACATTGGCAGGTTGATGATTGTCCAACAGCTCCTGCAAATGCATGGAGCGGCTCCCGTCACCGATGATAATAATTTCAATATCCTTATTTTGCTCAAGCAACTTTGCTGCATGGACAACCGTGTCCAGATCATGTATGACTCCGATGGTTCCAGCATAGCCAATGCGAAATTTATCCTTACTGAAGGTCTCATCCACAATATCCAGGGCATTAGGAACCGGTTTGAAATGTTCTGTGTCCACTCCGTTGTATACTACGCAGGTGTTTGCCGAGGGGCATGTTTCGCGGATCAGTTCTCCGGATTTACGGGTGACCGGTATCACAAGGTCCGATTTTTTGTACAGCCAACGCTCTATCTTTTTGCTGACTTTATACAGGATGTTCAACTTGTCGATATGACCCGTTTCTACTCCCGCATCCGGCCAAAGGTCCCGCACTTCAAAATAAAAGGGTACCTTGTAAAGGCATGAAAGGATATAGCCGCTTATTGCCCCGAAAAAAGGAGGCGAGGTGGCATAGACGGCATCATATCGACCGGGGTTCATAATTCCGTACAGCATACTGCTGATCATAAAAGAGCCGAACATACCAATTTGTTGCAGAAAATTTTCCCGTTTAGAAGGGATGACCCAGGTACGGGTAATAGAACCCGATTTGGTTTCGGTCCGGTGATACCAATGGCCGGCATATTTTTGGTCAATAACCCCGGAGGGATAGTTCGGCAATTCGCAAAGGACATCTATCTCCCAGCCGAGATCCGTCAGGTATCGTCGCAGCGAATCGGCCCGGGTTGCTCCGGCACCGGTTTCGGGGGGGAAATATTGTGAAATAAAAAGAAGTTTCATTCTGGGGTCATGCCGGAAACGTTCAATGCGATAGTAGCTTTCGGGACGTTAACGGGTAATAGCCACGTATGTCGTGATGATTCCGGTTATGGTGGATAAACCGGCCATGATGAGTTGTATGTTACTGTTTCTTTGTTGACGTTTCTGCATCTCGAAGGTACGGGATGCTTGCAGGTCATCAAAAGGAACCCGGTCCACAAAAAGCACATCACCGGATTGAATTCCAGTGTCTTCGGGACGATACCAGGCGTTGGAGCTTGCTTTAATAACGAATACCCGGTCTTCTTCTGCTGAAAGTGCAAAACCTCCCGCTTGTGCAATATAGCTGGATGAGCTTTTTCCGGGCTCGAAATCATAGTACCCCGGTTGATTCACCTGGCCCATCACAAAAATAGTATTGTCGTCTCGTGGAATATAAAGTCGGTCACCATTATAAAGCACGAGGTTGTTGACTTTGCGCTCGTCGTTCAGATCAACGAAAATCTGGTTACGGTTGAGCTCCTGCTCAAGATCCAGGTATTCAAACCCCTGGCGGTATTGGTCAGAGGTACGTACAAACTGTTGGGCATCTATGGAGCGCCGGGAGCCGAATTCCGTTTCGGCAGGTCTGGTTCTGACCACATATGCCGCGTGTTCCAACGCTTCATCGGTCATCCCGCCCGACATTTCAATGAGTTTGCCGAGGGTGGTTTTTCCATCACTTATCGGATAGTTGCCGGGGGAGATTGCTTCACCATGGACCCATGCAGAGTAATTTCGGCGTTTTTGTCGGTCCAGAGGAATTACGACTCGATCGTTCGGCTCAAGCTGGAAATGTTCATACTCATCAGAGTCGAAGGCGATCCGGTGTTCATTAAGTTGCTCTTCGGATCTACGGATGACCTTCAGGTGGTCATCAACAGCATCTTCCGTAAGGCCACCTGCCAGCTGGATGAGGTACTCAAGCTTATCTTCCTCGCGGTACTCGATATCCTGGGATCTTCTGATGCCGCCACTTAAGGTGACTCCCGGTGCGTGACGCTGTCGCTCACGGATATGGATGATGTCACCATCTTCAACCATGGGATTGGATTCCTTGAACCCGGCCTTGAAATAACCGTGCAGGTCTGCAGAAATGTATGTCGTGTCACGGTGAATCTCAATGTTGCGCATCGAGAGATTGGTTTGCTCGATGAAATCTTGAGGGTAGCGGAATGGAGCTACAGGAAAGCCACCTTCCAGGATATTGGGGTTGACTTCAAACAGCGACATGTAGATGGCCTGATCGACCCGGGTTTGCGGAGTCACATAGTGGAGACCGGGGAAGGGGACATCTCCGATGATATGAATTCTGTATAACCTGGGCCTTTCAAGAATAAGACTTACTTCTGTGTCCGGGAAGAATTCCCCGACACTTTGATTTAATCTCTCGACAGCCTGCGGTATAGTCAAATCTTTCAGGGAGACCGTGCCGATACTCGGGAGCGAAATTTCACCCTGAGGTGAGATTAGTACGCCCCGAAAGATCCCGGTTGCCTCACCTTGCAACTGAATGCTGATTAAATCTCCATGCCCCAGCATGTAAGACTCAAGATCCAGAAACCCTTCCTGAACCAGCTTTTGCAAACTCAATTCAACGCCAAGCTTGTCGACGAAATAAAAGTTTGAATGCTGGGTAAGGTCAATATCCAGGGAGGAGCCTACACGGGTTTCAAGCCTGTCCTCACCATCTCTTTCGCTTTGCTGCGCCGGAGCGGATGCCGGATTTGCCAGATAGAAACTGGTGAAGAAGACTATCGATGTTAAAATAATTCCAAGTTGCCTCATAGTGCACTGGTATCCGGTTTTTAAATGAATATCCGGATCTGATTTAGGAGTGATTTGTAGAAGAATGTTATCTGGACCGGTTTTTTATCGGCATCCGGGTGAACTGGATACCGACTATGGCACATAAACACCCAAGATACTGTAAAACGTGGAGTTTTTCACCCAAAAAAACGAGCCCGAACAGCACGCCAAGGGCCGGCACAAGGTTTTGAAAAGTGGACGTACGTACGGCACCGACATTGCGTATTCCAAAATTCCACACCAGATAGGCCAAACCGATTGCAAACAGTCCGCTGTAAGCGGCACCGCCATATGAGGCGACAGAGATAGACCGGAAGTCAAGTTGCAATAAGGAAGGGATAGCCACGATAATCAGCAGCGATCCCCCGAAAGTCATTACCATGGTAGCAAGGGTGAGCGGGGAGTATTTTTGGAGCATGGATCTCGAGAGAAGCGTATAAATAGCAAATACCATTGCAGCACAAACAATAATAAGGTCACCGGCGATTGTCTCCGACTGTAGAGAAAACCCGCTCTCACCGCCGCCGGAAATGAGGGCAACACCAATGAAAGCGGCTGAAACCCCGATAACCTGCGGCCTTCCCATTTTTTCGGAGGTAAACAGGTGCGAAAGTATGGCAATCCAGACCGGTATCATACCCAGCATGACCGCCGCATTGGAGGCGAAGGTCCGGTCGATACCAATAATGAACAACATCTGGTACATCAGGTTTCCCAAAAGACCAAGCAGTGCTACTTTGCCGAGATCTCCGCGCTCGATACGTATTTTCAGTCCGCGAACCCAAACGACAATCCACATCAAAGCAATTGCAAGGAAAAAACGAAAAGCATTGAAAGAGAGCGGGTCGATTTCTGCCAAACTGTATTTCACAACCGAAAAATTCAAGGCCCATACCATTACAATCATAAGTAGGTATAATTCGGCGTAGTTTCGCCCTGATTGCTGACTGCTCATAAACGATCCGTAAAATGGGTGAAAGCCAATGATATCGAAATTTTGTATATTATACGATTACCAAATATATGAAATTAGCACTGTGTAATCGGTTTCGATGCTCCAGGCTTCATGACGACCGGTTATAAAAAATATCAATATCGTGATACAACGGATTCAAACACTTTTTCTATTTCTTGTACTCCCGGTAAACGCCGGCTTTGTGTTTACACCCATGTTTCCCCATGCTATGCTTGATCCGAGTGGTTGGCTCAGCAACGGACTGATAGCGGCTCTTTTTTTTTCGGCAGCGCTTAGTCTGTATACGATCTCGCTTTTTCGCGACCGGCATAACCAGATCAGATGGGTTCAGCGAAGCATGATTTTTCAAGTCATTGCGATCGGTATGGCGGTCGGTGTTTTTTTTACCGTGGGACGGATTGGGTTGCATTTGTTGACCGAAGCGTTGTCGGTCGGGCTTCTCGTGCTTGGTGTCCTATTGCAGTATCTGGCACTGCACTACATTGATAAGGATGAAAAACTGGTTCGCTCCATGGACCGCATTCGATAACGGTTTGTTATGAGTTCAACGACCGGAGAGCAGGGACAGGGCAGGCAACTTGTTCAGGTGCCGCCTCGTGTAGTAGCAATGTTGACAGCCGGCATGGTGATGTTCGCTTTTGCCCCGATCCTTGTCAGGACAGCAGGCGATACGGATCCATTTGCATTTGCTGCGATTCGGACGATGACCGCGGCTCTGATCCTGCTCCCTTTCTGGTGGTTTCGCTCATCGAAGGCAACGACTTTTTTTGATTTTCGGGATAATCTGATCGCTTCTGTTGGCGGGTTGCTGCTTGGGCTTCATTTTATCTTCTGGATTCTTGCACTTCAAAATACGACTATCGCATCTGCTTCGATATTAGTAACAATCCATCCGGTGATTTTAATAGTTATCGAAGCAGGGCTTTTCAAACGATTGTTTCCACCCATGGTCTGGCTGGGGGTTCTCGTTGCTTTCTCCGGGTCTGTGCTTTTGGGCTATTCCGACGCCACTTCGGAGACTTTTTTTGAGCAACCATTGCTGGGTGATCTGTATGCCGTCATAGCGGCACTTTTATTTGCCTTCTATTTTCTTATCAGTCAGCAGTTGCGACAAAAGTCGGACTGGATTAATTATGTTTTCCGTGTTTATGGAGCCACCGGAATCACATGCCTTTTGGCGGCAATTATTGCAGGCAGCAGTTTCCAGGTCGACCCGGTTGTGTGGATTGCCGGTATGGCGCTGGCTGTGGGTCCGCAGATTATTGGCCATGGTTCCATGAATTACGCGGTGAAGTTTGTCGCTCCAACCCTGCTTTCTACACTGATCCTCACAGAACCGGTTTTTGCCACATTTCTGGCTTGGTTCATTTTTTCTGAGATTCCACCTCTAACCACATTTCCCGCTATGGCTATTATCATGACCGGAATTTTCCTGGCATGGATGGCCAGGAAACGGTCCTGAAAAAAGTGCAAATTTGGCTTTTTTAATTAAACAGGAATTAGATTTGCCAATAATAGTACCAGATGGTGTTATATAGTATTAATCATGGAAGCGCTATTAATTAATGTTATCTAACTTCATCGAATAAAAAATTCACGTATCTTTCTTTTAAATCAGAGATTAGAGCAAACTATCACGTTGTTTTTGGTGTTGAAAGAAATAATAAAGAAATGGAATAATTTCGTATACGGTCCAACATCTTAAGCAATCTATGAAACCGTGTACGGCACATACCAGAAGTCATATGGTGCAAAAATCTACATACCAATCCATCATATCTAAAAAAGCAGGGGTCGGATTACTTGTTCTGTTCTCCTTTGGTACCCTCTCCTGTGTTGAGACCGACAGCACGGAGTATGTGCAGTTGGAGTACCCTGAACCTGTTTCCTTTGATTTTGACGAGATAAAGGAACGTGGATCAATCCGGATGATTACCCGTTACAGCTCTAGCTTCTATTTCTTGCACAGAGGTACGGATCGGGGGTTTGAGTTTGAACTGGTTTCTCGTTTTGCCGATAAACATGATTTGAAGGTGGATGTGATTTTGATCCGGGCTGGTGACGACCCGATAGAGATGTTGAACCAGGGTAAGGGGGACTTGATAGCTGGCAACTTCGCGATTACGCAGGATCGGATTCCCCATGTGGCTTTCTCCAGGCCCTATAATTTTGTCAATCAGGTGGTAGTTCACCGTGATACGGCTTCTTCGCTCGATAATATTTCCATGCTGGAAGATTACACCATCACTGTTCGCAACAACAGCTCTTATCACACTACGCTTCGGGCTCTTCAGGAAGAAGGGTATGACATAGACATTTCCTTGGTTGATGAGGATTGGAATACCGAAGCCATTATGTTATCGGTGGCTGATGGTGAATACGAAGCGACCATGGCGGATGACAATCTTTTTCAGGTTTCGGCAAACTATATTGATGGTATAGCTTCCAGCCTTGTGGTATCCGAAAGGGATACGGTGGCATGGGCTTTACGCAAAAATGCCCCTGAATTAAAGCAGAAAGCGGATGATTTCATGGAGGATCATTTCCGTATCCGGGAATCGGACGGACGTGTTCTCCGGTCGGCATTTTTAAACATTTTGACACGCCGGTATTTTGAAGATGAGCGTCAGGTGGACCGGTTTCGTGACCGTACATACGATACCGTCTATTCCGGTTACATATCACCCTATGATGACATAGTCAAGGATATTGCGGAGGACGCCGAAGTCGACTGGAAACTGGTGATAGCTGTGATGGCGCAGGAGTCGGAGTTTAATCCCAATGCCCGAAGCTGGGCAGGAGCCGTTGGACTTATGCAAATAATCCCGCGCTTCTCGCAAGTCCAGAACGAGGCTTTGTTATACGATCCTGAAATCAATATTCGTGAAGGGGTTCGATATCTTCAAAAGCACTTGAATCGATATTCCCACCTGGATTCGCTTAATCAATACTCCATGGCACTGGCAAGTTACAATGTCGGCATGGGTCATATTGCGGATGCCCGTCATTTGGCCGCTCAGTTGGGCAATGATCCGGATGAGTGGGAAAATATCGCGGACGCTTTGCTTAAGTTGATGAATCGCAAATACTATCAGAATGCGCGCTATGGCTTTAAAAGGGGCATTGAGACGGTAAATTATGTAGAAAGCGTAATGGATCGCTACAGCAGATACCATACCATTTATGAGTTGGCTGACCATTTTGATTCGCAGGGTCTGGATCAGATCATCGGCTTCAACGATCCCTGATCAGTGACACTGTTTAACGGACTTTGATAACGATCAGGGTGAGGTCGTCCGAGAATTGCTCTCCACAAAATACTCCTACGTCGGAGATGATGGTTTCCAGTATGGTATTGGCGTCAAGTTCCCATATATCCATGAGTTTGGCCGTTAAGCGCGACTCTCCGTACTCTTCTTCTTTCTCATTCATTGCTTCAGTAGCCCCATCGGTGTACATGACCAGCAAGTCACCACTTTGTAGCACTATTTGGCCCTCAGTGTAGGGAGTCAACGTAGGCATAGCTCCCAAAAGAACACCGCCATCTGTTAATAAAGTTGGTTCTTTCCCTTCACGAAATAATATGGGAGGATTGTGACCGGCATTTACATACCGAAGCCTTTTGGAATGCGGTTCAAAGAGACCCCAGAAAAAGCTGATAAATTTATCACTCGGCGTGTTCTGGTGGATCAAGGTGTTCATTTGTCCGGTGGCTTCAACCAGGCCAATATCAAATGGCTGTAAGATGTGCAGTACCGCTTGGAGGTTGGCAACCAGAAGAGAAGCCGGTACACCCTTTCCGGTGACATCGGCGATTGCCGTTGTAAGTTTTCCTTGATCATCTGCTATCAGGTCAAAATAGTCGCCGCCAACTTGATAAGAGGGGACATTTCGGGCAGCAATTTGCAATTCCGGTATATCCGGAATATGATCCGGCAACAGTTTTTGTTGAATTGATCGGGCAATTTGCAACTCCTCTTCCATGCGCTCTTTCTCTATCTGATCCTCAAGGAGATACGTTTTCTGAATAGACATCAGGGCAAGATTACCCAGGGAGATAAGAAAGTTGAAATCTTCGGGATCAAAGTCTTTGCGATTGGCCCTTTTGCCGAGTCCGATAATAGCAGGGTCTCCTCCTTCGCTATGCAGCTTAAGGATCACGTGAATACCGGATGATTTCAGACAGGGGATCTCCTTGCTCAAGTATTCATCCACCCGGGTGATATCCTTGTCCAGGTTGAAGAGGATCTCCATGTGCTCCTCGCTCAAGTCCTGTTTAACACCGCTTTTGGCAACATTTAAAGGTCGGTTATTTCGGCAGATTACCAGGAAAAACTGCCGTATAAACATCTGTCCCAATAGGGTGTATTTAAAAAGGCGTTTGATTTCGTCCCGGTCAGATGAGGCGCTAAAGGCTTTGCTCAGGTCAAACAGGGTGTGCAGTTCCTGGACTTTGTAGTCAAGTTTGCGGTTGGTGGTTTTTAGCTCAGCGACCAGCTCGGAGTTGGAGATGGCGATGCCTGACATGAAGACAAAACTTTCCAGAATTCCGGCTTCTTGGCGGCTGATCGGAAGGTTGCCCATTTTTTTTCCCAATGCCAAAAACCCCAGATGGCGACTGCTGTTTTTTATGGGAATGATCAGGTGAATACCGGAATCACAAAGAAATTTGAGTGATTCATGTTCCTCGCATATGGTCGTGTCCCTGTCACGGAATTGTTTGCCAGGTAAAGTAAACGACTCGGGAAGGTCAATTTTTCCCTTCTTTTTAAGGAGTTTGTAGCTGTTGCCATGTGGTGAGTACCAAAGGATCCCGGCGCGGTGAACCATCAATTTTCCCATGGATATGAGCAGCAGGTTGTTCAGCACAAAATCGACATCATGCGACTCAATGAGCAGACGGCTGGTGTCGAGCAAAGTCTGCAGGTCAAACCGGCTTTGGTTCTCGTCGTATGTGTGATTGGGAAAGGCCAATGCGCAGATCAGCGTTTTTTGCTCATTCGGATTTCGTTGTAGGAACTCCGATTCCGGTATTCTACGTGATCCATTAATTTACGTATCAAAAGGATACCATATCCACTTCTTTTTTTCTGTTCCAACTGATCCTGGGTGGAGGGCAATTGGTAAGCTTTTGGGTCAAAAGGCCGGCCATTGTCAAAGATGGAGATAAGTATTTCGTCTGCTTTTTCCGTGATATGAATAGCTATTTCATTATCAGAACGCCATTTATAGGCATGTTTGATAATGTTGGTACAGGCCTCGTCCACTGCGAGCCGGATGTCGTTGATATCCGACTCATCAAACCCAAATTTACGGGCGTGTCCGGCAACGAATTCCCGTATTCGCCCCAGTTCATTTGTAGAAGCGACGGTACGAATAGTATGTTCCGTAACGGTGGTCACGACAATGGGGTTTATTCAGTTCGGGTTTCAAATCGTTGAAAAGCATCGTCTTCCGTATCAAGAATATCGTAGAGTGTAGGAAATCCGAGCAGGTCGAAGACATTGTATACTTTGGGTTTTAACTGCGTGATTTTAATATCGCCACCCTGGGAGCGTATATCCTCAATATAGGCCATAAAAACACCGAGTCCGGCACTTGAAATGTATTCCAGTCCGGATCCGTTTATGATGATTTGCACAGAGTCTTCTTGAATTAATTTCTGGAGTTCCTCTTCAAGCCTGGGGGCCGTATGGGCATCCAACTCTCCGAAAATTTCCAATATGACTACATTATTATGGGATCGTTTTTTTACCTCGAATGTGCTCATAGGATTTGATTTTGTAACAATTTGAGACCGTTGTAATAGGAAAGCATACACATTTTTGATAACAAATCAATCCGCCCTTTCGATTGCCGGGTCTTTTATATACGAATGGTAAGAAAAAAAGATGCAAGGGTGTTTAAAAAAACGAAATGGCATTCAATCAAAGATAAGCAGATGCTGCAATTTTGATGATGTTTGATCAACATGCACAGATGCGGGATTCTTTTGGAAGGCCGTTACTGTTGATGGGCATAAAAAAAATAGGGCGA
>CAYMBG010000045.1:5326-21356 GCA_964388615.1 uncultured Chitinophagales bacterium | reverse complement strand
GGTCGGCAGGCTCCTGGGAGTTTTTGTTTCAAAGAGACGAGCAAAGTGAAGAAGTGGAGGGATTTCTGATTTCCACAGGACGAGCTCGTGAGGTAAAATTCATTAAAAAGTGATATTTTGCCGTTGCAAAAAAAGGGCGGGAGAGTCGCTTCGATAGAAACATTAACGCCAAAACAAAGTGATAGATTTATGGCAAAAAGTTCCAAGCAACAATTCGAGTTCAAAGCTGAAATGAAACAGCTACTCAACCTGATCGTGAACTCGCTTTATACCAACCCCGAAGTTTTTCTACGGGAGCTTATTTCCAACTCATCCGATGCCTTGAACAAAGTGCGGTTCAAACAAGTGACCGGCGAGGAAGTTCAGTCACCGAAACTCCAGGCACAAATCAAGGTGGAAGTCGATGAGGAAAAACAAAGTTTTGCCATTGAGGATACCGGTATCGGGATGAATTTTGAAGACCTCACCGAGCGGCTCGGGACCGTTGCCAGCTCCGGTACCATGGCCTTTATTGAGCAGCTCAAAGAGCAGAAAAACAAAGTGGATGGAAACATGATCGGCCAGTTCGGGGTCGGTTTTTACTCGGCGTTCATGGTAGCTGAGGAGATTACCGTAGAAACCCGGCACGCCGATCCCTCCGAAAAAGCCTGGCGCTGGGTGTCCGATGGAAAAGGAACCTACGAAATCGAGGAATCAGACCGGACCGAACGCGGAACACGTATCTCCTTTAAATTCAAAGATGAACACAAGGAATTTGCCAGTGCCGATCGCATCAAACAGTTGATTAGGAAATACTCCAACTTTGTAGATTACAGTATTTTGGTCAATGGCGAGGAAGTGAACTCCCAGGGGGCTTTGTGGCACAAAAACAAGAATGAGGTCACACAGGAGGAGCGGAACGAATTTTACAAGTTTATCAGCAATGATTTTCAGGAGCCGCTGGATCATATTCAGCTCGCCATGGAGGGGCGGATGAACTTCAAGGCGCTTCTGTTTGTACCCCGGAAAGCAAAACCTGATTTCTTTCGTACAGAAAACCTGAGTTCGCTGCAGCTTTATTCCAACCGGGTTTTTGTTCAGGAAGATTGTAAAGATCTGCTGCCGGAATATTTGCGATTCATGGAGGGCGTAGTCGACAGTGAAGACCTGCCGCTGAATATTTCCCGTGAGGTAACCCAGTATTCCCCTGTCATGGCCAAGATCAGGGAAGTGTTGGTGAACAAGATCCTGGGGATGATCGAATATTGGGTAGAAGAAGAGCCGGAAAAATTCCGCACTTTTTATGATGAGTTCGGTCCATTGTTTAAATCCGGACTTAATTCCGATTTCAGTAACAGGGAGCGGCTGATCGAATTACTGCGTTTCCATAGCACAAAATCATTGGATGCAGCGGATAGTAAAGCAGAGAAAGAGGCAGAATCCGATGCCTCATCAGATCAGAAAGCCGGTCCTATGGATGACCTGGTGTCACTGAAAGCCTATGTCGATCGAATGCCCGAATCCCAAAATGAGATCTATTATTTATCCGGGGATAATTTTGCGGAGCTCAAGCGCGATCCCAAGCTTGAGTATTTTCGGAAAAAAGATATTGAAGTGCTTCTGCTGGCCGATCCGGTGGATGCATTTGTCGTACCCGGCCTCGGCACCTATCAGGAAAAGCCACTTAAAAGTATTGAAAAAGCAGACCTTGACCTGGAAGAAGATTCCGATGAGCAGGAGGAGAAAGTTGCAGGGGATGCTCTTGATCAGCTTGTCTCCGTTTTCAAGGAGGTGGCGGGCGACCGGATAGAAAATGTAGTTCCCTCCCGCAGACTGGTTGACTCGGCGGTGACGCTCACGATTGGAAAGGAAGGTATGGACAGCCATGTCGAGCAGATGATGAAGATGATGGGTCAGGAGATGGGTCCTTCCAAGCGAATTCTTGAGATTAATCCATCCCATCCGGTGATTCGAAATCTCAGCAACCTGCATCAAAAGGGTGAGTCGGAGACGGTAAAACTGATGGCCCGCCAGCTTTATGACGGGGCGTTACTGATGCAGGGCGACCTGGATTCTCCGGGGGCGTTTGTGAAGCGGATGACTCAGGTGATGGAAGAAGCGACCAAGCGCTGATTAAAAAACTTGCCGGCCTTTTGCAGCCACCGGTTTTTTCGACCGGTCGGCTGCGTGGCCTGTTTTATTGCTGAACACCACAGGGCTTGTGGCAATAGTTGCCACAAGTGACCTGTAAAAAGCGCCGGAAATTAGTGCAAGTGCACCTCTTCGTCGTAGTCGATCTCAAAGGTGAGTCCGTCACACACCTTATGATATTTTTCTACCAATTCGGCCTGATCTCGTCCCCCGATAAAGATATTTGCAAGTTCAAAGCTGTAACTGTCCTGCCCCTGCATGTTAGAGGTATGGGTTCCCTCTTCAACGGGAATTTTAACTTCCAGACCGGGAATGAACTTCTTCAGGATATTGATCTCACTCCTGGTTGGAATTTTTTTGATACGGCCGGCTTCAAATGTGCGTAGCATAAAGTGTGCTGATTTATTGAAGTCACCGTTGAAATAGAGTGTTTTCGGCTTGCGACCCAGAGCCAGGTTGAGCATGATGGCGTGGTGCGATATACCGTGCACTTTTTCGAACATATCCGTATGTGCCTGTGAGATACGTGGGTTGATCTCCAGTAGGTAGACTTCGTCGGCGGTTTGATTATAGAAAAACTCAACATTAAATGGGGAGTTGTCCATGCCCAACTGTTGTACGGCACGCCTGGTTACATCCGCCATGCGGAATTGCACTTCCTGCGGAAGTACGGAGGGGTACTCGTAACGTGAAAAAGAGGAGACGCCCTCCTCTCTGAGAGAGTCGACAACCCCGTATGAAACAACGTTTCCATTGTAGACATAACCTTCCAGAGTACACTGGTGACCGGATATCATCGATTCGGCGATACAGGTTTCTTTCATTTCAGATACCTCTTCCGGGATGTGGTACATCTGCATAAGCTTCTGGAAGGGCTCGAGCATAAAATGGATATTCTGGCGTATGATTTCCGTGTTTTCGTAAAAATGAGCTTCACTACCGATTCGGAAAGCAAGGAAAGAGCGGAACGATTTGTTGGGTTTGATCCAGAAAGGCGGGATCATCTCCAGCTTCTCGTAAGCCTGATCATCAAATGGATCGAAGGCACGGAACATGGGGATGTGGTCCGGAATTACTTTTTGTTGCTCCATGCGGCTCCAGAATTTGTGCTCGCATTTGAGAACACTCTCAAGAGTCGGACCGGGAATATTGTACTTCTCTGCAATGATCGGAACCAGAACCGTCCCGGGAAAATCGAAATAGGATGCAATGGCATCAATTTTGCCATGCTGATCGATCCGTTCAAAACAGAGTTTTATCAAATTTTCCATGTCGTACTTCTCGACATTCCGGATTTCGGAAATGTCCAGGGCTGCGTGAAAATCACACTCTTCAGCTTCCGGCAACGCCTTCAGCATTCTGAGGTTGAAATCATCCAGACCAATGATAAAAACTTGTTTTTTTTCCATGACAAAATACCTGTTTATGCCGTTTATAATTGAAAATTGGTTTATATTTCACTTGCCACTCCGCAGGGGCTGCGAATGAAAGAGCTTTATAGATCTGTTTCTATTCCGGTGGATTGATCCTGGAAGGATCCCGAAAAAAACATATCTAAAAATACGGCTTTTTTCCAATCCTATTGCAGGTCATAACAAAAAAAAAGAAACAAAATTGTACTTCCAAAGCATTGCGCAAATTGTATGAAAAAAATTAAAACGTCTTCATTACCACAACCGATTACCAATATCGAACATATCTGGATCCCCATGAGAGACGGCTGCCGGCTGTCTGCGCGAATATGGATGCCTGAGGATGCAAAAATAAACCCGGTACCGGCAATCCTGGAGTATATTCCCTACCGCAAGCGTGACCTGAAACGCTCTCGCGACACACAAGTGCATTCCTATTTCGCGGCACATGGTTATGCTTCTATAAGAGTGGATCTGCGTGGAAGTGGGGATTCTGAAGGGGTTCTGGAGGATGAGTATCTGCAAACCGAATTGGATGATGGCATTGATATTCTCCAATGGCTGGAGCAACAACCCTGGTGTAACGGCAAGGCCGGTATGATTGGAATCTCCTGGGGCGGATTCAACGGTTTGCAGATTGCGGCCATGCGTCCGCCGCAACTGAAGGCGGTGATCAGCCTCTGCTCCACGGACGATCGCTATGCCGACGATGTGCACTACATGGGTGGGTGTTTGCTAAATGACAACCTTTCCTGGGCTTCGACCATGTTTGCCTTTAACTCTCTGCCGCCTGACCCGGAAATTGTGGGCGATCAGTGGCGTGAAATGTGGCGGCAGCGTCTGGAGGGGAGCGGTCTTTGGGTAGATAAGTGGATGCGCCATCAGCATCGTGACGATTACTGGAAACACGGATCGGTTTGTGAGGACTATGATGCGATCCAGGCTCCGGTGATGGCTGTTAGTGGTTGGGCGGATGGATATTCCAATGCGGTGTTTCGGTTGGTTGAAAACCTGAAGGTACCGTGTAAGGGATTGGTGGGCCCATGGAGCCATATCTATCCGCAGGAAGCGTCGCCTGGTCCGCAAATTGGTTTTTTGCAGGAATGCCTGCGTTGGTGGGATCGCTGGTTGAAATATGAGGAGACCGGCGTAGAAGAGGAACCTGACTTGCGTGTGTGGATGCAAGAGAGTGTGCGTCCGCGTGCCGTCTATAAAAAACGACCGGGTTACTGGGTGGCGGAACCATCATGGCCTTCGCCAAATATCAAACCTATCCATTGGCCGCTTGATACCGGAAGAATTCTTAAACCCGAAGAGGAACGCATTGCGTCCAATGGTCCGTTAACGATCCAGTCCCCACTGAGTGTCGGATTGTTTGCTGGAAAATGGTGCTCCTACAGTAAGGGGCCGGATCTTCCCTACGATCAGCGTGAAGAAGACGGAGGATCCCTGGTATTTGACAGTGAGCCGCTAAAAAAAGACCTCATGATACTTGGAGCACCAAAACTGCATCTGGAGTTATCCTCCAATCAACCGGTGGCCATGATTGCTGTGCGTTTGTCGGATATTGCCGAAGATGATAAAGCGACTCGCGTCACCTACGGATTGCTGAATCTTTGTCACCGTAATAGCCATGAGCATCCAGATTATATGGAGCCGGACAAAAAAGAGAAAGTCACAATCGAACTCAATGATATTGCTCAGCATTTTCCGGAAGGCAACCGGTTGCGCGTCGCGATTTCT
The DNA here is from genome assembly GCA_964388615.1 of uncultured Chitinophagales bacterium. Classification (GTDB taxonomy): domain Bacteria; phylum Bacteroidota; class Rhodothermia; order Balneolales; family Natronogracilivirgulaceae; genus SLLW01. The sequence goes on along the minus strand of CAYMBG010000045.1, from coordinate 16,071 downwards.
ACATCCTATTGGCCGCTGGCATGGCCATCCCCCGAACCGGTGCGACTTACCATTTATCCAGAGAACAGTACCCTGGAATTGCCCGTCAGGGAAAACGGGTCACCTGCTGATGATCAGATGAGTGATTTTGAGGAAGCCGAGGTGGCAAGAGGTTTTTCTTTAACGCCATTGAAAACACCGGAGCACAATTGGGTAATTACCCGGGATCTGGCAACCGAAGAGTCAACGTTGCATATTATAGACAATGAAGGTACTGTCCGGCTGGAAGATACCGGTACCGAAGTCACAAAGCATACCGAAGAGTGGTATCGGTATTTACTTAACAAGTTTGAGTCTGTGAACGGTGAAATCCGGGCTGTACGGAGATTAAAGCGCGGTGATTGGGATGTGGAAACGGTAACTCGCACGGTATTGACCTGCGATCGGGATGTTTTCCGAATCCATGCCACACTCGATGCCTCTGAAAAGGGCCGGAGAATATTCAGCAAAATTTGGGATCGGGAAGTGCCCCGGAGATTTATTTGAAATTCAGACTTCTGAAAAGAATAAATTGTATTTTATATGGTTAAAATCCGGATACCAAGCGTAATAACCCGTTCCCTTTGCAGGCTTTCAGGTCAACCATGGAACATCCCGACTACAAAGATCTGATTCAGGAAGCGCCCTTTGGCTATGCATATCACAAAGTGATCTGCAATAAGTCGGGGAAGCCGGTGGATTATATCTTTTTGAGTGTAAACCGCGCTTTTGAGACGTGTACCGGGAAGTCTGAAACGGAAGTAATCGGAAAAAGAGTTACCTCGGTTTTACCCGATATCGGTAAGGACTCATTTGACTGGATTGGCACTTATGGAGCGATTGCTCTGAATGGGGGGAAGAGATCGTTCGAGCAGTATTCATTTTCGCTGAAGCGTTGGTACAGGATACAGGTTTATTCCAATCAAAAAGGATATTTCAGCACGATTTTTACCGATATAACCCAGGAAAAAGTTCTTTCGGATGCGGCACAATCGTTTATAGAGACACAGCAGGGAAAACAGGGGTACCAAAAGATTTGCGATGACATGTTGGCTATTTCCGGCGCCCGCTATGCTGTCTTTAATTTGTTTGACCGCGATGGAAGAGATTTTACGACCATGGCCATTTCCGGGTTGGATAAGCATTTTGAAAAAGCAATTGATTTACTGGGCTTTGAACTGAGGGGGAAACGTTGGAAGCATGATCCGGAGCGGTTGAGGAAGTTAAAAAGCAGAACGATTAGCAGGTTTGAGAGTCTTGGAGAGTTGGCGGGAGGGGTGTTGCCATCTTTTACGATCAAAGCACTGCAAGTGACATTCGGACTGGGAGAAGTGGTGGTGGTCAAAGTTGTGAAAGATGATGTGATGATGGGAGATTTCACGTTGTTTATACCCGAAGGTCAACAGCTTCAGAATGAAACACTTATAGAGACATTTAGCAGGCAGATCGGACTGTTCATAGAACGAAATCGTTTTGAAAATGAGCTCAAACACTTCTATTCGGTCAATCTTGATCTGCTTTGCATTCTTGACACCGAAGGTAAGTTTTTAAGAGTCAATGATGAATTTGAAAGATTACTCGGCTATGGGTCCAATGAACTTGAGCGGAGCGGTTTTTTAGATTATGTCCATGAAGATGATCTTGCAGAGACCGAAGCCGTAACACGTAAATGGAAAGATCACCATAATGAGGTTTTTGACGTTATTAATCGCTATCGGACCCGGGATCATTCCTACCGCTATCTGGAGTGGCGCTCTGTGTCGGATGGCAATATTGTATATGCTGCGGCGAGGGATGTGACAAAGAGGTTAGAGACCGAAGAGGCCTTTCGTTATCAATCTGATTTGCAGGAAGTCCTGATGAATATGGCTTTTCGGTTTATTAATGTTCCTATGGAGGAGGTGGAGCAGCAGATTGATCTTTCCCTTGCCGAATTGGCTTGTTTTACAATCGCAGATCGGGCTTATATTTTTGATTTGGACGCTGAAAACGGATTGTATCACAATTCCCATGAGTGGTGCCGTGAAGGGATAAGCAGTCAAAAAGAAAATCTGCAAAGTATTCCGGCAGAGGTGATGGAAAACTGGTTGGAGATGGATTCAGGAGAAAAAGTGTTGGAACTTTCCGATATCCGGGAGTTGCCCGCTGACTCGGTGTTCAGAAAGCATCTTGAAAATCAAGGTATTAAAAGTTTGCTGGCCATTCCCATAGTTCGAAACGGGAATACCATAGGACTTGTGGGATTTGATGCGGTCCTGAAAAGGCAATATTACACGGAAAAAGAAAAAATATTGCTTAAGCTGTTTTCCGAGATGCTGGTCAACATCCGGACAAGGGTTGATCTCGAAAAACAGCTGATCGTGGAGAAAGAGCGAGCGGAGCAAGCCAATCAGGCAAAAAGTGTGTTTTTAGCCAATATGAGTCATGAGGTACGCACGCCGCTAAATGGTATTATCGGGTTTATGGATTTGCTGAAATCGACACCAATTAACAAGCTACAGCAACAATATCTGGAAAATGTCGATATATCGGCCAGAACCTTGTTGAGTATTGTGAATGATATTTTGGATCTATCCAAAATCGAAGCGGGGAAACTGGAGCTGGATTTGGTTAAAACTGATCTCATCGAATTCATGCAAGAGTCCGCCGAGATTCTCAAGTACCAGGCGTCCGAGAAAAATTTGGAGCTGACAGTGGATATCGCTCCTGATATGCCACGATATGGCGTGATCGACCCGCTCAGGCTCAGGCAGGTTTTGGTTAATCTTCTGAGTAACGCTGTGAAGTTTACCGAGCAGGGTAGTGTGGTTCTGGCTGTAAGTGTTGATGAGCTTGACTCCTCTTCAGGCCGATTTCGTTTTTCGGTCACGGATACCGGAATGGGAATTACCGGGGAACAAAAAAAGCAGATTTTCAAGGCTTTTTCACAAGGAGACGCTACTGTGACCCGCCGGTTTGGTGGGACGGGACTTGGACTGGTGATTTCCAATTTACTGGTGCAGAAGATGGGCGGTACTATTGAGCTGGATAGCAGGTACGGAGAGGGTTCGTCGTTTGCGTTCTCTCTGGATATCTATTATGAAAAACATGATATGGAACCGGATCTTCCTGACAGAGAGCGAGACAGCCATAGTGGCGGAGAGCAGGATGACAAACCCGGAAGTGCCACCGAGTATTACGCGAGGAGGAAAAGGAATACCGGCAATCCCCGGATCCTTGTAGTTGATGATAATGCCTTGAGCTTATTGTTGATCCGTAAGACCATTGAACAAGTCATGCCATCGGTTACGGTCTTAAGGGCATCCAATGGAAAAGAGGCTCTTGAATGGCTTAAAGTTGAGGTTCCGGATCTGTTGCTTATGGATATCCAGATGCCGGTAATGGATGGTATTGAAACAACCAAGCGTATTCGTCAAAGTGAGAGGGAAGGTGAAAGGTTGCCGGTTGTGGCTTTGAGTAGTGGCATTCATGATGCCGAGGTGGAAGCATGCCGAACTGCAGGCGTGGATGATTTTTTGGAGAAACCAATCAGAAGAAATGAACTAAAAAAACGGTTGAATAGATTTTTGCCGGTGAACGGCGACAATCAGTAATTTTAAATAAAGGCTGAATAGGTATGCAAGGAAATGATTCTGCAGAACGAACAAACATAACGGCCCGGATTGATCAAATTTTTGATGAAGTAGTAGAGTGGCGACGTTTTATGCACCGCAATCCGGAATTGGGGTTTCAGGAGCATAAAACTACAAAATGGATTATCGATAAACTTGAAAAATGGGGCTATCATATTCATCGCCCCTGTGAAACCGGCTGTGTGGCGGTTTTGGAAGGTGAGCAACCCGGTTCAAGAGTGATCGCTTTGCGTGCCGATATTGATGCGCTTCCCATACAAGAGGAAGGGGAGGCAAAAGCATCATTTATATCTGAAAACCCGGGAGTGGCTCATTGTTGCGGACATGATTTGCATACCACCAATCTTTTAGGAACGGCCAGGCTGTTGTCGGAGCGCAAATCGGATATTGCCGGCAAAGTAGTGTTGATTTTTCAGGCCGGTGAAGAGGTACTTCCCGGCGGTGGCAGGATTCTCGCAGAGACCGGCATACTGGATGATCTGAAGGTTCAACAAATATTCGGACTCCACACGTACCCCTTTTTGGAACCGGGGAAGATCGCAACACGTGAGGGTCCCATGATGGCCTCTCCATTTGAGTTTAGACTGGAACTATCCGGGAAAGGCGGACATGCCGCGGCGCCTCATCAGGCGGTTGATCCGATTGTCATTGCAGCACAGGTTTTGATGCAGATCCAGACTATTGTGAGCCGCAATATTGATCCATCCGATGCCGCAGTGGTTACGGTGGGCAAAATTCAGGCGGGTACTGCGCCGAACATCATTCCCGAGAAGGCCTTTATGGAAGGTACCATCCGGACCTTCAGTGAGGAGCAAACCTATGAAATTTTTGATCGTATAACCGCTATTGCCGAAAATACAGCAACGGGTATGGGCGGAAGCGCGAAATCGGAGCTCATTACAGGCTATCCACCGGTCATCAATGATCCGGAAGCGACCCAAAAGCTGAGGGATGCTGCCGGAGAGGATCTGGTCATGCTTCACAAACCCGTTATGGCAGGGGAGGACTTCTCTTTTTATCAGAAACATATACCCGGCGCTTTTTTCTTTTTGGGATCCGGAAGTGAGGAAGCCGACAGTTGCTATTCCTGGCACCATCCCAAATATAATGTCGATGAAAGAAGCCTTAAAACCGGCATGCAGGTGATGACACAGCTGGTACTTTCGCCATAAATTGCGAATTTTATAGAATTCAGGGATATTGCTACTAATAAAAAAAGACGTATTTTAGAGCCCGAATTGTTGTCCTATCCGTCTGGCTTTTTGGGGCGGTGTTGATAATTCTGTGAATGCACGTAACGCTCAGGTTGCCCGGGCATCCTGATTAACGTGGGGTTTTTTAAAAAATAGTGTAAACCGGCATCCGAATGTCGCGAGCTCATAATGCTCTGGATCTGTGATATCGGTACTATACATGGATGTAACATAACCTATTCTTTACGGATATATGGAGTCCCGTATAAAAGCTTCCAATCTGGCGGACTTGTATCGCCAGGCGGCGGAAAGATATGAGTCCTTGCCGGCTTTCGCTACAAGAAGAAAAGCGCTTGAGTGGCAACCGGTCTCATTTCGTGAGCTGTTTGAACAGGGTAAGGATCTTGCCGCCGGCCTGATAGAGATTGGAGTTCAGGCCCGGGATCATGTCGGACTCTTCTCTGATAACCGGTATGAGTGGATGTTGGCGGATTATGGTATTCAGCTGACCGGTGCCGTGAATTCTCCCCGTGGCGCCGATGTTACCGATACGGAGCTGGTTTATATCATCAATCATGCACGGATCAAAGTCGCTTTCGTGGAAAATGATGCGCTTCAGAAAAAGATACTGCGATTGCGTCATGATCTTCCGGAACTACAGGAGATTATTCTGCTTGATCCGGCTGCGGAGGCCCGAGAGGATGTGCGTCAGCTGAAGGAGGTGTCGGCAATCGGCGCTTACCAGCGGGAGCAGGGGGATCGAAAAGTCGAGGAGCGGATGGAGCAAATCCGTCCCGATGATCTGTTTACCCTGATTTACACATCCGGTACAACCGGCAAGCCGAAGGGGGTGATGCTGACTCATTCCAATATGATGTCACAAATGGAAGTGATTCCGATTGACCTCTCCTGCACGGACCGGGTGTTGTCCATATTGCCGATATGGCATATTTTTGAGCGGGTTTTCGAGGTGTATACCATTACATGTGGTGCATGTACCTATTACACCGGCCTGAGAACATTGGGTGAGGACTTAAAAAATGTAGAGCCGACATTCATGGGATCGGCTCCCCGTCTTTGGGAAAGCCTTCATCAACGTATCCTTGATAATATCCGGGCGGCTCATCCGGTCCGAAGAGCCCTCTTTCATATTGCCTATTTTCTGGGACACTACTACCAGGAATCGATCTTCTACATCACCAATAACGACTTACAACTGCAACCAGAGTCACAGGTCAAACGGGCGATATTTTACGTGGGCCATCTTATCAGGCTTCTGATCCTGGTGCCGTGGTATGGGTTTTTCAATGCGGCCGTACTGGAGAGTGTGCGGCAGAGTGCCGGTGGCTCCATCAAAGCGACGGTATCGGGAGGTGGAGCACTTCCCCTGGAGATCGATAAATTTTTTAATTATATCGGGATTCCGGTTTTAGAGGGATACGGGCTGACCGAAACCTCGCCGGTTATTGCCGTCCGGACCGAGGAGAAGTTGGTTAATGGTACCGTTGGTCCTCTTGTGCCGGATACGGAGCTTCGTATAGTCGACCTGGATACCGAAGAGGTACTGTATCCCAACAAGAATAAACCGGATGAAGGCCGTGGTTTGCGTGGCGAGATCTGGGTGCGGGGTCCGCAGGTGATGAAAGGGTATTATCGCGAACCGGAAATCACCAACACTGTTTTGCGGGAAGGAGGATGGTTTCGTACCGGAGATTTGGGCATGATGACATACAACGACTCCCTGAAGATACTCGGCCGAAGCAAGTCAACTATTGTTCTCTCCAACGGGGAAAATCTCGAGCCGGAACCTATGGAGATGCAAATTCGGCAAAGCCGTTATATTGAGCAGTGTATGATAGTTGGACAGGATCAGAAATTTGTTGGAGCTTTAATTGTTCCGAAACTGGATGCTTTCCGGGAGCACGATATTAAAGCCGATACCCATGAAGACTTGGTGGATGATCCTAAAGCCAGACGTATTGTACGAGATGAGATCAGATACTATCTCTCGGGTAGCAGCGGTATTAAGTCTTTTGAGCAAGTCAGGGAGTTTCGCATTTTACCCCGCCAGTTCAAGGTGGGCGAGGAGCTGACCAACCTCTTCAAGCTTAAACGGCATGTCGTTGAGAAAAAGTATGAAGGCACTATACGTGAAATCTTCTCCCCCAAAGAAATAAAAACAAAGAGCCAATAGCTGATCATGGATATTGAGAGCCAACTGCTGCACTCGTCCGACCAGATACTCCTGGGACTTATGATTTTTGTAATCATGCTTGGAATGGGTGCCAGTTTGACGATTGATGATTTCAAAGCGGTGGGGCGTCGTCCGAGAGGGGTGCTTATCGGTTTTTTATCACAATTCGGGGTCATGCCACTCATAGCTTTCAGTTTGGCTGTAGTACTGAAACTACCACCGGCGTTTGCGATTGCGATTATACTGATTGGTTGTTTGCCGGGTGGAACGACATCAAACATGTTTGCCTATTTTGCCCGGGGATCTGTGGCATTAAGTATATCGATGACCACGGCATCCACCGTCCTGGCCCTGGTTATGATGCCGGTCTTGCTGGAGTTGTATGCTTCCGGTTTCACCCGTCAGATTAGTGAGGCAATGGTGGCTTCCGGGCAGGCTGCGACCGGATCCGATTTTGTAATACCTACGCTCAATATCATCAGTTCACTGGTGCTGGTGTTGGTGCCGGTTGGCCTTGGTATGATATTGCGGCGTGTTTCACCGGGGTGGGCTAAAACCGCCGAGGATACGGCGGGATTTGTAGCGATTATTGTGATACTCTTTCTTTTGGGAACGGCATTTATTCGTCACGCCGGTCTGTTTTTGCAAACACCGTGGCAAGTTTATTTTGCAGTGATATTTGTTGGGCTTCTTGGGTTCTTTTTCGGTTATTGGGTGTCCAGGCTCCTGGGGGTACAACCGCTTTTCCAAAGGGCTATTTCACTGGAGACCGGCATCCAGAACGGTCCGGTTTCCTTTGCGATAATCCTGCTTAGTTTTACCGAGCCGGTCATACAGGATCAAATGATCTGGCTGGCGATTCTTTATTCGACATTCATCGTGATTACCTCCTCCTTTATTACGTTGTACTTGCGGAAAAGGGGAAAATTTGATTGGGAAGTACATCGAAATACCGTTGTTCATAATCGGCTTTTCGGTGAGGGTTATGTGACGGACTACCCGGAGGGATTCCTGCCTGCCCGGATTGCCCATGACCCGAGTCAGGGTAGCTCACCAAGCCAGATCAGGTAGTCTTCAAAGTTGCAATACTCCAAAGGTTCGTATTGTGTGAAAGGAATGTTGTTTCCTATGACCATAGAAGATATTTCCTGGGTTCATAGGGAATTATTTGACGAAAGTCATAGTTCGTGATGTTCGCTGAAACGGTGTTCGGAGCTCATAAATATAGACACCGCTGGCCAGATCTGAGGCATCGAATGTATGGGTATGTTTGCCGGCATTCTTTCGGTCATCTACAAGCACCTTGATTTTTTGGCCCATTACGTTGTAGACAGTCAGAGTGACATCACTGCGGTTGGGAATTGCGTAGGTGATGGTAGTGGCGGGGTTGAACGGATTGGGGGTATTTTGTTCAAGTTGAAATGTACGGATGACTTCCTCATCCGCTTCGTCCTCATCCCCCTGATCCGGGATATCGGGTTTGGCTATCTTTGCATCCAGACTGAAATTATTGAATAGAACGGCGGTCCCGATGTCTTGTTCAAGATTATCTCCGTCGAATCGAATACGAATTTTGAAATCGGGGTTGTTATCTGATTCGGGTATGTTGTCGAAAGCTAATTCGTAGTGTTGATAATGAAATGCAAGGGCATGATGGTGACGAGCAAGTCCCTCTGTAGTCCAGTCGGGCTCTCCCTCCGCGATTGAATAATCAATCAGCAGGGTGTCTGCGGCCATTTCATCCATGGCAGCGAATCCGAAAACCACATTCTCCATATTTGTGGTAGGCATCTCAAAAACAAGCATGTTTTCTCCTCCGTCGCCGGTGAAAGGCTGGCGGATCTGGAGGGCACGCATAGCGTCGCGTTTATAACTCCGGCCGAGATTGCCGTCACGGCGGTAGTTGATATCGGTTGGTCGGTTGCGTCGCTCCATGGAGGATTTGCGCCACATGGGATGGTCTTCGTGAAATGGGTAGCCATCAAGTGCCGAGTGAAAATGGATGCGAGCGTGATCCATCACGGCATAGTCTGCATTCAGCGTCTCAAAAGGGGTGTTATTAGGCAAGTCGTCTCCGAAACTCCAGAAATAGCGAAGCTGTTTATCGGGAATTGTATCCGGAGCGGGCATATTGGAGTCGATCCATTGCATCCGTTTCTCCACCCAATCTACCAAAAAATCGATCTCCTCTTCATAGGTGTTGCCGATGAAGTGATTGGGCCAAACATACTGACCAAGAACCGGCCAGCGCTCAAAGTTACGCTTTTGTGCTTCATCAAGAAGCTCTGCGTAGTTTTGAATCATATTTATGAGGTGTTCCGTTGAAAAAGGACCCGTTCGCAACTCCCACCAACGGTTGCTGTAGCGGTTTTCGAAATCGGGATCCTCAAAAAGCCTGGAATACCAACCGTTAAGGTACTGTCGTTCGTCGATTAGCTTATAGTACCAGCCTTCGGGACTCCAGGGATCAGGTTCCCAGTATCCCTGGGCATCTCTGACAGCGCTGTTGGGATGGTAGTCAACATTGCCCATGCTGATGTTAAAATCCCAGACCGGCCCCATAACCACTCGGCTGTTACGGTCTTTATACATATAGGTGCTGAGCCGGTATCCATCAATCTCTTTTAGGGCTTCGGTAATGAGGTGATGGTCAATGAATGAATCCGGTTCAAGAAAAGCGGCATATCCCTCGTCGGGATCCGTGAAGTTATTACTGAACAAAGCGGTTTCAAGGTCACCTATGTAATTGGATATCCAGTCCCGTTGCGGATCAGTAATATCCCAGGTTTGAGGTCTGACTAAAGCAAACCCGGTATTTTTATGGGAACTTCTGAAATGCACGTCCCGGTCATAATTGATGATGTAACCACCTGAAATATCGGGCTCTGCGTTGTCTTCATCCGATATTTTGGTGATATCAACCCGATTATCATCCCATTTGATCCGTTCAACCAGCATATAAACGCCGTGGTAGTGGCTTTCGGTGAGCGGGCCGTCTCCGTCATGCAGGAAGAGTTCAACGAAGCGGGTTCGTGGCGCATAATGCCCCATGTCCCGGCTCAGTTGATAGGCTATGGCATTACGGATGAGACTTTTGTCATCGTAAGGGGCATACATGATCCAGTTGTTTTCAGAAGGCATGCCCAGTATAGGTTCATTTCGGTTATCTCCCTGATCATCGATCAAGCGAACCCCGAACTGTTTTTTGGGAAACTGCAAAGAACTGGAGCCCCGGTAATTCGATTCCGAACGGCTCTGAAGGTGAAGTTGATCGGAAAGTAAATGTGCGCGTCCGTCATGTTTCCGGTCAATTACTGAAAAAGAGACCGTACTGCGATAAGCACCCCGGTCATCCATGACATCATCAAATTGATGGACAATAACCAGAGGCAGGTTGGAATCGAAGTTGATGAGAGGGCGGGCGAGCTGAGTGTATGTTTTTGTTACGGTTTCACTGGCTTCCCCCTGCTCGTCATAGGCTTTTGCACGTACCATCACGGTTCCGGAGATGGGAAGTGGTTGGCCGGGTTCGTATTGGCTTGTGAAAGAGGAGGGCGCTCTTCCATTCACCGTGTAGTGGATCGTTGTTCCTTCTTCAGCGGTTATTTCCAGGTCAAATGATCGATCGAAAGTGCCGGCCGGATGAGAAAATATTGGCGGTTCGGGTGCATCTGCAAATACTGTTGCAAAAGGCAACAGGAGAAAAAA
>CAYMBG010000045.1:0-5226 GCA_964388615.1 uncultured Chitinophagales bacterium | reverse complement strand
GCCTGGATGATTTCGTGTCCGGTCGTTTCCAGGTCACGCGCCACAACCGCTTCAGAGATCATGTCGGTGACATCCGCGCCGATCATATGGCATCCCAGCCATTCTCCATATTTTTCGTCGAAAATGACCTTTACAAAGCCGTCGGTATGGCCGGCACCAACCGCTTTACCGTTAGCCTGGAACGGGAATTTACCAACTTTTATTTGGTGTCCGGCATCTTTGGCCTGTTGCTCGGTCATCCCGACCGATGCTACCTGCGGCTGACAATACGTGCAACCTGGAATATTTTGATAATTGATGGGTTGCGGATTTTCTCCGGCAATACGTTCGACGCAGCGCAATCCTTCATGAGACGCTTTGTGTGCCAACCAGGGTGGACCGGCGACGTCCCCGATGGCATAAATGCCGTCGACGCTGGTTTGATAAGTAGTTCGGTCAACTTGAATGGCTCCTTTCTCAACTTTGACACCGGCATCTTCAAGTCCAAGTCCCTCGACATTACCGACTACCCCGACAGCTGAGAGTACCACGCCGGTTTCCAGCTTTTCCTCGCCGTCTTTGGTCTTGACGGTAACCTCAAGCTTCTGGCCTTTCTTTTTGACATTTTCAACGGTGCTGCCGGTTAGAATGTTCAATCCTTTCTTTTTGTACAGTTTTTCCAGCTCCTTGCTGACCTCGCTGTCCTCAACAGGCAGGATGGTATCCTGCATTTCCACGACCGTTACATCGGTACCGATTGCGTGGTAAAAGTATGCAAATTCAATCCCGATGGCTCCGCCACCTACGATTACCATGCTCTCAGGCTGTTTTTCAAGTTTCATCGCACCTTCGGAATCGATGATGGTCTTACCATCAAATTTAAGGTTTGGCAGTTCACGCGGTCGCGCACCTGTCGCCACAATGAAATGTTTTGCTTTTACACGTTCGGTTTCTTTCTCTTTTTCATCGAGAATCTTGAGCTCCTCGGAGGAATCGAAAACCCCTTTACCTTTGAGCACCTCGATTTTATTGGTTTTCATAAGGAATTGAACGCCTTTACTCATCTTTTTCGCGGCACGCCTGCTCCTCTTGATAATTTTTGGGAAGTCGGTTTTTACTTCACCGGCATCAAAACCGTAGTCGCCCGCATGTTGTAAATATTCGGCAACCTGAGCCGACTTGAGCAACGCTTTGGTGGGAATACAGCCGATATTCAGGCAAACCCCTCCAAGTTCGCTTTTTTCAACGATTGCGGTTTTAAGGCCAAGCTGGCTTGCGCGGATGGCTGAGACGTAGCCGCCCGGTCCCGAGCCGATTATACATACATCAAATTCTTTCGCCATAGTAGATTGATCAGATTATGTTTGGTATTGATCTGTAAGGAAAAAAACATTTCCGGAATTTCATCATCCAATTTAAGGATAAAGATGAATTATATCAGAGACGGATTGTGTTTAATAAATTGAGGGATTACGTAAATTCCCCGGGCTGTTCGTTATCGCAATGAAATTTAAAATGACCAGTGGTGACGTACTCCCAACCCTTTAATAACACCTTATGAGCAAAAATATATCCGGGATGTTCCATAAAAATGCTCTTTCCGAAAGTGTACAGATTCCACCCCTACCACAGAATGTGCAGGGAAAGCCACGTAAAATGGGGTTGGAGATTGAGTTTTCAGGGTTGGATATAGAACGAATCGCTTCTCTGGTGCGAATTTGCTATGGGGGAACTACTGAGTCAGAGAGTGATTACAAGAAATATGTAAAAAATACCCGTCTTGGTGATTTTACTATAGAGTTGGACTGGGTTTTGCTGCAAAAGCTTTCAAAAACAGATTATTTGGGGAAATTCGGAGAAGAACTGGGTGTGCATATTGATGCCCGTTGGCAAAAGCGGGTCGAAAAGCTGCTGGCAACAACTGCCCAACCTTTTGTCCCGTATGAGGTTTCATTTCCACCGGTTACCTTTGACAAAATTGTCGAGCTGGAGGAGTTACGGGTAGCGATTTACAGGATGCGCGGAAAAGGGACTTCCGCCTCACCGTTCAAAGCCTTTGGTTTGCATCTTAATCCGGAGACCCCTTCTAACGATTTTTCGGTAATAAGGCGTTATTTTCAGGCTTTTCTGTTACTTTATGAGTGGTTACGCTTATCGCATGAAATAGATATGATGCGTGAAATCACGCCCTTTATCGATCCATTTCCCGACAAGTATGTTACCCATGTCCTGGATCCCGAATATAAACCGGACCCAACTGTTTTCATGGAGGATTATCTCAAAGACAACCCGACACGCAACCGTCCGCTCGATTTATTGCCGTTGTTCGCGTGGTATGACGAGGATCTTGTTCGCCGGAAGTTGAGCGATGAGTTGATCCGACCCCGGCCAACTTTCCATTATCGCTTGCCTAACAGCTCAATTGATGATCCCAACTGGACCTTTACCCGTGAGTGGAATGTCTGGGTAGAGGTTGAGCGTCTGGCCGAGTCGGGCAGTAAAATGGCCAGGATGCAAGCGCTTTATCTGAAACGAAAGCGGCATCCCATCAAAACGCTCACCGAAGAGTGGATGCATGAGATGCGGGACCTGTTTTCCAATTGACAGGTTTCAAAGGAAAGGTCCGTGTTGACGTAATTATGAAGCGAAGAATATGTGAGTGTCCATGAGCAGGAAGAAAAAACCAATTATTTGGGTTACAGGTCCGGATAAAGGAGGAATTGTTGCCTGGTATGCAAGCCGTTTTGCCGTGCGCAGGAGTGGGGGGATCCCGGTACGTGTGACACCCGGCGCTCTTGCAAAAGTCCTGGAGAAGTCAGCTGGTTCCGGACCCGATGCGCTTATTCTTGGGGGAGGAGCGGATATTGATCCGGGAAGATATGAAGATCTGATCACAGACTTGAAAAATATCCGGACATCACCCGATCTTCATGAACCCAAAAGGCAGCGTTGGATGACACTTATTCTCGCTCCGCTTTTCTTGCTGTTTCGCAAAGCGTTCAGTGCTGGTTCTATCGGGGTGGATCTGGCTCGGGATGACATGGAATGGCGATTGATTGATCGAGCTGTTAATAGAAGGATTCCGGTGATGGGAATATGCCGGGGAGCACAACTTCTGAATGTTTATCACCAGGGAACACTCTATCGGGACCTGGCCAATTACTATATTGAGAGGCCGAAGGTTACCACTATCTATCCAAGAAAGCCTGTCACACTTGAAGCGGAGAGCCGGCTTCAATCGATAATTGGTCAGCCGGAAATCCGGGTAAACAGCTTGCACAATCAGGCGGTTAAACAACAGGGAAAAGACATACGGATTGTTGCGCGGGAATGGAGTGGAGTAGCCCAGGCCATCGAACACAAGTATTATCCGTTTATGATTGGTGTTCAGTGGCATCCGGAATATCTTCCGCAAGTACCTTCGCAACGAAGACTCTTTGATGAGCTGGTGCAATGTGCTATTTTGCACCGTGATATTAACATTGACAACCCTTCCCGATAAACGGTATTCAAGCGGATGGTAAATCATATAAAGGCAGATTATAATCAATGGTAGAAGATGACAACAAGACCCCGAAGCCCGCACTTCAGGATGAGCAGGGGCGTAACTACCTGTCACCGGACGCTGTAAATGCCTGGCGAATAGCCGGTGCCCTGGGTTCGCTTATATACTGGATTATCCCTTTGGGTTATGGTGCTGTACTGGCTTCGGGTGCAGATTGGCCTGTCTGGCCGGCCTACGTTCTTGGAATCCTGTTTCTGACTCTTACGATTTTGGAGGGGACGGTGATTCCATATGTCCGTTGGAAACGTTGGCGCTACCGGGTTGACCGAAACGAAATCGATTTGCAGCGGGGGTTGTTTGTGGTTATCCGTACACTCATTCCGATCAAGCGAGTTCAGCATGTGGATACCCGTCAGGGACCGGTTTACCGGCAGTTTGGATTGGCGTCGGTTACAATCACCACCGCCGGCGATACTCACGAAATCCCTGCACTTTCCGAACCGGTAGCCGATGAGTTGCGCAATACCATCTCTGAGTATGCCCGAGTAGCAAGGGAGGACTTGTGATTATTTTCGTCAAATGGAACCGGAGGCCATGACCGAGGAAAAGCCATCAGAACCCTTATTGCCGGATATCAGCTACCCGCGCAGGCAACATCCGGTGGCTACACTGACTTTTGTCTTGCGTACTTTGCGGGAGATGTTTATTCCACTGATCCTCGTGTTTTTTGTGGGACAAGGAGGGAATTCTCCGCTGTTTTCATGGTGGGGCATTTCATTGATGATAACGGTATTGTTGCTTGTCGGGTTTGTTAGCTGGCTTCGGTTTACCTGGCGGGTCGAAGAGGATGAGCTGCGGATCGAGCAGGGCTTGATTGTTCGAAAAAAGCGGTATGTGCCCCGTGACCGTATCCAGGCCATAGATATCAGCTCGGGTCCGGTGCAACGGCTTTTCGGACTGGTGCGCGTGAACGTGTTGACGGCGGGTGGAGCTGCCCCGGAAGCGGAGATCAGTGCCATCACTCGTAGTGATGCACAGGCTATAGAACAAGCTCTGGAGGTGGAAAAAAGAGAATCGGAAGAGGCTTCCGAAGCCGGTTACTGGCCACATTATCGTTTGTCACGCAAACGATTGCTTCTGGCTGCAAGTACAGCTGGAAGCTTTGGGGTGGCTTTGTCTATCGTTGGTACCCTGATGTCACAGATCAATCAGGTGATATCCGACGAACAGATGATCGAACTTGTAGAGATGTATGCGAGCGGTACTACAGCCGATTTCTGGATAACCATTGCCGTTATAGCGGTAGTGGCAGCCTGGCTGTTATCGGTTTTCGGAACCCTGCTGAAGTTCTCCGGCTTTACGCTTAACCGCAACGATCGAGAGTTGCAGTTTCGGCGTGGTCTTTTTGAGAAAAAACAGATAACCATTCCCTATCATCGTATACAGGCTGTTCGAGTGGTTGAAGGGATCTTGCGCCAGCCTTTTGGGTTTGCCACGGTCTATATTGAGAATGCCGGTTTTGGTGACGAAGGAGGTAAAACATCCGTGCTTTTTCCGCTGATTCGCAAATCGGAACTGGACCGTTTTATGAAGGATATGTTGCCGGAATATGATGTGAAACTTCCCGGAGTGAGACCGCCCGGAAGAGCTTTTTTACGATACCAGATTAAGACGGTGGTTCCGGCATTACTCATTGCCTCCGGAGTGGCATGGTATTTTGGGATGTATGGACTGATACCGAC
>CAYMBG010000044.1:18429-21547 GCA_964388615.1 uncultured Chitinophagales bacterium | reverse complement strand
ATGGTTTTATCCGAATCCAACGGTCTGGATTGATCGGCATAACCGATTTTTACCGTTTCACCTACTTCGAATGAGCCGTTATCAGGTTGCTCCTGGCCTGTTATCATGCGGAAAAGAGTAGTCTTTCCTGCTCCATTGGGACCAATAACTCCTACAATTCCACCGGCAGGTAGATCAAATTCCATATTTTCAAATAACAGGAGATCATCAAAACCTTTGGACACATTGTGCGCACGGATAACCTTGTCACCCAGTCGCGGTCCGGGCGGAATGTAGATTTCCAGTTCTTCTCGTTTCTTTTCTTGTTCCCGGGCCGATAGCAGTTCCTCGTAGGCCGATATACGCGCTTTGTTGCGGGTCTGCCTTCCTTTGGGATTGGTGTTGATCCACTCCATCTCCCGGTCGATGGTTCGTTGCAGCCGGTTGTTTTGCTGTTTTTCAGTGTCAAGGCGCTTTCGTTTTTGTTCCAGCCAACCGGAGTAGTTGCCCTCGTAGGGTATACCTTCCCCGTGATCAAGTTCCAGTATCCATCCGGCAACGTTATCGAGGAAGTAGCGGTCGTGGGTGATAGCAATTACCGTTCCCTCATAACGTTCCAAATGCTGTTCCAACCAGTTTACCGAGTCGGCATCGAGATGGTTGGTGGGTTCATCCAGAAGCAGTACATCCGGTTCTTTAAGCAGCAGACGGCATAATGCAACCCGTCTTCGTTCTCCGCCTGACAAGACCTTTATGTTTGTGTCTTTAGGAGGACATCGCAAAGCCTGCATCGCCATTTGTAGTTTGCTTTCCAGATCCCACGCGTCCTTCTGGTCAATTTTTTCCTGAAGGGTGGACTGACGGGCGATCAACGTGTCGAAATCGGCGTCCGGATCTGAAAATTTTTCGCTGACTGCTTCATACTCACGCACCAGGTCAACCAGTTCCTGCACTCCCTCCTCCACGATATCCATTACTGTTTTATCGGGGTCCAATTCGGGTTCCTGTGGAAGATGACCAAAAGTGACACCGGATTTAGAGGTGACCTCCCCCTGGTAATTGTCGTCGAGTCCGGCAATGATGCGAAGCAAGGTGCTTTTTCCGGAGCCATTGGCACCGATGATGCCGATTTTGGCCCCGTAAAAAAACGAGAGGTAAATATCTTTCAGCACTTGCTGATTCGGGCCGTAGGATTTTCCCACGCCCATCATGGAAAATATGATCTTGTTATCGCTCAAGGCTTCTGTGAATTTGTGGTTTTAGGATCGTGTTCAGGCAGGGAGGTAGGTGGGTGATCGGAAGGTTATGCTGCGACATCTTCAAGTCGTACACCAACCAGTTTACTGATCCCTATTTCAGGCATGGTGACACCATACATCATCTCGGATTTCTCCATCGTGGTTTTGTTGTGGGTTATGACAACAAATTGAGTCTGGTCACTGAACTTTTTTAAAAGTTTTGTAAATCTCAGGACATTGGGATCATCCAGGGGGGCATCTACCTCATCCATCACACAAAATGGCGATGGTTTGACCAGGTAGATGGCAAATAGCAATGCGATTGCCGTCAGCGTCTTTTCGCCACCTGAAAGCTGTTCAATGACACTGGGACGCTTACCCCGTGGGTTGGCAATAATCTTGATTTTTGCTTCCAGCGAATCTTCCGCTTCTTCATCCAGGACCAGGTCACAGTGGTCGTTTTCTTCGAAAAGGGTGTTGAATACTGTCTGAAAGTTTTCGCGGATCTCCTTGAAGGTCTTGTTGAAGCGTTCTTGCGCGCTGTCATTGATCTCCTGAATTGTCTCTATCAGCTGTTCTTCTGCATTTTCAAGATCCTGAATTTGCTTTTCAAAGTGCTCCAGGCGCTCCTTTTCCTGCTCATATTCGGTTATAGCGAGCGGGTTCACCTCTCCGATGTTTTTCAAGCGCTCTTTCAAGGTAAAAATAGTTTCGCGTGCGGTAGCAATATCAGTGTCATCCGGCAAATCCTGGTCAATTTGGTCAATGGTCATGCTGTAGGTTTCCCAGATGTGGTCATTGATACCGTTCTGTTCCATCTCCAACCTGGATTGAGCCAGCTCAAGTGAATGAAGCAAGTCCTGATTGGATTCTTTTTTGCGACGTACATCTTTCAGGTCTTCTTCCAGAAGGTTGATTTTTCCGCGTTGATGTGAACAGGTTTCTTCGGCTTGCTCCAACTCCTTTGCGGTTTCCTCTTTGGATATCAAGAGCTCACGAAGGGTGTCTTCATCGTCCTCTATCTGTTCTCTGAGTGAGACGATGGTCTCTTTACTGGATTTCGCGCGTTCCGCACGCTGCTCAAGCCGGTCCTTAATGGATTGTACGTCAGCTTCGAATCGTTCAATCTCCCGCTTCAGGGTGTTAACCTCATTCTCTTTGTTTTGCAGTTTAAGTGCGACTTCGTTGAAACGGGTTTGAGATCGCTGCAGGGTATCTTCTTTTTCTTGTAAACGTGACTTCAGGGTAACACTATCACGTACAATGGTGTTGATCCTGGTGTGTAACTTTTCCAGTTCCGGATTAATACCGTTCAACTCCTCTTCTGCTTTCTTTATGGTCCGGTCAAGTTCTACCAGCCGGGATTCCAGATCCTGAATATTATTGTCATAAAATTCGGCCTGGTTTTGGAATGATCCCGCCCGCGCCTCGTGCTTTTGAAGGGCGGCCGAGGCTTCTTTTACTTTCTGTTGGAGTGGTTGTAGTTCAATTTTACGGTATTCTTCTTCCAGATCATCAAGTTGGACCTCCGCTTTTTCCACCTCGTAGGCCGTATCTTCCGCTTGTTGAACCCGTTTCTCGATCTTTTCACGAAGTCCGATGCGAATTCCGGCATTTTTATTGGTACTGCCACTGTACATGAGTCCATCAGCGGTGACTACATCACCGGTTGGTGTGACGGCAGGGCAGTGCTGTTTAACAGAGACACTTTGTGCCTCATTAAGGTCGTTGGCTAAAACAACATCTCCAAAAAACAACTGGCGTAGCGGTTCATATACCGGATCCGTCGCAATGTGGTGATAGATCGCATCCCCGGTAACTTTTTCATCCGGGTTAATACGGTTCAATGGGATGATGGTCACACGCCCTTTGTCGTTCTCCCTGAGCATTTCAAAAGCCTG
>CAYMBG010000044.1:16179-18329 GCA_964388615.1 uncultured Chitinophagales bacterium | reverse complement strand
GAACGGATATGGTCTTTTTGCTGATTTATTTCACCGGACAGGGATTCTCTGTCATTTCGTGCTTTTTCCAGCTCCTGTTCAGCCTCTGAATATTCCGAATGCAAAACATCCTGCTGCCCTTCCATTTTTTCCTTCTCCTCTTCCAGCGAGGAACGCTTTTGGCGACTCTCTTCGATCTCTTTGTTTAGCTGTTTTTTTTGCTCTGTGCTGTTTTCAATTCGGGATTCGAGGCGAACCTGCAGGTTCTGGAGTTCATTTATACGCTGAGTGAGCTTGTTGTGTTCCTGATTTACGTTATCCAGTTCAGAGCGTACCTCAGCGACAGCCTTCCGGCTTCGTTCCAATTGTTCGCGGGCGTTGTCATGCTCTTTTTGAGAGGAAGTCAGGTTTTCTTCGGCTTCTACGAGCTCCTCTTTATTGGCCTTCAGGTTGTTACGCAGGTCCTTAATGTCCTTTTCAGCCTGATATACATCCTGTTCATATCCGCGAATGACATTTTCTTCGTTGGTGATTTTCTGAGAGGTAACTTGGATCTCGCTTCGTTTTTCCTGTACAGAACCGGCAATTTGCTCCGATTTTTTGCGGGTTTCGTTTAAGGCCTGTTCTTTGGCGACCAACTGCTCATGCGCCTCGGTTTCGTTTTGTTCCAATCGCTTCAGGCGTCTGTCGAGATCCTCCTTTGCGGATGTCGCGTTGGCTATTCTTTCAAGGAGTGGATTGAGTTCGGATCGTACATTCAGGTACTCCTGACGGGAAACAGCCTTATCCAAAAAATCCAGCTCTTCTTTATACCGATGTGCCCGTTCAGCCCGGGATGCCTGGGATTGCAACGAACGGGTTTTCTTGCGGATTTCCACTAAAATATCCTCCATACGCTGCAAATCAGCACGCGTATCGGAGAGCTTTTTCATGGTCTGTTTTTTCCGCTCCTTGAATTTTGTAATACCCGCCGCTTCCTCAAAGAGCCTTCTCCGGTCATTGTTTTTATCATTCAGAATCTCATCAACCATACTGAGTTCAATAACCGAATAGGCATTTGCACCCATTCCGGTATCCATGAACAGGTCGGTGATATCACGAAGACGACATGGTTTTTTATTGAGCAGGTATTCGCTTTCACCAGAACGGTAAAGCCTGCGGGTCATGGTGATGTCCGAGAACTCCGTCGGAAGCACTCCTCTGTTGTTGATAATCGTTACCGATACCTCTGCCATTCCCAGCGCTTTTTTAGAGGCTGTGCCATTGAAAATCACATTACTCATGGCCGCAGAGCGCAGGAGGGAGGGACGCTGTTCTCCCAATACCCAACGCAGCGCGTCTACAATATTTGATTTCCCGCAACCATTGGGTCCGACAATAGAAGTAATGCCGCTGTCGAACTTGACTTTGGTCTTATTGGCAAAACTTTTGAAACCTTGTAGTTCAAGTTCGGCAAGATACATGTACGATAAACTCCGCTCGGTGTTTTAAACAGTCATTATTTCCTCTTCCTTCTCCTTGAGCATCTGATCAATTTTGGAGATGTGGGAATCGGTGAGTTTTTGGAGTTCTTCTTCGGCCTCAAACTTAGTGTCCTCAGGAAGAGATTCGTTCTTAACCTCTTCTTTGATGGCATCCTTTATTTCGCGACGAGTGTTACGGACGCTGATCCGGGCTGCTTCAGTTTTTTCTTTGGAGGCTTTAGCCAGTTCGGCTCGCCGCTCTTCTGAAAGTACCGGAAGGGGGATGCGGATCATGGAACCGTCGTTGTTGGGGTTTAATCCAAGACCAGAGGACATAATCGCTTTTTCAATGGCTTTGACCGACGATTTGTCAAAAGGTTCCACCGTCAGCAAACGGGCGTCGGGCGCTGAAATATTTGCCAGTTGATTTAAAGGTGTTTGCGTGCCGTAATACTCCACTTTAATACCATCCAGTAATTGGGGACTGGCTTTTCCGGCACGAATGTGGCCTAATTCCTTTTTGAGATAGGAGACAGCTTCTTTCATCTGTTCTTTGGCCTGATCAATAAATGGCTGCAGTTCGGGAATCATAACATCTGTATAATAAGGTTCGAAAAAAAGGTTGTACAGACATTAAAGATATAACAAATTGGAAAAAAAGAAAGCTCGTTCAATCCCAGTAAACTCTGGTTCCGACATCCTCACCTC
>CAYMBG010000044.1:13698-16079 GCA_964388615.1 uncultured Chitinophagales bacterium | reverse complement strand
GCGTCCTGTAGAGCAATACTGTTGATCATGGTAGCCATCATTCCCATATAATCACCTTGAACCCGGTCCATGCCCTGGGTGGCTCCTTTTACACCCCGAAAGATGTTACCACCACCAATGACAATAGCGATCTGAGTCCCGGTTTCAGCGGCTTCTTTGATTTCTTCGGCATACCGGGAGAGCACCTCGCCATCGATACCATGGCCCTTTTTGCCAAGTAGTGACTCTCCGCTAAGTTTTAAGAGTACTCTGTTGAATTTATTCAAGATTAAGCTCCGGGTAATTAACTGTCCGTGTGATTAACGAAGTGTAAAGAAGATTGATGTGATATCGCTTGTACAAATCTTCAGGATAAAAAAAAGGCCACCAAATGGCGGCCTTAATAGCAATCAATTATTGTTCTCCTAGCTGTATCCGCGCAAATGATTTAACCAGAGGCGCATCAGATTGTTTAAGGTATTCCTGAACACTCAGAGAACCGTCTTTTACAAATTTCTGCTCCAAGAGTACGCGCTCTTCAAAGAATCGCCGCATTTTGCCGGCCGCTGCTTTTTCCGCGATCTCTTCCGGCTTACCCTCACTTAAGAGCTGAGCTTTGGCAATGTCCTTCTCTTTTTCGAGGAGTTCGGCATCAACCTCATCCCTGGTTACGGCGATAGGATTCATAGCTGCAATCTGCATAGCGACATCCTTTCCGACTTCAGGGCTTTCAAGGGTACCATCGAATTCTGCAAGGACACAAAGTTGATTACCGGGATGGATATAATCCTGGATTTGGCCATCGGATTCCATGATTTCGTAGCGTCCGATGTCAATTTTTTCACCTATTTTTCCGACAAGATCCTTGAGCATATCGGCAATGGTGAGATCTTTGATGGAAGAGGCGAGTAGGGCATCGCGATCTGCAGGTTCCTGATCAAATATGGCTTTGGCGAAATCATTGGCATAACCTACAAACTCCTCATTCTTGGCGACGAAATCGGTTTCGCAATTCAATTCTACCGCAACAGCTTTCTTTTTGTCATCCGATACAAGAGTAACGATAACTCCTTGATTGGCTTCACGATCTGCTCTTTTTTCAGAAACCTTCTGTCCCTTTTTACGAAGCAGTTCAATGGCGGCACCCATGTCACCGTTAGCTTCGGATAGTGCTTTTTTACAATCCATCATTCCCGCGCCGGTCTGGTCGCGAAGTTTTTTTACATCTGAGGCAGATATGCTCATGGTCTTCTAAATACGTGTGTTAAAGTTGTGGTTCGGTGATTTTCGACAACACGCAGAAAGCAAAAAGATTATTGTTTGTCAGAGTTGCTGTCGTCATCGGTTTTTGATTCAGATTCTGCCGATGCTTTCGGCTCTTCGGAGGAAGTCTCTTTTTTAGATGACTTGGCAGTAGTTTTTTTGGTTGCTTTCTTACTGCTCTGTTTGCTTTCTGCAGAATCTTTCTTTTCTGTCTTTTCTGTGGATTTCACGGATTTGACAGGCTCTTCCTGGGCCTGACTCACACTCTTTTCGGTACTTTCCTGTTCAGGTTTCGATGCTGTAGCTTCGTCCGTACTGCTTTCTGAACTATCTTTTTCTGTTTTTTCAGAAGCGGGTTGTTCCTTGGCAGTAGTTTTGGCTTTGCGGGATCGCTTGCGTCGAGTCGTTTTTACATCAGCTTCCGACATTTCCTGCTTTGCTTCGTCACCTTCTTGCTGAGCCATTGACTCCGTCGCAAGTTGTTCTTCCTGATAGGCTTCCCGCTCAGCCATACCTTCTGTAATAGCATCGGCAATATTGGAAGCTACCAACTGAATAGCTTTTGCGGCGTCATCGTTACAGGGGATGATATGGTCAGGCACGTCCGGGTCACAATTGGTATCAACCAGCGCAAAAATCGGAATATTGAGTTTGAGAGCTTCATTTACGGCAATGCTTTCCTTTACAATATCCACGACAAAAAGAGCTCCGGGCAAACGGTTCATTTTGGAGATACCACCCATCACATCTTCGAGCTTGCTTTTTTCACGATCCAGCATGAGCCGCTCTTTTTTGGTGATGTTATCGTAAGTGCCATCGGTTTGCATGGCGTTAATTTCCTCCATGCGTGAAATACTCTTTTTGATGGTTACAAAATTGGTGAGCATGCCACCTAGCCAACGATGCGTGACATGAGGCATGTCACATCGCTGTGCCTCGGTTCGAATAATTTCCTGTGCCTGTTTCTTTGTACCTACAAAGAGTACGTTTTTTCCGGAACGGGCTACTTTGCCAATTTCGTCCAGAGATTCCTGAAGCAGGGCATGAGTTTTGTTGAGGTCGATGACATGGATTCCGTTTCTCTGCATGAAGATAAATTCACGCATTTTGGGATTCCATCTTCTGGTGAGGTGACCGAA
>CAYMBG010000044.1:0-13598 GCA_964388615.1 uncultured Chitinophagales bacterium | reverse complement strand
CGCTGCGCAGGAAGCACAAAATAATCTTCATACGATTTGTTGTTGACAGTGATATTTCCACTGCCGGGCCGCACATGTACACGCGCTGTGGATGTTTTTCTACGGCCTAAGAAAGATTGATTAGCCATTATTAAAGCTCAATTTTTTCTGGTTTTTGTGCATTCAAATTGTGATCAGGACCGGCAAATACACGCAGATTTGCAAGTAGCTTGCGGCCGAGACGGTTTTTGGGAACCATTCCTTTTACGGCGTTACGCACCAGAAAAGTAGGGTCTTTCCGCAAAGCTTCTTCCGCCGTTGTGAATTTGGTCCCCCCCGGATAGCCGGAATGTCGGAAATAAAGTTTATCTGTCATCTTTTTTCCGCTTAATGCCACTTTCTCGGCATTCACTACAATGACATTGTCACCTGTGTCCATATGGGGTGTGAATTCGGGCTTATGCTTTCCCCTGAGCAGGGAAGCTATCTTTGTACTGAGTCGCCCAAGCGGTTTTCCTTCTGCGTCAATGACTAACCATTTTTTCTGGATGTCATCCGGCTTGGCCGAATATGTTTTGAAACTCTCGGTATTCACGGTGTTTTATGGTTTTTGGATCGCTAAGTATAGATTTATCTAACAAGTCTGGAAATATAAAGTAAATATTGCAATCTCGCAATATTTGATACCTTGTTATGAAATGGCTTCTGCTGAGAGGGGCTCCGTATAAAATGTCGCGATCCTAAACCCCCATGCTCTATTGCAATTCTCTATTCCCCGAAGGTATTTTGTTTAAGTAAAAATCGGTTCACAGGTATGCTGAAGGAGAATCCGTCAGCAAGTAGTCGCTATCGTTTTTACATAACCGAAAGTTGTAGTCATGAGAAATTTGTTAGCTTTTATCGTTGTCTCATCCATATGGTTAGCTTCGCTGTCCGGTGTACGTGCAAATACCCTGCCATTGGTGAAGCCGGAGGATCGGGGAATGGACCCGGATCATCTTTCATTGGTGGACTCGCTTGTATATGATGCTATTGAGAGTGGCGATACGCCCGGTGCTGTTCTGGCGATAGTCAAGGAAGATGCTATTGTGTACCGAAAAGCTTATGGGTCGATGCAATATACAGGGGATACATTAAGTCTGGACTACAGGACTATTTTTGATCTGGCCTCTCTGACCAAGCCGGTTGCTACAGCCACTGCTATTATGAAACTGGTGGAAACCGGTCGTTTGTTGCTGTCCGACCCGGTTTCAAAGTATCTTGAAGTATTTCCGGAATATGAGCGCTCCGATTCGCTGTTCGCCTTTGTGCCGGATTTAAAGCAATTGCTCACCCATACCTCGGGTTTTCCCTCATATGCACGGGTGGAAGATTTGCAAGATAACTACGGAGCCGCGACAGCCGATTCCATGATCACTTATCTGAATACGCATCCATCGGAGTACGCGCCGGACTCCACTGACATTTTTCATTACAGTTGTCCCGGTTTTATTATGCTGCAACGAGTTGTTGAGTCAGTTACAGAGGTGGATATGGCCACCTGGACACACAGGCATATTTTTGAGCCCCTCGGGATGGATGACACCTTCTACCTGCCGGAAACGGTTTTGGCAGATCGTATCGCACCGACAGTTGACAAAGACCAGCTGGGAGTCAGGCCGGGTATTGTGCATGATCCCCTTGCCAGGGAAATCATGCTGGGAGTTTCGGGGAACGCCGGACTGTTTTCTACTGCCGATGACCTGGCCCTTTTTGCTGCCATGATGTTGAATGAAGGAGAACGAAACGGTGTACGGGTACTGAGTCCGGCTTCTGTGCGAGCCATGACCACCCTGCCGGATGGTAAAGAGAGGTTCGGGCGAGGTCTTGGATGGGATTTGTCCTCCCCCTATGCCGGAAACCAGGGGGATTTGTTTGGCCCCAATGCCTATGGCCATACCGGCTATACCGGTACTTCCATGGTGCTGGATCCGGATTCCCGCACGGCAATCATACTGCTAACTAACAGAGTGTTTCCGGATGATACCGGGGAGATTGGTGACTTGCGAGCCAAAGTTGCCAATGTCGTGGCGGCATCGGTGATCGAGTAGCCCGGTGGAAAAATGCTGTCTTGCGAATGAACCGGCTGTAAATAGTGTTCTCAGTGGTAATGAACATAAATCTACCAATATAAATCTCGCCTTATGGATCGCAGAGAATACTTGACATCAACTTTCGGAGGATTTGCCTTACTCGGATCCCTGGGTATGGGGAATTCGCACGCAAGGGCCTCCTCTGCCTATGCCGCATCCGGTATGGAAGCTTTGACGGAAGAATCCGGAGAATATGAGCTTCCGCACCTTGCTTATGCTTACGATGATCTCGAGCCTTATATCGACTCTCAGACTATGGAGCTTCATCATAGCATCCACCATCAGGGATACGTCAATGGCTTGAATAATGCACTTGGAAAACTGGAAGAGGCCAGGGTGGAAGATGACTTTTCGATGGTTAAACACTGGTCAAAGGAGGTTGGTTTTCATGGAGCCGGACATTTTTTACACAAGATTTTTTGGCAGGTTATGAGTCCCGATGGAGGTGGAGAACCCACCGATTCCGGACTGGTTCGGGCTATCAATCAATCTTTCGGCAGCTTTGACCGGTTCAAAGCGCATTACGTCGCTGCCTCCGGAGCTGTTGAAGGAAGTGGATGGGGAATACTGGCCTGGGAGCCTTATTCCGATAAGCTTATGGTTTTGCAGGCCGAAAAACATCAGAATCTTTCTCCTATGGTAACCGTTCCGTTGCTTCCTGTTGATGTATGGGAACACGCATACTACCTGAGATACCAAAACAGAAGAACTGATTACGTCAACTCATTTTTGAATGTTGTGAACTGGGATGCCGTGGCAGAGCGCTACCACTCGGTACGCGCTGTGAATCGGTAATTTTTTACTTGACAAAAAGGAGATCATTTGGTTAATTACAATTGACCCATTAACACTAAATAAACGTAAAGGTTAGACCTTACTACTTGCTTTAGCCCGCCATCTCCGGATGAGCGGGCTTTTTTTTTTAAGGGATAAGAAGAATAGCTTTTTTCAGAGTAACGAAAAAGCCTCCCCATGTCTATTAGATCCTGGATTTCTGTTCCATGTGTCTTTGCATGGTAAATCGCTTTTTTAAAAAGGTTTGAGCCGGACTGTGTAACAGAACCTTTACCCAGAAATTCCGAAAAGAGGCGAATGGTTGCCTGCTGCTTAATGACATATTGAATTCCGCCTGTCGCATTACGGAGTGCGTCCGTTTTTGGACTCTCTGATTGTAATCATCCATTTCGGCTTCCATTCCCTGGCGGGAATCCTTTATTTTCCGGATGGTATGAACAGCATCAGTGGCGTTTATCCAGCCGAGGTTCATTCCCTGTCCACCGATCGGACTTATGACATGAGCCGCATCCCCTGCTATTATTAGGCGTCCTTTCCAGAAATGATCTGTGACATACCGTTCTACTCCGAACTCTGAAAACATGGCACAAGTAGAAGAGGGTGGCAAAAATCCTGTGCGATTCTGAATGGTGCTGGTCAGGTCGGCTGTTCCATTCACCGGTTTGGCGGGATCCTGTTGGACGACCCATCTTCTCAAATTACCAGGTAGCGGGAAGCATTCCACGAGCCCCTTTGGACTCAAGAAAACGACGGCGTTGGATTTGAAACGGGTGTTGTCATCAAAATCCCCCATGGCATAGCGATGCCGGTAAGGACTCCCGCTAAAAGGTATCTGCACCAACCGGCGAACGGTGCTGTTTTTCCCATCACATGCCATTACATACTTTGCATGAAGAGGAACTTTGTCACCGTTTCCGGATTGGATGGTGACCGAAATCGATCCGTTTTCTGAATGATCCAGGTCGGTTAGTGTCCAGCCTCTTGCGATGGCTTCCGGATTTTTATGTCTGATTTGTTCCTCAAGGATATCTTCGGTTTTCCATTGCGGAACAGTCAGAATGTAATTAAAGGGTTCGGGCAGGGTGGAAAAGTCCAGCACTCCCAGGTGTTTGTCCCGGTTCTCCATGGCTATCCCTCTGGTAATCACCATGCCATGTTCCAGAAACCTGTCCAATATGCCCATATTCGACAGGATCTGCAGAGAAGGGGGATGAATGCCAATAGATCTGGAGTGTTTGTATGAACTGGTGTGTTTCTCCACAATGAGTGTACGAAAGCCAAGGGATATCGCAAGTAATCCGCTCAATAAACCAACAGAACCGGCACCACAGATGATCAGGTCGTATGTTTGTCGATCGGCCGGATGAATTGGATCAGTTGACGGTGGGTGGTTTCTGTCATTAGCCACGATGGTGCAGGGTGCTTTTTAATATGCTACTGAGCATACATGTGGAAATTATGAGGTGGAATGGGCTTTATGAACGGCCAGAAGCCGGAATGGGTGCTTCCGGTGAACAGACCACCCCTCCGGGACAAAGTTTCTTAGCTCCGCTTGTCGAAAGCTCTTTTTGATGGACAGAAGTCCGTCTGCGCGTATAAAAGAGTTGTTAAAAAAAGGCATGGTTAATACTGAGAATAAAGCATATCCCAGTTTGGAGCGCTCAATGTCACTGCAAACCACACAAATGGATGCAAGTTGCTCAAGTTCACTTAGAAAGGGGTGAACCGACTCTGTGTCGAGATGATGAAGAACATGGTTACAGATAACAAAGTCATATTTTTCACCATTGCGTACGTAATGGGAGGTATCGGCCTGAATAAAACGCAATTGTGCGCCATTTTCAGGAGTTGTGCTGTTACCATCGTGATTTACGGTATGTTGTTTGGCAAATTGCAATGCCCTGCGATCCGGATCAATGCCTGTTACATCCAGCTTAAATCCATCTTTTTTAGCTTGATTGAAGAACATTTGAGCGATATCACCACCGCCTGATCCTACATCGAGTAGTCGGTAAGTTTTGCCGGGATGCAAATAAGGGCGAATATAGTGAGAGTAAACGGTATGCCACCTGGTCACAAAACGATTGACATAAGAGAAATAGTGATAGGTATTTGTCAATTTTTCCAGGTCGCAGTCGGACCTGTCCATCCACTCCACCAGTTCGGCTTGTCGTTTTTCAAATTGTAGAAACATGGGATTCATTAGTAAAAGTCACTTTTTCATCAAACGGATGTTGAAGCTGGAAAAGTCCCGTTTCTATCGTAAGGCCCGGTCCGAAAGCCATTGCAAAAATGTCATTGTCGGGTTTGAACCGGGGGTCTTCCATGAAAATCTTTAGCACAAACAAGATGGTCGCACTGCTCATGTTTCCATAGTCGCGAAGAACAGACCGCGATGCGTAAAGTTGCTGTTCATTTAATTCAAGAGCTTGTTGAATTTTATCCAGTATTGCTCGTCCGCCGGGATGGATTGCCCAATATGCGATTTCATCGGTCTTGTTTCCGGCAGATAGTAGCATGTTTTCAAGCAGAGGCCTGATGTTTTTGTGGATGATATCCGGAACATAGGTAGAGAGTTTCATTTCGAAGCCATGGTTGCCAATCGTCCACGCCATATCCTGCTCGCCTTCGATAGCCAGGTCGTTTAAAAAAGTCCTGATTTTCAGCGGTTTTACGTTGGTATGCTTATGATCGGTGTCCCCGTCCACATATTTCGTCCCATTATTCTGATGCTGTTCTGTTTGAGATTCCGCATGGTGGCGAATGGGTTTTTCTGGCTTGCTTTTGTGGTATTCAGAAACAGGCTGTGGCTTTCGGGCGCTCACCAGAGCTCCGGATCCCCCATCTCCAAAGACCGAGGCCGATATGATCGCGTCTGTGTGCTCATCGAATTGCAGGTGCAGCGTACACAACTCCACGCAAAGCACCAAAACCACGGAGTCGGGTTCGGAATTGCAAATAGCATTCGCCATTTTCAATCCTTGAAATGCGGCGTAACATCCCATAAAACCAATGTGAAAACGCTCAACAGAGCTATTCAGGTCAAGGTCACGCACCACATAATAGTCCGGGCCTGGAGCAAAAAAGCCGGTACATGAAACGGTTATGACATGAGTGATATCCTGCTTTTCAAAGCCCTGCGTGTTACTGATCAACTGATCTCCAAGGCGGCTGAACAGTCGTCTTGCTTCCCGTGTGTAATGGTTGTTACGTGTATAGGTGTCGGGACTTTCTACATGGTTTCCATTCTGGTCAAAAAAAAGCGGATTGGTACAGGATGTATCAAAGTCATTAATGACACTGTGCCGTTTTTCGATGCCGGAACGGTCATAAATACTACGAATCACGCGTTTGGTGCCATCACGCGATCCGACATTTTTTTGCATGAGTTCAGATGCGAAAGTCTGAGTGTAAAAACCTTCGGGGACAGCTGTTTCAATGCGGTGAACAAAAACGGTCATGGTAGTTATTTTTAAGAGTGTCCCAAAATCATTATAACCTGAAAGGATTAAAGATCGTTTGTTTGCTGCTAAAAGGACAGACACCGATTTTTAAACTCAAGTCTGATTGACCTGGGTTTTATTTGCTATGGACTGGGCAGAATGGGAGAGGTGTTTTTTCGGCTGATGAGAAAAAATCGCACATTATGAAGGATCGCGGCGGCGGTCAGACCGGCTATCAGGCCAATCCACAAACCGGCTGGGCCACCGTCCAACACCATTCCGAGAGTGTAGCCCAAGGGGATTCCGATAACCCAGTAGGCGGCGATATTGACGATCATGGGTATTTTTGTGTCTTTCAAGCCACGCAGGGCTCCGGAACCACCCACCTGAAGACCGTCGGAAACTTGAAAGATGGCAGCCATGATCAGAAGCATCGATGCCATTTCAATAACTTCCGGGTCGCTGGTGTAAATGCCGACAATTTGTTTGGGAAAGGTGATCATAAACAAGGCTGTGAAGCTCATGATCAGAGTGCAGAGTCCGATGCCTGTAAAACCGGCCAGACGCGCCTGTTGATACTGTTTTTTACCATGGAGCTGACCAACTCTAACGGTAATAGCCATGGAGAGGCCCAGAGGGATCATGAATGCGACCGAAGCAATATTGATAGCTACCTGGTGTGCTGCGACTATGGTTGTACCCAGGGATCCCATCAATAATGCCACGACGGCAAACATACTGGTTTCCATACCCATACTAATTCCTATTGGTGTGCCAATGCGCATTACCTCACCAATGTGAGCGCGCTCGGGCATTTGCAATCCATTAAAAAGTTTGAAACGCCTGTAAGCTTTTCGTCCGGCAGTGAAAGCGAGCATGACAAGAAACATGACCCAGAAAACCAGGGCGGTGGCCCAACCGGTGCCGACAGCACCAAGTTCGGGGAATCCGAAGTGACCATAGATCAATGTGTAATTACCCAGGATATTGAAAAAAAGGCCGACCAGGGTCACATAAAGAGCAGGTCTGGTGGCGCCTAATGCTTCATTGAAAAAACGAAGCACCATGAAGGCAAAAACAGGCGGGATACCCCATGACAAAGCGAAGAGATAGCCGGATGTGATGTTGGTTACTTCCGGCGTAAACCCAAGCAGGTTCATTACCGGTTGCAGGTGG
The DNA here is from genome assembly GCA_964388615.1 of uncultured Chitinophagales bacterium. GTDB lineage: Bacteria > Bacteroidota > Rhodothermia > Balneolales > Natronogracilivirgulaceae > SLLW01. The sequence continues at coordinate 6,073 of CAYMBG010000044.1, read as the reverse complement.
TTCAGAACGAGCAGGGCCGGCACGGATAAAAAAATACTGAGCCACAAACCCTGCTGAACCTGTTTGCCGATCTGGTTTAACTTCCTGGCCCCGAATAGCTGGGCAATAATGGGGCTCAAAGCCATCAGGATACCGATGACCACCGTGAAAAGCGGCATAAAAAAGCTTGATCCAATTGCCACAGAGGCGAGGTCATCGGGATGATAGTTCCCGGCCATGACGGTGTCTACGAAGCTCATGGAGATTTGGGCAAGTTGCGCTCCAATAAGCGGCAATCCAAGGCTCAGGGTTTTGCCACTTTCCGCTTGAATGTGGCGCCAAAGACTCATGATGTCTGGTTCCGCTGGAAGACCAGCGTAGGAATAGCGTGATCCGGTTTTCCGGAAAGGTGGGAGATAATCGCCGATGTGGCCAGCGCGCTCATTCGGTTACGCGTTTCCCTGGTCGCGCTGCCGATGTGTGGAAGTAGGACACAATTGGGGGCGTTGAGCAGGTCAGGATGTACCTCTGGCTCATTCTCGAAGACATCCAGGCCGGCTCCGCCAATCCGGTTTTCATGAAGCGCCGTTGCGAGTGCTGCTTCATCAATGACCGGGCCCCGGGCCGTATTAATGATGATAGCATCCGGCTTCAAGCGATTGAGACGCTCTTTGTTAATGAGATGCCGGGTTTCCGGGGTGAGCGGACAGTGAAGTGACAGGATATCGGAACGTTCCAGCAAATCATCAATAGAGTCAATGTATTGAGCCTGCAATTCTTCGTCGCCTGGTCGATCCGGTTTTTGCCGGTTGTGGTAAAAAATTTGCATTCCGAAACCCCTGGCTCTTCGGGCAAAAGCCCGTCCGATACGTCCCATTCCGACAATACCCAGATTTTTGCCGTGCATTTCAGTGCCAAGAAATCCGAAAGGGTGCCAGCCGTCGAACTGACCACTCCTGAGTAGCTCCTCGGCTTCCCTTACTCGCCGTGCAACGCTCAATAAAAGGGCAAAAGCACAATCGGCTGTGGCTTCGGTGAGTACATCGGGAGTATTGGCAACCAGAACACCTTGCTGTTTGGCGGCGTCTATGTCAATGTTGTTGTAACCAACGGCATAATTAGACACGATTTTAAGCTGATTCCCGGCTTCAAGCACGTCTTTGTCAATTGGGTTGGACAAAGTGGAGAGCACGGCATCGTAGTCGCCGATTTCCTTTAAAAGATGGGATTTGTCGTCATATTCTCCTCGTTTGCCGACGACAACCTCGTATCGATTTGACAATAAATCAATGCCATTTCCGGGCAAGGGTTCTGTAACAAGAATACGCATAATCGGGAGAAATAACTGCGGGCTGATTAGATTTCGATGGTAACGTCATTGACGCTGATTTCAGAAATATTGGTTATGGAATCGTGATCCAGCTCGAGGTAATAGACAAGTGGCTCAAGAACCTGGCTGCAAACAGCATCTGCATCTCGCCATGAGTTGAGGTTGACGTATAATGAGTTTCCATCCTGCTCCATGGAGGGATGCGAGAGATTGTGGCAAGGAGAGGGTAGTGCTCCCTCGATGAGAAGGTAATAGGTGTCGTTATCGGTGATCAGCTCGATATCATCCACATAAACGGAACCTTCATTTACGGAGCGTTCATTGCTATGAGAAGCAGGTTGGTGTGTAGAACGTTCAGATCGTTCATCCGCCAGGTCGGAAGAAGCACATCCTGCAAAGATGATAAGAGAGAGAAAAGCTGTTCCAAAATAGAAATTAGTCATCGATCGAAGTGACTTTGGCATCGTTCCACATGTTTTCAAGTTTGTAAAACCCCCGGGTTTCCTGATTGAATATGTGCACAACCACATCAACATAATCCAATACAACCCATCTTCTACTTTCAAGTCCTTCCTTTCGCCAAACCGGTTCGCCTGTTTTATGTTTGATTTTTTCGGTTACATTATCGGCTAACGCTTTGACCTGGGCTTCCGATCCACCATGACAAATAATAAAGTAGTCGGTCAGGGTGGTCACTTCTCTGACATCAAGTACGCTTAGTTCTGCTGCTTTTTTTTCAAGTAGGGCATCGTTAATGAGATTCACAAGTTCAGGAAAAGTACTGTTGTTGATCCTGACCTCATTAGGTGAAGTTTCATTCATAGGCTGTAATGTTATTTGAGGTTTTCGTAGTCGGAGCCAATAACCACACTGGCATCCAGATAGTAGTCGGGTGAAATTTCCTGCATCACTTGATCCTCGTGAACTCCAAGAGCGTGGGCGACTTTTAGTGCGTTGTCAAGGTTTCCGCTACGATCGATTACAAGTGTCTTTCTGATGTCAAAAGTCTCGAAGTTGCCGGATTCCACGACATCAAATCCATTTTCTCTGAGTTTGCTGGTGAATTGTGTTGCCAAGCCTGGAACGCCGCATCCATTGAGTACTTCAATCTGTATGACATCACTGATTAATGTACTGGACTCTGATCTTTCGGCTACTATTCGGGGGTATATGATTCTTGTGAACAGTGCTGTTAGCAATATCAGTAACAATACGCTGAGGAATCCCAATGAGGCGTGCAGAAGGAATGGGGATTTTTGTTTTTGCGTCATTCAGTTATTCAGAAGCGTAGAGTCGGTATCCGGGCATAATAGATAGCGGGCTGGTTAAAAAGGTGCTACCAGCGGGAGTAGGGTTGATGAAAAGGCGTTCTGTTGTATGGGTTCCGATGATGTCCATAACCATAACCGTATCCTTGTCCGGCGGGAATTTGCTGGAAACGTATTTGAATTCGCGAATTTTCGCTGAAGCGGTAGTTCAATTCGGCGTTTCTGACGTAAAACTGTGTCTGGTTCTCTTGTCCCATGAAACTGTTACCAAATGGGGAGTGAGCTACGGCAAGATCCACACGTCCGTAGAGATCCTCGTTGAACATCAGGTGCATGGTGTTGGTGTACACATTTTGATTGTACATGCTGCCACCGACAGAACCCATGGTCATCTCATAAGAATGATTCATCTGAAAATTTTGCAGGCCCAAAAAGGAAGAGCTTTGTTCGGTGTTGGGTCGCAGGATGGTTCCGGTCCGATCGAAGGGTGAATACGTGTCGGATCGGAATTGTGCAGAGATATCCTGCGATGGCAATGCCAATAAGATTAGGAAGCCAAAAATCGCCGTGATTTTCATGTCATTTGGTATTTAACTGCAGAATCCGTGTTCGGTTATTAGCCAAGCGGCATCTGGAATTTAAAAAGAAACAAAGCTAAAAATAAAGATTCTCCTGTCATATTATAATGTACAAAAGAAACATAACATTTGTAATTATAACGTAACGAAAACATTTCAATTATGTCAACAGGCAACTGCCTTATTTGGCAATGGATTTCCATTTCTCCGAAGCCGCGTGTTGGTTATACCGAACCAATTCGTTCATCGAAGTTTTGGATGGATGCGGAGGTGGAGGGATTCGAACCCCCGGTGCACTTGCGTGCACAACGGTTTTCGAGACCGCCCCATTCGACCGCTCTGGCACACCTCCGGAAAAAAGAAGAACTTGTAAAACCCTTCTAAATTTAGTATATTACTGAACTTTTCGCAGTTATTCAACAGGTGCTGCAAAAAATCTCATACAATATATAACAGATTATGAAATTAACGGATTTCAGGTACGAGTTGGACAACATCGAAGTTCCCACTTATCCTGTGGAGCCAAGAGACGAAGCGAAGTTAATGGTTTTGGACCGTACTAATAAAACCATCTCCCATGAGAAATTCTCCGATATTCACAAGTATTTGAATGAGGGAGATTGTTTGGTCTACAACAATACCAAGGTTTTTCCAGCCCGTTTAAAAGGAAAGAAGGAGAAGACAGATGCGTCGATTGAGGTTTTTCTACTAAGAGAGTTGCAGCCTGAAAACAAACTATGGGATGTATTGGTAGAGCCGGCCCGCAAAATCAGGATTGGTAACAAGTTGTATTTTGGCGACGAGCTGGTTGCCGAAGTCGTTGATAATACCACATCCAGGGGGCGCACTATTCGGTTTCTCTTTGAAGAGCCAAACGAAAAGCTGTACGCGATTCTTGATGAGTTGGGAGAGATGCCGTTGCCTCCTTACATTGACCGCAAGCCGGAGGAAGAAGATAAAGAGCGTTATCAAACCATCTTTGCAAAAGAGCGTGGAGCGGTTGCTGCGCCAACGGCTGGAATGCATTTTACCACGGAGCTTGTAGATAAGCTTCAAAAAAAAGGTGTTCGCATGGCTCCGGTTACACTTCACATAGGTTGGGGCACCTTTCGCCAGGTGGAGGTTGAAGATCTGACCAAGCATCGAATGGACTCCGAAAACTACTATATTCCCGAGGAGTCGTCTCTTGCCATTAACGAAGTGCTTAAATCAAAAAAAAACAAGGTTGTGGTTTGTGGTATTTCTTCTGTCCGGGCTGTGGAGACCAGTACTACCGCCAGCGGGCATCTGAAACCTTCCATGGGCTGGACGGACAAGTTTATTTATCCACCATACGATTTTAAAATTACGGAAGGTTTGATTACCAACTTTCACCGTCCCGAGTCGACGATGATGATGCTTGCAGCGGCTTTTGCAGATTTCGATTTCTTGCAAAGGGTTTACAAGGAAGCAGAAGATAAAAAGTACCGGTTTTTCTCTTTTGGGGATGCGATGTTAATCATTTAAGACATGATTCCACTGACGGGGGCTATTGTTCCATCAGCGGGCCGGGGAGTCCGTATGGGATCTGAACAAGCCAAGCAATTACAGTATGTAGCCGGTAAACCGGTGTTGGCACATACGATCCGCAGGTTGTTGTCACTTGAGGCCATACGGTTTCTGGTGATACCAACGGGACCCGAGTTGCTTCGGGAAACCAGGGAGATTGCTTTGAGCTGTGTCAATGAAGCTGGAAGGGACGGGGAGGTTACTGTAGATGTCATTCCCGGAGGTTCCGAGCGTATGGATTCCGTAAGAAACGGACTTCTGCACTTGATGAGTTCCAGGGCGGAGGTGGTTTTGGTGCATGACGCTGTACGCCCCTGCTTTCCGGTTGACCCGGTAAAAGAGGCTATTGACCTGGCATTCACTGAGGGGGCGGCGATATTGGGTATTCCTGCCACCGATACGGTCAAAGAGGTAAGAGATGGCTGTGTGACGGCAACCCCGGATCGCAGTTCGATGTGGCTTGCTCAAACTCCTCAGGTATTTCGTAAGGATTTAATGGCGGATGCTTTCCAGCAAGCAGAATCGTCCGGTTTTGTAGCTACGGATGATGCTTCTGTTTTGGAATTTGCAAAAAAAGAAGTTCACGTGGTGAGAGGAAGTCACACAAATATTAAAATAACGTATCCTGCTGACCTGTTTTTCGTCGAGCAGTGGTTGCATTCAGATTCGGAGCGGTAAATTATGATGCGTGTTGGTACAGGATATGATGTCCACAGATTAAAAGCGGGCAGGAAGCTGGTTCTTGGAGGAGTGCTTGTGCCATCCGCTCAGGGGTTGGATGGGCATTCGGATGCCGATGTATTGTTGCACGCAATCATCGATGCACTATTGGGAGCTGCAGCTCTGGGGGATATCGGTCAGCATTTTCCCGATACGGATTTGTCCTATAAAGACAGTGACAGCAGAGAGTTGCTTCGCAGGGTTGCCGGCTTGCTGAATAAAAAGTACTTCACCGTTGTGAATATCGATGCAACGATCGTTGCAGAAAGTCCGAAATTGGAGCCCTATATAGCGGACATGAGATCCCGTATTGCTGCTGACCTTAATTTGGATATGGATACGGTATCGGTGAAGGCTACAACTTCTGAGGGCATCGGAATGATTGGTAGAAATGAAGGGATGTCAGCTATGGCTACCTGTTTGATTATGAAGCAGGAATAAAAGTGCGAAAATATTTTTTGCTGTTTAGTTGACAAGGTGGTTTTGAGTTCATAATTTAGTAGTCTTTCAAACTGTGCGGGTGACCGTGTTGTTTGTTGCTTTTGATTTATAATTGATTACTTGCCAAAGTGCAGGGGGTCAATGTTTTAAAAGCTTTGCCAGTGTAGCTCAGTTGGTAGAGCAACGGTTTTGTAAACCGTCGGTCATCG
>CAYMBG010000043.1:0-21549 GCA_964388615.1 uncultured Chitinophagales bacterium | reverse complement strand
CCGTAGTGGCGGCGCCACTGGCAAGATCGGTCTCGGTTCTGGAACGTTTATGAGTACGAAACACGAATTGCATCAGACGATGCATGACCGCATCCACCATTCCAAGTGAATCGGTATATTCATAAGCTTCCTTGACTTGCTTGATAATCTGCAAATCACCCAGAATTTGTGCATCCAACCCGACGGCAACACGAAGCAGGTGCCTTACGGCATCCTCACCTTCAAAAATAAATCCGTATTGGTCAAATTCCTCTCGCAGGCCAAAACTGTATTTTTCCAGTAGCTCAACCAGAATCCCGGGCCTTTCCGTTCTTGCAAAAATCTCGGTCCGGTTACAGGTTGAAACAATAATCACATCTCTCAGCCCAATAATTCGGGCATCCTCCAGAAAAGCGTGCTTTTGCTCGGCCGAGAGACTAAACCTCTCCCTTAAGGCCACATCGGCCTTCCAGTGATTTATCCCAACCGCTGAAAACTCTTTAATCTGCGGAGTAATTGCCTTCATTGGATTCTTAAAAAATACAGTGCTTAATGATGTTTGTTCAAATTATCCATTTTCCGCCTGTTCAGCCACAGGATTAGTCAGATGCCCGATTTTACGGGAAACTTCATCTTTCAGCGCATCCAGAAAGTCGGGGTGGTCATTCAACCCTTTCGTAATGATCAGCTTGTCCACCTGCTTTTTTTCTTCCTCTATAGCTTCCCTTAGTTCGATATCCAACTCATGCAAAGTTTCAATATGATCAGTCACAAAGGCAACGGGTACGAGCAACATATGTTTTATACCATAATCAATCAACCTAAACACCAATTCTTCGGTGTTAGGCTGGGTCCATTTAGAGGGCCCTACACGTGACTGATACCCGAGCCAGTGTGTGTTATCATACTTGCGCATCTCCATGATCGCGTCCACGGTCTCCTCGATATGCCTGGTATATGGATCCCCTTTTTCAACCTCGCTCAGGGGAGTGCCATGTGCCGTGAAGACCAAATGCACTTTCCTACGCTCTTCTTCGGTAAAATCTTTTTGCAATCGCTCTTCAATACGCTGGTTAAGCGCCGAAAGATATTTGGGATTAAGATGATACTGGCCAACAAGATATTCCCGCCATTCCTGTTTTTTCCCCTCCGCAAGACGAGCTTGACGTATATTTTCCCAGTTCCGGTAACTGCTACCGGTTGTGGTAAATGAGAAATGTGGATAAAGCGGAAGCAACACAAGATGCTCAATGCCATCGTTCATCACCTCATCAAACACTTCATAATCGAAGGGAACCCAATATCTCATAGCTGTATACACTTTCACAGAATGACCGGGCCATGCCGTTTTCAACTTTTTCTCCAACTCCTTTCGCTGGACCTCTGTAAGGGAATTAATAGGCGAACAACAGTCTGATATCTCCTTGTCCTGACGATTGGGACAATATTTACTGCCCCTGCACCCTTCCGGACAACCATTGATCTCGCGATATTTTTCTGCAACACCTTTATAGCGAAACCTGGCGATGGTTTTTGCCAATCTGTTTTGTACTGCTCCCCCGCCAAGATTTATGATATCGCGGTCGCCAAACAGGTTTTCCAGAAATGAACGAACCGCCGGCTCGGAGGTGGGGCCACCCAGATTCAACAGGACTACACCAATTTTTTTTCCTTTTTCAGTCATTTTATTCTTTGTTCATCCGTTAAAACCAGATGTTTGTGCCAGTGAGACTCAGCTCAGTTGGTTTGTGAACCTGTCTTTGGGGTATTCGCATTTTGTAAGCAACACTTGGTAATTGTGTTATACCTGATTGGATGCAAGGTCCACGAAATTTCAACAAGTCCTAAATTAAGCATTTTCAGGCTAAATTACAGTAATAAGCCGCAACAAACCGAACCATTTTCAAACACCTTCAATCCGTTAAATGACTCGATTATTCGCTTTTTCAACGGGGGCATCCAGATAAAAAAAGAACCGGCTTCCTCTTCCTACCTCGCTTTCTACCTGAATATCGGTGCCATGTGCTTTTAAAATTCCTTTCACTACAGACAGCCCCAAACCCGTTCCCCCTTTGTCACGTGACCTTGCCTTGTCGGTACGATAAAACCGGTCAAATAACCTTGGCCAATGCGCATCCGGTATGCCAATCCCGGAATCTTTTACCGACACCTCTACGTGCTCCCCATTCTCTGCATACGTTACAGAAATCACACCCTCGTTGGTAAACTTGATAGCGTTGGAAACCAGATTGTCCAATACCTGCTCTATCTTCCCGGGATCGGCGTAGACCATGCAAGGATGGGAATCAATCTTAAGTTTTACTCCTTTATTTTTAGCATTGTGATGATACCACTCGGCCACGTTGCCGGTAATGTCGGCCATATTGACTTTCTTTTGGATGACAAATTTCTCATCAGAGTCGAAACGCTGCAATGTCATCAAATCTTTGAATAACCGATCAATACGTTCAGCCTGACCACGCAGGCTTCTCACATATTTTCGGCGCTTCTCATCATTCAGGTTAGGCAGCTCCAGCATCTCAAGTGATCCCATTATGGTATGCAGCGGATTTCTTACTTCATGCGTAATGTCTGCAAAAAACTGACGCTGTTTTTCATTGAGATTCTGCAGATGTTCAAAATCCGCCCGAAGTTTTTGGGCCATTTTGTTTACCGACTCCGCGAGAGTACCGATCTCATCAGCTCTTTTGACCCGGATCACATGCCCGGTATCACCTTTTGCGATCCTTTGAACATCGCGTGTGAGCTTCAGCAAAGGCCTGGCCATATAGTGCGATAAGATTACGCTAAAAACCAGAATAACAATAATGGAAAGTACCAAACCGACTGTGATAATATGCCGTATATCTGTGATTGGTTGAAAAACCTGACTCCTGGATTGATTGATCACGAAAAAACGAGCTCTGTTTTGGCTACCTTCTATGGTAGCATAAACCCGTATATACTCATCATTAGGATCATCAATCGTTCGCAAAATTTGCTCCTCACCCAGTAAATCCTCGATTTCATCCGGATGCATGTGTAAATGTGGTGAACGGTGTGTTCCGGCGGGATATGCCGCCAGTAAGCCTCCGGTTGAATCATACAGCGCAATATTGTAATCGGTAGCTTGTCCAACTCTTATCAATTCCTCCTGAAGCTCGACACCATCCGGAAGAAATTTCAGGGTATGCATCATCCAGTGACCGTCACTCTCCATCTCAAGAGTTTCCTGCTCCAGCATATAAGCACGGATATAAAAAAGCGCGTAGCCACTACCGGCAGTGACGGTGATAATGAGTATGATCGTAAGCATCCAGGCCAACTTGGAGCGAATATGCATCAGTGAAAAGCCATTTCTTTGTTCAGGCCGTAGCCCATCCCGCGATAGGTTTTTATCAATTCTCCATCTTCGCGGAGTTTAAGGCGCAAGTTTTTGATATGAACATCAACCGTACGATCAAAGACATATTTCTCCTCATCACTTAAATACTCCAGTATCTCCTGACGGGTGTAAACCCTCTTGGGATTTTCAAAAAACAGCTTGAGGAGTTTGAACTCGGTATTCGTAAGCTCCAGTTTTTCACCTCTCTGCCACGCCTCCATGTTCTCGGGAGCAATAAAAACACTCTGATAACCAATCCAGCTTCCTTTTTCCCGGGGCCTACGGCGAAGCAAGGATTCAACATGGGCTTTGATCAGATTCAGGCTTGCAGGTTTTGAAATGTAATCGTCTGCCCCCAGGGAAAGTCCTGTTATTTCATCTTTTTCCTGATCTTTCGCGGTTAGAAAGATAACCGGAACATCACTCAATATGGGATGTGTTCGAAGATATTCACAAATTTCGTAACCGTCTTTGTCAGGTACCATGATATCCAGAATGGCCAAATCAATATCCTGTGCATTCTGATCGATGACCGCAATTGCCTTCTTCCCGTCCTCAGCGAAAATAACATGGTAATCATGCATTTCGAGATAATTCGAAAGCATCTCTGCGGGTTCGGCTTCGTCCTCAACAAGTAAAATGGTTCGCTTGAAATCCAAGGCCTGACTTTTGTCTATGTCCTGTAAACCAGATCTTTAAACAAGAGCATTTGTGATCACCACAAAGATGCGCTCCTGTAAAACAGTTGTGAATATAAGAAAAAATAAACTTTTCCGGCTAACCTCATTGCAATCCAACCACACAATGGGGTCACAACCAGCGGATGCGAGAAATAAATCTCGTTATCCTCCACCAGGTCGATAATCAATGGTTCTCCTTATGTGATAAACGCCTCCAACGTAAAAGATGGAATATCACAAAAATCAGAAAAATGACTGAAAACATGAAAAGATAATCATAAATCAAACCCAAAGGCTGATCGCGATAACCCTGCCAGGTATTCAGAATAAATATTTCGATAGCAAGTATAACAACAGGAAGGACCAACGCCATTTTCAGGCTTTCAACAAAAACATAGTTCCATTTCCTCGGGTTGTTATTCCCGGCTTCAGACTCTTCTTCGTTCCATGGCTTATTCCAGTCCATTATGCCGATTTTCTCCTTAACAGCAAAAATATTCCCCCATAAAAATATAGAGGATTCGATTTTACTCAGAATACAATGTTCCCCTTTCAATTGCATCAAGATCGGGAAAAAAAACTACATTAATCTCCGGCGTTTGTTCAAAAACGCCAACAAGGCATAATCAAAAGAGGTCTGCGTATCCACCTCCTCGTAGGATATCTGAGCTTCGCTGCAAGCGATCCGGAAATCGTGTGTGAACTTTTCCATCTTTCGTTGATAATCCTTACGTATCTGACCGGGAATAACATCCATCTGTCCACCTGTTTCAAGGTCATGAAAAACAAACCGGTCATCCGGAAAATCGAGGTCCCTCTCACTACGTTTTTCAAGCAAATGAAAAAGCACCACTTCATGTTTTCTGTGCCGGAGGTGTTTCAGGGCGGATATCAGTTCATCCTGTTCGCGAATATTTTCAAACAGGTCCGTCATTACGATAACCAGGCTGTGTTTATTGATCCTTTCGGCCATTTGGTGTATCGCATCTGCAGAAGCGGTTTGTCTCTTATCGGGCGTCTCACCGTCCCAGGTTTCCAAAATCTGCTCCATTTTCTGGTAAAGGTGCCGCAAATGCGCATAAGATGATTTCGCGGGCAGTATCTCTCCAATTTCCCGGTCAAACGGAACCAGGCCAACGCCATCCCGTTGGCGATGCAACATGTAGGCTATCGCAGCAGCAAGATGTACCCCATACCGTAACTTGGACCAATCTGCAAAATAGCGATATCGCATGGAACTGCTCACATCTATCAGCATGTAGCACCTGAGATTGGTTTCCTCTTCATACTGTTTGACAAAATATCTTTCCGTTTTACCGTATACCTTCCAGTCAAGATGCTTTAGCTCATCTCCCGGATTGTATGGACGATGTTCGGCAAACTCCACGCTAAAGCCAAAATAAGGGCTTTTGTGTAACCCACTGATAAAGCCTTCCACGATCTGGCGGGCTTTGATCTCCAACGGGGTCAATCGATTAAGTAACTCGGGGGATAGAAGCATGATTTTTTATTTGTTTGAAACTGCCGAAAAATGGGACAAAATAAAACCGAAAACGAAACTTAATTCCGGCGATTTGTGATAGGTGATTTGTGATATATGATCCACTGCTCAAACTTCCATAAAGTTTTTTTATTTTGTGAGCCTATCTTAAATCAATGTAACAATAATTACTATGGCCCGAATTCTCGAAACCCCGGATCAGGTTCGCTCCGCACTTGCAGAATCATCCCCCCTGGCAGCACCTGCCCGGGTGCTGATGGTTACTCCCGACCACTTTTCGGTTGATTACATCATCAACCCGCACATGGAAGGAAACATCGGCACGGTTGACCAGAACGAAGCTCGTTGGCAATGGGAAGTTATACGTGACAAATTTCGCAACTTCGGTCTGCAACTCCATGAGTTACCAGGTGAACCGGGTTTACCCGACATGGTTTTTTCTGCCAACCAAAGTCTGCCATTACTTGACAAAAGCGGGCGCAAACACGTTTTAATGAGTATCATGCACTCAGAGCAGCGGCAGGAAGAGGTCCCCTTTTTTGAGCAATGGTACCGAAGGAACGGTTATGAAATACACCATTTTGATACCGACCAGATTTCTGATTTTGAAGGTATGGGCGATGCAATCTGGCATTTCAAAAAGAGATTGATTTGGGGAGGATTTGGATACCGTTCCTCTCCGGCCGCCTACGAATACATCGCGGAAAAATTTGATATTCCGGTGGTCATGCTGGAATTAAAAAACCCCTCCTTTTACCACCTTGACACTTGTTTCTGTGTTTTAAACGCGGATACCGTCCTCATATACCCCCCCGCCTTCACGTCCGAAGGTATGGAACTAATAAGGGCAGGATTCAATAATGTCATAGAAGCTCCGGCCTCTGAAGCGGAGGAGCTTTTTGCATGTAATGCCGCATGTCCGAACGGCCGTAATGTTGTCATCCAAAAAGGATGCAAAGAGGTTAATCAAGCATTAAAAAACCACAAGTTCGCATTTCATGAGGTAGATACAGGCGAATTTTTGAAAAGTGGCGGAAGTGTGTTTTGCATGAAAATGATGCTCTGGTAATTTCCACTTATATGCCATAGATTTCAGATTGCTTGAATTATCCTCAGGTTTTCGGCATACTTGTGCCGTTCCGTCACAATCAACAAACAAATAACAGCATATCCATTAAATGAGCCATCCAACTGGAGCCCCACCTAAAAAAAGAGACTGGTTTACCCGTTTCCTGGATTCCGTGGAATGGCTGGGTAACCTTTTGCCTCACCCGGTCACTCTTTTTGCCATTTTTGCAGTCGCTATCATTTTTATCAGTGGCCTCGCTGATTTTTTCAGTTGGTCGGTCCCGGACCCTCGGCCCGAGGGGACAGATGGACGTTCGCCTGATGGCACCATTGAAGCCATCAGCCTTCTTAACGGAGACGGACTTCGAATGATTCTGGAAAACCTGGTCACCAACTTTACAGGGTTTGCTCCGCTCGGTGTCGTGCTTGTTGCCCTGCTCGGCGTGGGAGTGGCTGAACATTCCGGCCTTATCAGCGCACTTATCCGGGGTATTGTACTCAAAGCAGCTGCTGTCAAGCCCATGATTCTGACAAATACCAGCGAACTGAATACTTTCCAAAAAATCGGCTATTACAGCCGGCGCCCATTCGCGACCTTGTTGGAGCCAAAAATCCTTGTTACAATAGCTGTTGTTTTTACCGGTATAATCTCCAATACCGCATCTGAAATCGGCTACGTAGTACTGGTGCCTCTTGGTGCCATAGTGTTCATGTCATTGGGCCGGCACCCGCTGGCTGGTCTCGCCGCAGCCTTTGCAGGAGTTTCGGGTGGTTACAGTGCCAACCTTTTGCTGGGTACGATCGATCCATTATTGGCCGGCCTTACACAGGAAGCCGCACAGCTTATTGCTCCCGCGTATACGGTCCATGCCGCCGTCAACTATTACTTCATGGTCATCAGCGTCTTCCTTATTACCGGAATCGGCACCTGGGTAACCATAAAAATCGTAGAGCCTAAACTCGGACCCTATGATCCCTCTATCGCCCTTGAAGATGTATCGGACGAACAATCCATGGATCCACTCACCGCAACAGAGCGAAAAGGCATTCGCTGGGCCGGTATCTCCTTTCTGGTCATGGTGTCTATTATTGCGCTGGGAGTGGTGCCGGAAAACGGAGTCCTAAGAAATCCGGATACCGGGGAAGTACTCAACTCTCCTTTCCTGAACGGTATTGTCGCCATCATCTTTATTGTTTTTCTTATCCCCGGCTTCGTCTTCGGAAAAGTTACCGGCTCGATGCGATCTGATCGCGATATCATTGACGGGATGGCGAAATCAATGTCAACACTTGGCTTATACATCGTAATTACTTTCTTCGCCGCTCAATTTGTCGCATTTTTCGGCTGGACCAACCTCGGCCAAATTGTCGCCGTGTCTGGGGCGATATTTCTTGAAAATGTCGGGATGACCGGTCCAATCTCACTGATCGGCTTCATCATAATTTCCGGTTTTGTGAACTTGATGATGGGCTCAGCGTCCGCCAAATGGGCTGTAACCGCTCCGATATTCGTACCTATGCTCATGCTCATCGGATACAGCCCGGAAGTTATCCAGGCAGCATACCGGATTGGTGATTCCATCACTAATGTCATTACCCCCATGATGAGTTATTTCGGGCTGATCCTGGCATTTGCCAATAAATACGATAAAAACCTCGGAATAGGCACCATCATCAGTACGATGCTCCCTTTCAGTATCTTCTTTTTTATTGGCTGGGTAATCCTGTTCTACATATGGGTATTCCTGCTGGGTATTCCTGTCGGTCCTGAAGCTCCTACTTATTATACACCATAACCTTACCTACTCAATGGACATAAACCGACAGAAATAATTTTCAGTAATCGAAATTCTTGATTATCTTGCGATGATTTAAAAAGACTGTAAACAAACAGATTTTCAAAAATCTGTGGTGTGCCATTTTGAAAAGAACAACAAATGGTTAAATATCAAAAAATCGGTTGGGCCAGATTTAAATTTCCGGAAATCACCTCGTACGGTGAATCTTTATTTCCCGTGATCCCCTGCTCCGTGATTCACATAATTGTGACTAATAACCATCATGATTTGCCCTGAGATACCCACTTCACAATACCCCGACCCTATCTGTTTTTTTAAATCCGGCACTGGTATTTTCAGTGTCGGATTTTTTTTGATCCGCTGTCCCGGGAAAACAGGTCCTCACACCTCGCTTCCTTCATCATCCACGCAAGAAATATCCAGAACCAAAAAGCAATCAACGCCTCATGCATCAACCCAGATCTGAAAAAGCCACACTTGCACTCGCCGATGGAACTGTTGTCCATGGGTTTGCCATTGGCCATAAGGGCACTACCGGTGGCGAATTGTGTTTCAATACCAGCATGACCGGATATCAGGAAATATTTACCGATCCAAGCTATCACGGTCAGCTTATGATGATGACCTATCCACACATCGGCAACTATGGGGTATCCGAACGCGATGACGAGGCACGCAAAGTTATGATCTCCGGACTGATTGTCCGTGCCTTTTCTCATCACTACAGCAACACCATGGCCGATGGAGATCTCGATGATTATCTCAAACGCAATAAAATTGTAGGCATAACCGGTATCGACACCCGCCAACTGGTCCGCCATATCCGAAAGAAAGGAGTTCTCAATGCCGTCATCTCCAGCGAAACAGACGACACCGAGGCGTTACTTCAAAAAGCCCGGCAATGGCCTTCCATGGCAGGACTTGAACTGGCAAGCAAAGTATCACGTAGCGAACCCCGTACCATAAAACCGGGAGAGTATGAGTTCTTCAGACCGGCGGTATCTCAGTCCGAGCCATTGGCAAGTGGTGCCAAAGCATCCTTCACCAAACCGGATGACCAGAAAACAGCACAGGCGGTTGACCATAACCCGGAAAAATCCGGCAAGAAACCGATGTACAAGATAGCTACCCTCGATTACGGGGTAAAAAACAGTATCATCAACAACTTTATCATGCGAAATTGCGTGGTTCGCATATTCCCGGCCAGGACTCCTTTTGAAGAGGTTTTGGCATGGAAACCGGATGCCTTTTTCTTTTCAAACGGTCCGGGTGACCCCACCCCCATGGATTATGCTATTGAAACCGTCCAAAAAGCCAAGGAAACAGGAAAACCCATTTTTGGAATATGCCTGGGCCACCAATTGATGGCTATGACCGAAGGAATAAAAGTTATCAAAATGTTCGTCGGACATCGTGGCGCCAATCAACCCGTCAAAAATCTACAGCATAACCGGGTCGAAATCACCACGCAAAACCACGGTTTTGCCCTGGATCCGAACACCATCTCTCCCGATGTTGCTGAGATCACCCACCGCAATCTCAATGACGGCACTTTAGAGGGGCTCCATTTCAAGAAATTTAATGGATTCAGTGTACAATACCACCCCGAAGCGTCCCCCGGCCCACACGATTCCTCCTATTTGTTTGACGAATTTCTGGAACGAATTAAACAACACAAAGCACAAAACGGCACTTCCTGATCATGCCCAAAAGAACCGACATAAACACCATTCTTCTGATAGGCTCCGGACCCATTGTCATTGGCCAGGCCTGCGAATTCGATTACTCAGGAACCCAGGCTTGCCGCTCTCTTAGAGAGGAAGGGTACCGGGTCGTATTGATCAACTCGAATCCGGCTACGATCATGACGGACCCGATCATGGCCGATGCCATCTATCTCAAGCCACTTACCGCCAAATCCATCCGGGAAATTGTTGAGCTTGAAAAACCCGATGCGGTTTTACCTACTATGGGTGGCCAAACCGCACTCAATCTGGCACGCGAACTCTATCACGATGGCTATTGGAAAGAGAAAGGGATTGATATCATCGGAGTAGACATTGAGGCTATTGATATCACCGAAGACCGGCAACAGTTTCGTGATCTGATGGAAACCATCGGTATCGATCAGTGTAAAAGCCGTACAGCCAAGTCACTGCTCGATGCAAAAGAAATCCTGTTGGAACTGGGTGGACTCCCGGTCGTCATCCGGCCTTCATTCACTTTGGGTGGCTCCGGTGGAGGTATCATCTGGAACGAAGAGCAGTTTGAAAAAAAGGTGATACGCGGACTGGAGCTCAGTCCTATCCATGAGATTCTGCTGGAAGAGTCCATTTTCGGCTGGAAGGAGTTCGAACTTGAGCTGCTTCGTGACAACAACAACAATGTGGTCATTATCTGCTCGATCGAAAATTTTGATCCTATGGGTGTTCACACGGGCGACTCGGTGACCGTAGCTCCCTCACAGACCCTGACCGATAAACAGTTCCAATTGTTGCGGGATGCTGCCATACGCATGATGCGCTCAATCGGTACTTTTGCGGGCGGGTGTAATGTCCAGTTCGGCATGGAGCCCGGCACGGATCGCGTCGTTGCCGTCGAAGTTAACCCAAGAGTCAGCCGCTCCTCGGCATTGGCATCCAAAGCCACCGGCTATCCGATCGCCAAAGTGGCTTCGAAGCTGGCAGTGGGCTACAATCTGGATGAACTGGAAAATCAGATTACCAAAAACACATCCGCCTGCTTTGAGCCTTCCCTGGATTACGTGGTAGTCAAGGTACCCCGATTTAACTTTGAAAAATTCCCCGGAGTAGATGAGGAGCTATCTACCCAGATGAAAGCGGTAGGCGAGGTAATGTCCATCGGACGTACTTTTCCGGAGGCATTGAACAAAGCCTGGCAATCCCTTGAAATAGGCCGTGGCGGACTCGGAGCCGACGGTTACGAAGAGATAAACCGTGAACAGGTCCGTAAAAGATTGCTCAAACCTTACTGGGACCGGAGCCTGCAAGTCCGCAACGCCTTCAAACTCGGCACCAGTACGGAAGAGGTGCAGGATATCACACACATCGACCCCTGGTTTCTGGAGCAAATCCGCTATATGGTCAGCCTCGAAAACCGTACGGAAGGACAGACCATCTACTCCATAGGAAAGGAAGATCTGCTGGAGCTCAAACAAGCCGGATTCTCCGACAAACAAATCGCTTGGCTTTTGAGTCAAAGTGATATAGAAAACATTACCGAAATGGCGGTCAGAGAAAAGCGGCAAGAATTGGGCGTTAAAGTCACGTTCAAGATGGTGGACACTTGTGCCGGAGAATTCCCTGCATCCACCCCCTACTATTACTCAAGTTATGATGAGGAAGACGAGAGTGAAGTAACAGACCGCAAAAAGGTGATGATCCTCGGCAGCGGACCGAACCGTATCGGTCAGGGTATCGAATTCGACTACTCCTGTGTACATGCCGTTATGGCTGCCAGCGAGATGGGATACGAAACCATTATGGTCAACTGTAATCCCGAAACGGTATCCACCGATTTTGACATTGCCGACAAACTCTATTTTGAGCCGGTTTATTGGGAGCATGTTTACAATGTTATTCAACATGAAAAGCCGGAGGGCGTGATTTTGCAAGTGGGCGGACAGACCGCGCTCAAACTGGCCAAACAATTAACAGAGCATAATGTCCGCATTTTCGGTACCCCGTTTGAAATGATGGATCTTGCAGAAGATCGGGGAAAGTTTTCTGAGACACTTATTCAACAAAACATCCCCTTTCCGGCTTACGGAACAGCATTTACAGCCAAGGAGGCCTCGGAAATTGCCAATCGCATATCCTATCCTGTACTTTTGCGGCCAAGTTACGTACTGGGCGGACAAGGTATGTGTATAGCCGTCAAGCAAAACGAACTGGAAAGTCATGTACGCACTCTGCTCAAGACACACCCCGAAAATGAATTCCTGATCGATCATTTCCTTGAAAATGCGATCGAAGTAGATTTTGATTCGATTTATGACGGGGAACAACTACACATTTGCGGCATCATGCAGCATCTGGAACCGGCTGGTGTACACTCAGGTGACTCCACGGCCGTTCTTCCACCCTACTCCCTGGATGACCGCGTGATCCAGACTATGAAGGATTATCAGCTTAAAATTGCCAAAGCACTGAATGTTCGTGGCTTTATCAATGTCCAATACGCGGTAAAAGGCTCCGAAGTCTATGTCATCGAAGCCAATCCCCGTGCCACACGGACGATCCCTTTCGTAGCAAAAGCAACCGGCCGACCGGAAGCCGATATTGGAGTGAAGGTGATGTTGGGAGCCAAATTGTCCGATTTCGATGACCTGGAATCTAAACTTGAGTACTACGCCATAAAAGAGCCGATATTCCCCTTTGATAAGTTTCCCGAAGTCAAAAAAGAACTCGGACCTGAAATGAAGTCAACCGGCGAGACTATCTATTTCCTAAAGAATTTCGAGGACGAGCATTTCCGGAAACCGTTTGAATTCAAAAATCTCTATCTTAGCCGGTAGAAATTTTTTGAAAGAAAAAACTGGTAATGCAACGAAAAAACCTGATCATCGCTTTCGGTGGCAACTCACCGGAACATGAAGTATCCGTACTAACGGCTATTCAAGCAGCCTCCGCGTTGGAGGAGAATATCTGGAACCTTGTCCCGCTTTACATCGCAAAAAGCGGACAATGGCTTACCGGTGAGCATTTGCTGGATCTGGAATCTTACAAGGATATTCAAAAGGCCGAAACAAACAGTGTCTCTTGCCATTTTGAAACGGGTCACAACGATGCTGCTGAACTGGTAACCCGGCCGGCCGGCTGGCTCTCCCGCCCCGAACGGACCCGCATCGACGCTCTGCTCTGTGCATTTCATGGAGCCGAGGGAGAAAACGGTGCCTTCCAGGGACTTTGCGAAACTTTCAATATCCCGTATTCGGGCTCCGACGTATCCTCTTCGGCATTGGGGATGGACAAGCGACTGGCAAAAATCCTCTGTCGGCAGGAAGGAATACCGGTAGTCGACGATGTCTGGATCCGGGAACAGGAGTGGATCGAACACAGTGAAGAACTGATATCCGAATGTAAAAAAATAGGTTTTCCACTCTTCGTAAAACCAGTCACCTTAGGCAGCAGTATCGGTGTTCAAAAGGTCACCGACCGACAAACACTGGTGGACGCCGTTGAAGAATCCTTTCGATATGATTCCGGACTGTTGGTAGAAAAGGCGGTTCAGCCACTTACTGAAATCAATTGTTCGGTACTTGGTGATCGGGATAGCATAAAAGTCAGTGTCTGTGAACAACCCCTTGGCAAAGAAGCTTTGCTTTCCTTTGAGGATAAGTACATGCAGGGAGATGGCGGAGGAAAAGGTATGGCATCGGCAAGCCGTGAAATTCCGGCTCCTATTCCGGAAGAGCAGACAAAACAAATACAAGAGTACGCAAGGCGGATTTTTTATCAACTGGGCTGTTCCGGAGTATCGAGACTCGACTTTTTACGCAACAGCGAATCGGGTGAGATTTTTTTTAATGAAATTAACACCATACCGGGTTCGTTTTCCTATTATCTCTGGGAAGCAACAGAACTTCGGTTCGATCAGTTGCTGGAAGAGTTGATTGCTATTTCGATGAAACGTCATCAGACAAAAAACAGCCGCGTTCGCTCCCATGAAGTGAATTTATTGAGTCAAAAAGCAGTCAAGGGACTCAAGGGACTGAAAGGCGGCAAGTAATACTATCCCGTTTAATGCTTATGTCACCTTTGCCCAAAAATCCCAATCTCTTAAGCATAATCCCGGATTTTTTAAAAAACGTTTGCTGCAAGCGAACGTTTGATCGTCCCACCCTATGTGACTCTGATGTAAAAGCCATGGACTTCCCGTCGTCACCTTCCGGATCAGGCTCAGCCCTTTTCTGGCTCACCCTGGTCATTCCATTGCTGTTACTGGCATCATGTGGACCCACCACCGAAACCAGGGTGGTTGACCGTGAAGCGAGGGTGACCGCAGATGACGCAGAACTGATCGAAGAAGAAGAGCGACGTGTTTTAAAAATCGGCGAAGTCAATCAAATTCGCAGTTTTGACCCATTATTTGCTATCAATACGGCCACCAAAAGAGTCATTACACTTACCTACGAAGGATTGGTTCGATTTAATGAAGAAAACAAAATAGATCCGGCTGCCGCGCATAGCTGGGAGATCTCCGATGACTCATTACGTTACACGTTTCATCTTAGAGAGGACCTGTTTTTTCATGATGATGAAAGTTTCTCACAGGGTCGAGGAAGAAGAGTCAACACCCGGGATGTAATCAGGGTCTTTGAACGAATGGGATCACGGGATGTCCCACCCCGCGCCGCTGAGCTTTTCATGCAATCCATCCGTGGGTTTGAAGCCTTCTTTATGGAGCAAAGAGAAGTCTTTTTGGATTCCGAACGACGAGTCCATCACATTGAAGGTATACAGGCCGAAGACAATACCACGATCACATTCGAGCTATTGGAACCGGATCCGCATTTTCTCGAAAAGCTGGCATCGCCATATGCTGCTATTTACCCCTCAGAGCCTTTCCGGTTTCGGGATGATGGGCTACACCAACATCCTGTAGGCACCGGCCCCTATCGCTACAGCAGCTCCGCTGGAGACAGCATCCACGTTTTTATTCGAAACAACTCCTACAATCGCACCGATGACCAGGGCAACCAATTGCCTCGATTACATAGTATAGAATTACTGAATGTAACCGATGAAACCCGTTTGTACTCCCGCTTTAGCCGACAACAACTGAACGGGATTCTCGAGCTTGGGCCGCAAAGTCTTTACAGCCTGGTGGATGAAAACAACCGACTGAAGCCAGGGATGGAACATATGTATCGCTTGATCAGAAACAGTAATCCGGATCCTCTGATACTCAGTTACAATCCGGATAACAGGTTCGGGTTGAACCGATCCGATGCTGCTGCACTGATACGCAACGTTGACGCAGACACGATCCGATCCATATTGCAATATCCTTCCTTGGAAATCACTTTCAAAGAGCAGGATTACCGTCAGGCCAACATCGGAAGAATCTACAACCGCTTTGGTGAAGAAAGCGAAAACCGTTTACTCTTTGCATTCAACCAGGACATCCAACCACGTATTCTCAGTGCCAACATTTATACCATCCTGGACGAAAACCTGAACATAGACCTGATTCAAAGAAGGGTATTCAGTCGTGACATTTTTCTCTACACGGATTATCTGCAAACATATCTTCCGGAAACAAGCCATGAACGGCAACCGGGTGAAATATTGAGAATACAAACAGACCGGTACATGCTATTTGATCAACAAATTGATGGCATTCTTACCAATAACTTAGCCTGGTGGATAGATCTCAATCATGTGAATTTCACAGAGAGTGAACAACCGCAATAATGGATAGGAAACAGGGTCGCAGTATTTCAAAAACCCTTAGTTTTGCTTATATTGTGGCAATGTTTAAGCATTATTATTTTCCCATCATATGAACTTCTCTCTACTTGTCAATCCAGGCAATCCCAAGACCGTTTCTGCGGTTAAAGACCTGTTGGCAATTGCTGAAAAACTTGGATTTCAGCTTCATATGAGCAAACGTGCCGGTACAATGATTTCAGGAATGTCCCAACCGGATTATTTGCATCTGCACGAGACAGACTATGAGGCAATGTCAGAGGGGGAAATTACAGTTGCCATTGGAGGGGACGGAACCATTTTGCGGGCGGCTGACTTGGTACGGCAAGTAAAACATCCCCTCCTGGGTATCAACAGTGGTCGACTCGGTTTTCTGACAAATATTCAACGCCAGAACATGCCAAATGCCCTTGAAAAGATCATGGATGGCAATTATTACCTGGACAAAAGAAACTTCATTGAGGCCCGATTCAACACCGGAAAAACCTACTATGCCCTTAATGAGTTCGTCTTCTCCCGCAAAGCTTCGGTTTCCATGATCACATTAACGGCCGAATACGATGGTGCTCTTATCAACCGGTACTGGGCCGATGGAATCATTGTATCCTCTCCGACCGGCTCTACCGCTTATAATTTATCAACAGGTGGCCCGATCGTTATTCCGCAAACAAACGTGATAATCCTGACACCGATCAGTCCGCACACACTGACCACCCGGCCACTGGTCTTACCCTCTAATAACAATCTTACCATAAAAGTAGAACCTGCTGAGCAGGAAGTTCAATTTTCAGGTGACGGAAACAATTATGATCTGCCTGAAAATGACCCTGTGGTTCATATCCGGCAATCTGACCAGGATATTCAACTCATAAAACTTTCAGGACAAAGCTATTTTGAGACTCTTCGTGAAAAACTCATGTGGGGTGCCGATATTCGTGAAAAATCTGAAAGTATTTCTACCAACAAACCTTGAACCAATAAATATAAGTAGCTATGAAAATAACCGTAGTTGGAGCAGGCGGCAACGTTGGATCTACTGTTGCCCTAACCATTGCAGAAAGAGACTTTGCCAAAGAAGTCATTGCTGTTGATCTTGAAATAAAAAAAGATGATAAGTCATTTTTCCCCTCTAAAGGACGAGGGCTCGATCAGTGGCAGACTTCCCCCATTTTGAATTTTGACACCCGGGTGAAAGGTACCGTTGATTACGAAGATACCGCTGATTCGGATATCTGTGTAATTACGGCAGGCTTACCGAGACGACCGGGCATGAGTCGTGATGATCTGCTCAGTGCCAATATGAACATTGTGAAAGATGTCACCGAAAAACTCGTCAAGCACTCACCAAACACCATTATTGTTGTGGTTTCGAATCCGCTTGACCTGATGACCTATGTTTCTTACAAAGCCAGTGGTTTGCCTGCCAATAAAGTAGTTGGAATGGCCGGCATCCTGGATACCGCTCGATTCAGGGCATTTCTGGCCGAAGAGCTGAATATCTCTCCTAAAGATATCCAGGCACTGATTCTTGGTGGACACGGTGACTCAATGGTTCCAATGCCCCGTTTCACCACCGTTTCCGGTATTCCCATAACTC
Organism: uncultured Chitinophagales bacterium; assembly: GCA_964388615.1. Classification (GTDB taxonomy): domain Bacteria; phylum Bacteroidota; class Rhodothermia; order Balneolales; family Natronogracilivirgulaceae; genus SLLW01. The sequence goes on along the minus strand of CAYMBG010000043.1, from coordinate 4,086 downwards.
GTTTCATCAGTAAGGAAAAACTGGATGAAATTATTGATCGTACCAAAAAAGGTGGCGGTGAGCTTGTAGCATTGATGGGTACCTCTGCCTGGTACGCACCTGGTGCCGCTGCAGCCCAAATGGTTGAGGCTATTGCACTTGATCAAAACCGGATTTTCCCATGTGCCGCTTATCTGGAGGGTCAGTTCGGACTTGATGATCTGTACGTTGGCGTACCTGTTCAACTCGGAAAAGACGGTGTGAAAGAGATCATTGAAATTGATCTGAACGATGAAGAGCGCGAATTGCTGAACTACTCAGCCGACCAGGTTAAAAAAGGCCTGGAAGACCTGAAGCGCCTTTCCTGATTAATGACAAACGTTTTTTTAGAGCGTTTTGACAAACTGCAAAAAAGCCCTGCCGACTACGGTCGACAGGGCTTTTTTTCGATAATAGCGTTCCCGAAAAAGGAATCATCCTCATTTCGGAAACTTCAAAGATTACATCTATGTTGGAGTCAGGGTGCTGAAATCAACTCAATATTCTGAGCAACCAATCCCTTCTCATTTTCCACCAGGTCAAACTCAAAAATCAACTCTCTGCTGGGCAGAAAACTGGTGTCAAAATCTGCTTCAAATTGAGAAACATGAGCAAAGACCGTACGATAAGGTGAATCTTTGGAACGAGAATCGGTCACCCAAAGTTGATCATTGATTTTGGCGAGGTATCGCATGAACCCATAACCATCATTGTGTGAAAAGTCATAGCACACGCCCCGCACACGAGAGCCAACCGACCCCCACTCATAGGGTGATTTAATCGGAAGCAAACCAGGAATAACATAACCGGAGACATAAAGATCCGCCTGTCTTTTAAGGGTTCCATCCATGTTGTCAAAACCAATGAGTTCAACACGGGACCCTTTATCCTGCAAGGCATTAACCAACCGGGTAAATTTCTCGTTATGGGTCAACAGGATCATGCGATCGATCCTGCCGGCCTGGGAAACAATATCCACAGCCATATCAACATCCACCGACCCTTGTGAAATTACCTCACCAGTGTCAGGGTCAATCAGACGATCCACCGGACGCTCAATCACCTTATATTGAAAGTCCCTGAGAACCTCACAAAAACGTGCTGTTTTCGCCTGATAGTTCTCATCTTCTCTTGCACGGCTACGATCGTAAGCAAGATAAACATTCAGTCGGGCAGCCTGGCTACCATCACGGCCGGCAAATTTCCTGAGTATGTCATAGCGCAAGCCGTATCCACCATTCATTGTGACACTTACCGCGTCAACATAAATCCCGTATTTACTCATAATAGACTCTGAAGCTTAATGATTTGGAAAAATGAAGTAATAGTTATTCAAATAAATATTCAATAGAGGCAAATACCTGCAATAGTTATCTCAATTTTGAACATCAGCTCGGCGTGACCGTTCCAACATTCCAATAGATATCAATAAAAACAAACTTAATATGAATAACACCAATTTTCCAAACAAAGGTTCAAATAAATCTGTTCCAAAACCACGCCCCAAGGCCACAATCATAGCTGAAAAGATCAAAATCATGAAGTTTTGCACCAATTTATAAGGAGCGTGGTATACCTTTTGCGAAAGCACGTACATCAACATAGCCATGGAAAAAAAACAAGTTAACGTAACCCAGACAGCGCCCTGCATGCCATATATCGGGACCAAAACAATATTTCCTGCCAATGTAATCAATGCCCCCAATACTGTAATACCCGCCAGGTGCCACATTTTTTCTTCAATAAAGACACCAGCCATAAAATTGAGAAACCAACCCTGAAACCAATAAGCCATCAATAACCAGGGGACTATGTATAAACCCATCCAGTAGCGTGGATCAATCAGCGTGCCGTCAAGCAGTGGGATACGAATTTGAACAATTTGCTCCACAAAAAGGCCAACTCCCAAAAACACGAACGCTGCAGCAATATTAAACCAGGTAAAAACTTCGGCAAATGTTTGTCTGGCATCATCACTACCTGCTTGACGCATAAAAAATGGCAGCCATGCCATGCGGAACATCTGTACCGCCAAAAGCATGAATACAGAAAGCTTGATACAGGCATTGAAAATTCCGGTGATATCATCGGCGGTATATTCGCTTCCATACAGCCGATTTACCGTTTCCTGCGGCATATTGTTAACAGCGAATCGTCCTACCACCTCATTAACAGCATGACTTATGCCCGCAGGAATGTAGGGGAGTCCAAACCATAACGCCCGGCGGATGATGACCTGATCCCATCTTCCTTTATACAGATGCCGGGTAAACCAGGCCAGAATCAAAAGTGTACAGAAAGAGGCTATCACATTACTTATTAAAACAGCCTCTATTCCCCAACCTGCAACAATTACCAGATAGAGATTCAGAGAAACATTGATGATTACATTTATCAGCCTTGTGAAAGCGTAGGTGAACGACTTGCGAACCAGACGTAATTCGGCAAAAGGGACCATACAAAGAGCATCCAGCCACAGGATGGACAACATCAAATAAAACAGATGCTCTCCTGACAAATGATAAATGCCTTGGGCAGCAACCTGGGTGGTATCTCCACCGGTGGCATCCAAGCCAACCAGCGGGGCAAGGAGCGGCATAAACAGCCAGGAAAGAAAAACAAGGAGGGACGCCCCAATAAGAAGGCTTGTCTGGATCGTTTTGAACACATCTCTTGCTTTGTCGCGATCAGACCCATAGCGCAAATACGAAGACTCCATACCGAATGTGAACAACACATTCAAAAAGACGATGGCACCGTAAATCAAACCAATAATCCCGTAAGCGGCCGGGTCAAAGAACTTGGTATAGAAAGGGACAAGAAGATAGTTAATAAAACGAGCAGCGACACTACTGATGCCATAAACAAGGGTGTCAGAAAAAAGCTCGCGTAATTTACTCACTGGTCGTCTAATTTCATATTACAATATACAAAAGTCTGTCCGCCACTCAGAGGCCAAGCACTTCTGATCTCTTATCAGATCTACGCATCATATTCCTCGTGAAGTGCTTCTACCGCCATCATATAACCAAAAAACCCAAAACCGCTTATTAATCCACGGCATACACCCCCGGTAAGCGAGGTGTGCCGGAAAGACTCCCTGGCGTGAATATTGGAGAGATGCACTTCTACCGGGGGCCTCTTCAATAAGGTCAACGCATCCCGTAATGCAACCGATGAGTGCGTTAGTCCGCCAAAATTGACGATCACTCCATCATAGGTTTCTTCAACAGCTTTGTGGACCCGGTCCACCAATTCACCCTCATGATTGCTTTGAAACAGCTCAAAGCCATCATCAGGAAACCGCTCTTTCAACAAGGTAATCAGCTCATCCTGAGTACCCGAACCGTAGTGTTGTTTTTCCCGAAGCCCCAGCATATTGAGGTTTGGTCCGTGCAGAATCAATATCTTCATGCACTGGCCTCCCACTCCTGGCTGATTTTTTCAGCAATTCGCTTCATCTCCTCCTCAGACACTTCAATATTTTCGCCCAGTGCCACTTTTTGTTTTTCGTCATACATCGGTACCAAATGAACATGTGCATGCGGCACTTCCAACCCTTCAACAATAATACCCGTACGAATTGGCTTCAATGCCCGATCCATCGACTTTACCACCGACTTGGCAAAAACCACCAGGTCAGCAAGCTCTTGATCAGGCAGATCAAACAGATAATCCGTTTCCTGTTTGGGGACAACCAACGTGTGGCCTTTGCTAATGGGCCGTATATCCAGGAATGAATAAAATCGCTCATTTTCAGCAATTTTATAGCTGGGTATTTCACCATTGATGATTTTGGTAAAAATTGTGGCCATAAGTTTCGTCTTTTGTTTTTTTTTAACTGATGGTGCATTTGTGAAACACACTCCCTCACAGGAGTGTTATGCAATATGCAAACTCTTGTATGAAATGTAATCACAAACTATTATAAATGCAGTAGAGTTTAGAGAGGAAGATTTTTTCTTGAAAACGTTCATGTGATTTTTTATATTTAGAATCTTTGCAAAAAAGGATGAATCGGTAGCTCAGTTGGTAGAGCAACGGCCTTTTAAGCCGTGGGTCGAGGGT
>CAYMBG010000042.1:8189-21632 GCA_964388615.1 uncultured Chitinophagales bacterium | reverse complement strand
CAACATACTACCCAAAAAAGCGCTAACAGTTTTCCAGAAAAAAAGCAGAGGTTTTAAAGGCTTCGGAATGTAAGCGGTATCAAAACCGGGTTAATGGCGGGTTCATCCGTCTGAGATTAAAACCTGTACGATGCAGGGCGCCCTTAGCATCATTTCATGATGTAAAAAAAAGAAGGGGTGAAATCAATTCCTCCAGACCCTGTTATTTGGAATCCAGCATGTCCTGATACGCCTTAAATAGCATCCGAAAATGATCGTCCATCGTACCGATCGTACTTTTGGAGGCTTCTGCGCATGCCGCAACCATTTTTTCTCTGTCTCTTTGCAACATTCGTAGGATCGCCTTGGAAAGATCACTGGCATCACCCGGCTCGTAAACCTCGGAATACTCACTATCGGCCAGGTCACCCGCTCCACCATAGGCCGGCACAATCACGGGTAATCCACTGCAAATAGCTTCGGCAACTACAAGCCCATACGTTTCCGCTGCCGATCCATGAACAAAATAATCAGCACTTGACAACGTATCGGCCAGCTGTTCGCGATCCGATGTAAAACCCATAAGTTTGAGATGTTTGATACCGCGAGCCTGGCGTTTGATCACCCATCTGAAAGGACCGTCACCGAATATCACCAACCCCATTTTTTTTTCTTGTGAAGCCAGGCGGAATCCTTCGAAAATCGTGCCAAGTCTCTTTTCCGGGTGATGACGGCTAATACCCATCAGCAACGTGGCATCTTCAGGCAATCCCAACTGCTCCAAAAGATTTTTTCGAATCTCCGATTTACGACGATCCGGCCTGGACAAACTTTTGTCAATGCCAAAGGGCACGGCTACCGGATTTTTTATATGAAATTTACTCAGTCGATCAGCCAACCACTTACCACTCACAATGGTCGCATCAAACCGTTTGCTAAGGTTTTCCAGGTAGCTCCAATAAAATTTAAAAAGCTTGTCAACACGAGTGTAACTCATCAATCGCCCAAGAAAAGTGTGGGGGTAGACCGCCACGGGATCCTGATGAAAAATAAATGTTTTGACCGCATCCCCTTTCCATCGAGCTGCAAACCATCCACCGGTCCATGGAGACGACCCCTCCACAACATCCGGTTTTTCCCTGTCAAGTATCTCGTGAACCATTTTCTCACGCCACAGAATATAGTAGCGTGGATCGACGGGGAGCTTGGGACCGGGCACCCAGATAACACGTCCACCATGGCGTTCCTCCTCTCCTGCCTTTTTACCCGGCGCCAATACCACTATTTCATGACCCATGGCGGATCCGGCAATCAGCTTCTGGTTGATGTAGGTTTTAACCCCTCCACCCTGGTCACTGTAGAACTCTGCGATATCTATGATCTTCATATTATATTTTGATAAAATTCATAGAAGTTATTGCAGATAACTGTTTAAAACAATTGCCAAATCTTTCGGTTCTGTTTTGAAATAACTTGTTACAGTTATCACAATCAAAATCGCAGAGATCCATCCGCATGTGCCAATAGCCGAAACAGATGCGGTTGTTCCCGCTCAAAATCCGTTACGTTGACTTACGATCATCCCGGATAGCTGGACGTAATATATTTTCGCAAGTCCCGGATTTCAGTCTTTTGATCGTCAATTATTGCTTGCACAATATCCCCGATGGAAACAATTCCGGCAACCTGTTCTTTATCATTGAGTACCGGAAGATGCCGGATCTTCTTTCCTGACATGATAGCCATGCACTCATGGAGTTCATAATCTGGAGTGACACACAATACGTTTTCCGTCATGATCTCTTTGACCATCGTATCTTTGGATCTGCGTCCTTGAAGGATCACTTTGTTTCTATAATCCCGCTCGGAGATAATTCCACTCATCCTGCCGCTCCTCATGACGATCAAAGCACCGATGTTTTTATCCGCCATCAATGCGATACCATCAAATACCGTGGTATTTTCATCGACACTGAATACTTCCCTTCCCTTTTTCTGTAAAATATCATGAACCTTCATACACATACTCCCGTTTTTATCGCTGTGTAGTAAACAAACTTGCCTTGACTCACTAAGTAAAAGAATTTTCAGATATTTACAAAAATTATCTTGGTCCCGGTTCAGCAAAACGTGTCATCCAGTCCCGAACCTCATGATACCACTTCACGGAATTGTTCGGCTTAAGTATCCAGTGATTTTCATCGGGATAATAGATCAGTTTGGACTCGATATCACGGTGTTGCAATGTTCGGAAAAGCTCGAAAGCCTGTCCGACCGGCACCCTTAAATCCTGTTGCCCGTGAACAATCAAAGCCGGTGTTTCAAAGTTCTCGGCATAGTAATGAGGTGAGATTTGCTCATAGATATCATGTTCCCAGTAATCACCAAACCGTGTGGTGTGAACCGCAAAGTCGGCGGCCAGCTGAGAATACATGTTGTATACCGGTGCATGAATGAGAAGTGCATTAAAGGGATGCTCTTTGCCCAGGAGTATACTGGAAAGGTAGCCGCCATAGCTTCCCCCACCAGCCACCATACGATCAGCGTCGATCCACGGGCGGTCGGCAAACCAATCCGCCGCCTTGCGGGTATCCGCGTAGGGCCTGGTAATCCAGTCCGGGTTGATGGCATCCGTAAAATCCTGTCCAAATCCGGAAGACCCATGGAAATTATGCCATGCGGTCACATATCCCCAGGAAGCAAATGTCTGTGCATTCCACCGGAAATGAAATCCATCAGTGATGGCGCTGTGAGGCCCACCATGAATTAATAAAAAGAGCGGATATTCTTCGTTTTCGTCAAAGCCGGGTGGATAATGAACCCACATCTGAATCTCCTGTCCGTCATAGCCCTCATAGGTCACTGATTCATAGGTTCCAAGCTCTGTACCGTCAAGAATATCATCATTAAGCGTATCGAGCCGGGTGATACGACCCTGCGCAGGATCAATTTTCACAAGCCTGTTCGGATATAAAAAGCTCTGGTTCAAAGCGACAAGATCCCCGCTGTCCGAGATGGCTAATGAGCTGTAGCTGGTTTCTTCGGTAATTCGTGAAGGATCACCGGTTTCCATGTCGATTTGATAAATGCGGCGAGTGCCGGCATCGTCGATTGAGCCAAACAATGACGCACCATCCGGTGCCCAGACCAGGCCATCCGCAGAGCGATCCCAATCGGCAGTTAACTCACGATGTTGCTCATTCGCCACATCATAGAGCACAAGACGCCGGGTGTCCGCATAAAACCCGGGGATTTGTTGACGATTATAAGCGATATACGACCCCTCCGGACTGAACATCGGATTGGTATCAGGGGCCTCGTTATCAGCTGTGATATTGCTCGCCCGCTCACTACCGGGAACAACCAGATACAGATCCATTTTAGGGTTGGCGTCATCGTGACGAGTATCGCTACTGAACACAACCAATGACTCATCCGGGGCAACATCATAACTGGAAAGTCCCTGGGATGAACGGGGTAGTTCCTGTCCGGCCGGTAAAGTCACCGGTTCGATACGATCCCGGTCAACTATAACCTGCTCGCCGCCTGTATCAGTAGATCGACCATCAATGGTTTCCGCGGGAATCCGGTAGACATGAGCCTGCAGATCCTCCTCCAACCAATGATCCCAATGACTGAAGGGCAGTTCACTCCAGATATGCGCCGAAACATGGGAATCCTGCTGCGCTTCGATCTCTTCCTGCATCTGCTGCCATGATTTTTCCGGCCAAACCCTGGATATGAAGTAGATATGATCTCCCACCCACTTTACAGCACTTACACCGGTCGGTACATTAACAACCCGTCTCGCTTCGCCTGGCTCACTAACCGGTAACATATAGAGTTGAGATGCCGTATCGTTTTCCCGACGTGTCACAAAAACCAGTTTGGAGCCATCCGGACTGAAAACCGGAGTGCCTTCTGCCGAGCCATGGCGTGTTAACGGACGTTCCACAGACCCGTCGCCGGAAAATAACCAAAGATCCGTATGGCTTTCATCATCATCCATATCATAACTCGTCACCGGGGCGACTATCCATTTGCCGTTCGGTGAAACTACCGGCGAACCTAACCGCTTCATCTTCCAAAGCTGTTCAACGCTTAACAGCGACATGGTATCTTCGTCGGCCGAGCGAGGTGCTTGCGTCGATGCGTTATTCCATTCGGCTGAAGTTTGCGATCCGTCATTAAGGTTATTACCTGACGAAGCACATGCCGATAACGATATACCAAATAAAAACAATAAACTTGTGATCAAAATATGGAAGAATCTCATGGATTGACTTTGGATTTGATTAATAAGTAAATATCGAAGCGAACGGTGAAAACGGCGAACTATTCATGGCTAATTATGATAAAAAAGCCTGAGAACAGATATCACTTACAGCCTGTAATATAGGCTATTCGTACTGCTTTTGCCCAATGAGTTTGGGGATTCGTTTTTTGGGGCTCCCATCCATCTCTCTGATTACAACCTGTGTCACATTGCATGTGTCATCTATAAACAGTGTCTGGACTAACCACACGGGAACATCTTCCAGAAAGTTATTGTTATACCGAATGTTAGATCCAAATTCAATCCAATTGCAACCAATTCCCATACCGGAACGGATCAACCCCGGTTGCGTCAGTTAACAACAAACTTACTAACAGTCATGCTAAAACAACTCACTATCTACCTCTTGATAGTACCCGGAATTTTCGTACTTGCATCATGCAATACCGAAGATATAAACGAACCGGAACCGAATAACTCCGAAACAGAAGTAAATGAAAGCTGGGCATCCTCATCTGAATACACCGACTTGAGAGTCACAAAAATGGCAGGTGGTTTTCGAAACCCCTGGTCACTGGCATTTTTGCCAGATGGCCGCAAACTAATAACCGAACGACCCGGAAAACTTAACATTTTGGACGATGGTGACATAAGTGAAGTGAGTGGATTACCCGAGATTCACGCTGATGGTCAGGGTGGCCTGTTGGAAGTAGCCATCCATCCGGATTATGAATCCAACGGATGGATCTATCTGACATACTCCAAACCCGATGGTCAGGGCCAGACCGCCACGGCACTTGCCCGAGCCAAACTTGACGGAAATAACCTCGTCGAACTGGAGGATATCTTCGTGCAAAATATTTTTTCGGGACCCGGCCGGCACTATGGTTCAAAACTCGCATGGACACATGACGGGAAGTTACTCATGAGCATCGGTGACCGGGGTAGTGATCCCCCTCGGGCACAAGACCTGGGAGATCATGCCGGCTCACTCCTCAGACTCAATGATGATGGATCTGTCCCTGATGACAATCCGTTTGTGGATGATGACGATGCGCTCGATGAGATTTTTACATATGGAAATCGAAATATCCAGGGCCTTATCGTACATCCTGAAACAGGTGAAATATGGGCAACCGAACATGGCCCACGTGGCGGGGACGAGCTGAACCTCATGGAAGCAGGAAATAACTATGGTTGGCCCATTGTTACGTTGGGACTTGATTATCGCACACAAGAGGAGTGGCCACATGCCGAGGCCCGCAGCGGTATGGAAGGAATGGTGGATCCGGTCTACGAATTTCTGCCTACCCATGCCCCATCCGGCCTGGCACACATTTCGGGGGAACACTTCACCAGCAGATGGCACGATAACCTGCTCGCCGGCGGCTTACGATCACAACGCATCCGCAGACTCGTAGTTCACGACTACGAAGTTCTGCATGATGAAGAGCTTCTGCTCCACGAAGTCGGACGTATACGGGATGTACGGGTAGGGCCCGATCAAAACCTCTATATCCTGAATGATCACCCGGATGGCGCCCTCTGGCGGGTGGAGCCGGGAAACTGACGATTAACCCAATAAGCCAAAACCAAAATTCCGGCACCCATTGTCAAACGGAGCAGGTCAGCATCCCGATTCCAGATCACCAGGTTGACCACCAGTCCAACCGGTATCACGGCGTTGTTCATGACCGCAAGGGTGCCGGCATCCACCTTTGTAGCACCATGATTCCAAAGCAAAAGCCCGATGGCTGAGGCCCCGAACCCAAGCCATACCAGTACTATCCAGTGAACTGGGGTCTGGGGCATCAGGGAACTGTCTCCAAAAACCATAAAGGCCGGAAGTGTAATGGCAAGGGCTCCGATGTAAAAATACCCGAAAAAACGATAGGGTGGAATAACCACAGGGTACCATTTCATAAGATTTTTATAGCCGACCTGTCCAGCGGCAAAGGATGCGTTGGCGATCTGCATAAGCAGGAAACCCAGTAGGTAGGACTCCGTTATACCGTCATATCTTATAATCCCGGCACCAATCACAGCCAGCATAGCAGCCAGAAGTGCCGAAAGTGAAAAGCGCAGGTTAAGCAAATCATCGAAGATCGTGACAAAGATAGGCGTCATCACCGTAAACAAAAGCACTTCAGGGGCTGTAAGGAACTGAAAGGAGCGGTACAAGCAGAGATAGGTGATGCCAAACTGCAAAGCGCCCACTATAATCATCCCTGTTATCAGTTCCCGTTTCACTCCGGTCCATCGGGTAAAAGGCAATAAAACCATTCCGGCAAGCAACACTCTGGACAGTACGGCAAAGTCACTGTCGACTTGCCCGGACAAGTATTCATCAATAAGACTGAAGGAAAAAGCCCACAACAGGGTTACTGTGAAGAGATAGCGCATAACAATTTATAACCAGCGCGGTGTATGTTCCATATAGGATTCAAAATCCTCTCCGAATTTTTCCAATAATTGGCGCTCCTCAGGAACAATCTGAAAACGGCTCATGTACATGTAAAAGAAAGGCATCAGCATAAGCGCCAGCAGATCCGACAAAAATATTGCCCATCCAATCAAAATCAGGGACAGGGACAGGTACATCGGATTTCGCGTATGCTTGTATGGACCTGTCGTTATTAAAACTTTCATTTGATCTGGTTTGTGAGCATGCACGGTAGTAGCGTTTTTCACTAATAAGTATATACTGTACAAACCAGTAGACAAAGCCGTGATCATCAGGAATGCAGTAAGATAATATTGAAATGGAATGTCCACATCAAACACCGGAAAGTATTGCGAAATAGCCCACATCACCAAAGCAAAAATACCAAACACTACTACGGGTGGGACTTTCAGTTCCAGGCGATGTACCGAAGGAAAAAAAGATTCTGTTTTTTTGTCTCCATCTCTGGAACCGTTCTCTAAACTCATGAAAAATATCAATTATGTGAATAATTATTATTTAATCAAGGACATGGCCTTTCTTCACATACGACGAAAGAATCTTGATCATAGACTGCTGACAGGCAGATATCTGCATTCCTGAAAATCCATCCGGGCCAGTGACACCGCCGGTGTGGAACTGATAAAATAAGCGAGAACTTGACAAACAAAAAAAAATATCTTATTATTGTATATAGATACTTATATAAATATATTATCAACCATGTAATCACAGAATATATTTCTGTAATTCGAAATAACAGAGGATCAATTATGAACAGACTCATTATCGGATTTATCGCCGTTGCCATGATTGGATGGACCGTAAGTGCCATGCTCACCGCCATTCACTTCTGGGCTATCCCTCTTATCCCTGCCGATGCTAACCTTCCGGGTGGCTGGCAGGTTATAACCAGTCAGTGGGCTTATGTCGGACCTATCCCGCTGGCTACCGTTGGAGCTGTATATTACATTGCCATGATTGCATTGGGAGCTTTCTGGCTTTCAACCAAGAGCGAACAGGTTGAAAAACTGCTTTTACCGGTTACCGCACTTGGATTTCTCGCCTCAGTAGGCTTTGTTTATCTGCAATTAGGTGTGATTGGGGCCGTTTGTCCGTTTTGCATGGCCTCAGCAGCTGCTACAACCATTCTCCTGGGTATTGAATTGGTAGTTAAATTCCGTGGCGGAGCTGCATCGATGCCATCAATATCGGCTACAAAAGTTTGGCCAACGGTATTTGCAACCACCATGCTACTCACCATATTCGCGATGTGGTCGCTTACTGTTCTTCCACTGCCCATTGGAGCCGGTTGATCATTGAAAAACACCCGCTGGCCTCAGAAAAGTCACCCGCCGGCTAACGCGTTCGGGGATTGGAGTCCGGGTTTTTATGGTAGTAATTTCATGTTCATGGTCCCTCCACCCATCTGTGGTGGCAGGACATCCTGAACAGTGTGTATGATCCCATCACCGGAAACTTCATAAACCCGAGCGCTATCCCGGTTGTCCAGAGTTTCAAAGGATACTGTAACATATTCAGCCCCGCTTTCGGCCACAGCACGAACATGCCGAACAGATTGGGTGTTAATATCAAAATATCGAATAAGGGCGGCATCCATCCCGGATTGAACCATATGGGATACAAAGAAGTCGACATGGATACCTTCGGCAAATACCGGAGCTTCAAGATCCACCTCAAACTCCTGCTCCTGCGGACCGGCCGACATTTTACCTGTGACCTTCTCCGGTTCGTAGGAAACAGAGATATTGCTCATTGGTTGTTCCATCACCCTTTGCAGAGGCGCAAATGTCTCGTAATTCGCACGTACCACATCGGTCATATTACCCATGGGCGATGTGATCTCATCTCTTAACTCCAGATGAACACCATCGGTTTCCTCTACCAGATTCGCTGAGCGCTTTACCTGCATTTGGATATCATTACCCTGGACATTCATCGAGAGTTGATATTCAAGTGAAGTTCCGTCAAATTTACTTGCATTAAAGCGTGGAAGAACCACGGTTTTGGCGGCTTCCAGCTCCGGCGACTCTTCAGCAAGCTCTACAGAATCCACATCCAGCGTTATGTCTTCCAGACGTTCACGGTATTCGGCTTCGATTTCCGGCTGATAACGACCGTCAAGATGATCCGCGAAGAACTGCTCCATAGCATGGATATATGCAAGCCTGTTTACACGCCGGGCAAATCCGTGGCCTTCATCCTCTGCCACCAGATAAGTAACCTCCCGTCCCAAATCTCGCATAGCGACTACAATTTGATCCGACTCTGCCTGAACCACTCGAGGATCGTTGGCACCCTGCACGACCATCAATGGTGCTGTTATATTCTCGGCGGAAAAAAGCGGTGATTGCTCAATCATTCTTGCATAATCTTCCGGATTCTCAGGATCACCGACACGGGTATGAAATATTTTGCGAATCGGGCCCCAATAAGGCGGAATAGAGTTCAAAAGTGTTATGATATTGGACGGTCCGACAAAAGAGATACCGGCGGCATACAGGTCAGGGGTAAAGGCCAAACCTGCCAGGGTTGCATACCCCCCGTATGAACCTCCAAAAATCCCGATACGATCGGGATCGGCAATGCCTTCATCAATCAGATACTGAACTCCGTCGGTAATATCATGCTGCATGGCACCGGTCCCCCACTCGTGGTTACCGGCATTCAGGAATGCTTTGCCGAAGCCGGTTGACCCTCTGAAATTGATCTGAAGGACCGCATACCCACGGTTAGCCAGAAACTGTGCATGGGAATCGTATCCCCAATAATCACGTGCCCAGGGTCCGCCGTGGGGAACTACCACGACCGGTAAATCCCGGGCTTCCATGCCATATGGTATCGTCAAATAAGCCGGTATCTCCAGTCCGTCACGAGCGGTGTAGCGTATCGGTATCATTTCCGACAAGTACTCCGATGGCAGGTCGGGCCGGCTTTGATAAAGCAGCGAAACGTCTGTGCTTCGGTGATCGTAGTGGTACACCGAGCCCGGATCCAGATCACTTCCAACATAGAAAAGCCATCCGTACTCATCATGGGTTCGTGATGTCGGCCTTATCTCACCGGCACCCACTTGATCACGGACATTTTCAAATATCTGCTCAAATTCCTCATCCCTGAAATAGGTACGTCTTTTATCTCCAACGTAATGTGTGGCCAGTATTTGGTGGGTAATTTCCGAAAAAGTCGCGCCCCCGAAATCCACTTCCCCTTCGGGATCACGTTCAACGATCTCGGACTCACCGGTTTCCGGATTGAAAAGAATAAACTCAGCAAGGTCACGGTCACCGGTATCCGTGCTCATGTATATCCGTTTTCCGTCCTCATGAAAGCGAAGCGGTGAGAAGGACTCTTCCGGACCTGCAACATAAACCTGCTCGAAACCCTCATCACGAATCATCAGCAGTTCCGAGCCACCTTCTGCGGTCTGACGAATTCCGCCACGGATATTTGATTGCCGGTCTGTCAGCCACCCCGCGATATTATCGGTATTCTCGATAAGCAAGGTCATCTCGCCGGACTCGATATCCAGTTGATAAGCATCGTGCAAAGAGGCGTCCCTGTCATTGATACCCACAATTATACGATCGGGGTAAGCCCGCGGCACAGAATAAATCTGGGCGCGAATCCCCTCCATTGGTGTCAAGTTGACCGCCTCGGGCACTTCGGAATCTTCAGCTGGCTCCTCATGTATATCAACCCTGTAAATGTGATAGTTTTCGTCACCACCCTTGTCCTGAACATAGAGAACATACCGGCTGTCATGACTCCAGAAATAGCTGGTAACCGGTCGCTCGGTGTCGGCTGTAAGCGGACGCGCCTGATCAAACTCCTCATTGACACCTTTTATCCAGATATTCATTACCTCCTGGTGATGCTGCCGGAAAGTGATATATTCGCCATCCGGAGAGAGCTGCGCACCGGCATATTGCGGATCACCAAAAAAAAGATTGCGATCCAGCAATGGAGCAGCGTGTGGACCCTCAGAGGAGCCGGAATCGTTGGAGGCAAGAGGTCGGTCGGTTGTACAACTGGATAGCAGCATCATTAAAGAAATTGTGAATACACCCCAAAAAACGGTTAAGGGAGTATGATTTTTCAGAGTTTTCATAGGTCTTTTGGCTCGTGGAGTGAAAGCACATCGTTTACGGTATCATAAGAAGACTAATTTTAATACTACGGGTAGCCCTGTGAAAGGTTGCAAGAAAAAAAACAGGGTATGGTTTACCTATCCTCCCCAAAAGCGGCACCACCCATTCTTGGGTCAGCTCCTCCACGCCAGAAAACCCCATTCATATAGGGGGGCTGTCCGCTGTCTTTGTTTTCACGGACAAGCCGGCCCTCCGAGTCAACCCGCTCAATACCATGGACTCCGCTTTCCATAGCGCGAATCTCCACACGATGTCCCAAAGCCTCCAGATCGCCGGCATAATCCGACCAGGGAGTCAGGGACTCAAGCTCCAAAGACTCCCCCTGATGCAGCACATTAGGCAGGCTGATCGCCTTTTGTAACGGCATCTCCCAATCCAGGACCCCGACAAGCGTTTTAAGAACGTAACCGATGATTCTGCTGCCCCCTCTCGATCCCGCAATCAGCACAAGCTCATCATTACGGTTAAACACCATGACCGGAGCCATGGAACTTCGCGGTCGTTTTCCGGGGGCTACGGCATTGGGCGCCGGGTTTTTGGGAGCGCCTGGATTAAAATCAAAATCGGTAAGCTGATTGTTCAGCAGAAACCCATTTGCCATGATTCGGCTTCCGAAAGGTGATTCGATGGAGGTGGTCATTGCAACGGCATTACCATGGCGATCAACAATGGAAAAATGGGAAGTACCCGATGTTCCTTGTTGCGCGCGGATGACCTTTGATCCAGACAGAGCTGTTCGGTCCGGACCCGGACTTCCGGGAAGAACGTTTTCGGCAGCGCGTTGCCGGTCAATCAAGGATGCACGATCTTTGAGGTATGTGGAATCCAGCAATGCTGTTGTCGGCACGTCTACAAAAGCAGGGTCCCCGATATACTGTGCCCGGTCAGCAAAGCCGAGGCGGCTGGCCTCAGCTATGAGATGAAGAGCCGCAGGTTCGCCGGGAGTCATTTCCCCCAGGGGAAACTGTTCGAGTTTGCCAAGTATTTGAAGTAAAGTCACCCCTCCCGAAGAGGGAGGGGGCATTCCACAAACCCTCCAGATGCGATAATCCATACAAACCGCCTGTCTGCTAACCGGTTTATAATTTTTCAGATCCTCCAGTTGCAAATCGCCGGGACCGGGCCAGCGGGCGGATACGGCCTCAACCATGCCGGCGGCAATATCCCCCGTATAGAAAGCTTCAGGACCCTCTGAGGCAATACGCCGAAATGTTTGTGCCAACTTTTGATTACGGATTTCAGGCTCCTCGCCGCTCACCTGATGAAAAAAATGGCGCCGGGTATCACGAAACAGGAGGATCGACGGATCGTTACCAAGTTGTCGTTCCAGCCTGTCTGATACCGGTACCCCCTGCTCGGCAAGCTCGATGGCCATTGAAAAAAGAGACTCCCATGGAAGCATGCCCTGTTCCGAATGAGCTTTATAGAGCATGGCCACCGTGCCGGGCACACCAACCGACAATCCCGATGGAACCGCCATCCAGAGCGGCATCGACCGGTCAAACATCATAAAACGGTCCTTGCTTGCCTCGGATGGAGCCACTTCTCTCCCGTCATATACGCCCAACTCTCCGGTGCTTCCATCATGATACAGCATAAACGCGCCACCACCAATTCCGCTCTCCGGAGGTTCCACAACATTAAGGACCATCTGAACCGCAACAGCGGCATCTGCAGCATGGCCTCCTCTGCGAAGAACCTCCAATCCGGCCTCAACGGCCTTCGGATGAGCCGCCGACACCACACCACCCTCCGAAACCGGAATCGTATCTGTGCTTACAGATTGATAGTCAGGGCGCTCGTAGCTTCCTCCGCATGAGATCAAAAATAGCATAACAGCCGAAGCCAGCACCACGGACAGGTATTGATGCCAAAACCTCCACCTCTGATGAGCGTTAAATCTCGTAATAAGTATATTTATGTATTGACGAAACATCTATTAATAATGGGGTGCTATGTTATGGGTCTTTAAAAAACGTTTTAACGTCAAACCTTGTTTGCAGTATAAGTAACAAACAGGAAGATGTAAGTGTTGAATTTGCGATAACCGGTAAAAAGAGAAAGCGAAAAGAAATCTACTGTTCGAGCGGGTCACATCTCTCCGGAAATATGAATATATTCGAATATCATGGATAAATCATTCTTGGAAAAACTTTTTGACGAACATCGCCAGGCACCGGAATGTCCTTCCCCTGTTCTTGTTGTTGCATTTTTTAATCGTCTGTTAGGTTTCCTGTTTCCCGAATTCAGCAACTCGCGGTGCGACTCTGTAAAAGAGTTGGAGCAGTTGAGTTCTGACCTGAAAAAAGAGTTTTGTGAAATTATCCACAAATGTTCGGATTGTCGCAGTACGAATATCCAGGAGCTCAGTGATACCTTCTGGTCGGAGTTACCGGATATCAAATCCATGCTGGAACTTGATATCATTGCTATGTATGACGGTGATCCAGCGGCAAAAACCCGGACCGAGGTCATTCGCACATATCCGGGTTTTTATGCCATCACCTCTTATCGCGTAGCCCATTTTTTACACGACAGAGGCTATCTGCTTCTTGCCCGTATGATTACCGAAA
>CAYMBG010000042.1:0-8089 GCA_964388615.1 uncultured Chitinophagales bacterium | reverse complement strand
GCCCATTTTTTACACGACAGAGGCTATCTGCTTCTTGCCCGTATGATTACCGAAAACGCTCACAGCCATACCGGTATCGATATTCATCCCGGTGCCGAAATCGGACAGCACTTTTGCATCGACCACGGAACAGGAATCGTAATTGGTGAAACCACCGAGATTGGCGATCATGTCAAGATTTACCAAGGAGTTACGCTCGGCGCCCTTAGTGTGCGCAAAGAAGACGCGGCGGTCAAACGTCACCCGACGATCGAAGATTATGCCGTCATTTATGCCGGAGCGACCATTTTGGGCGGTGAAACGAAAGTGGGGCACCACAGTATTATCGGTGGCAATGTATGGCTCACCGAAAGCGTACCAGAATGGTCCCGGGTTACTTATGTAGCGAGGCAGGAAAATCGCAGTGCAGCAGAAATTGCTCACGGCAACACCTAATCAAAAGTATCCGTTACCACGAAACCGGGAATATGGCACATTTCCCTGTCAGAAGATATCGACCGCGAATAAAATCATAAAAATCGTTAGGATACACAACACCCATGACTCTCGAAGATCTGATTGGAAACACCCCCCTTGTTCAAGTACAACACCTGTCACCTTCCCCAAATGTGACCATATACTGCAAGCTTGAAGGTCAGAATCCCGGTGGAAGTGTTAAGGACAGGGCCGCTTATGGTATGATCTCCGCCGCCCTTGAACGAGGTGATATCCAGGCTGGTGACAAACTGGTTGAGGCCACCAGTGGCAACACCGGCATCGCTCTGGCGATGATCGCCCGCCTGAAGAACCTGCAAATGACTCTTGTCATGCCGGATAACTCCACAAAGGAACGAATCGATACCATGCGTGCTTATGGAGCGGAGCTGATACTGACACCCGGCGAGAAAACCATTGAGTACTCCCGTACTGTTGCCGAAGAGATGGCGGAAACCGGAGAGTACTATCTTCTTAACCAGTTTGCCAACCCGGACAATTACCTGATGCATTACCGTACAACCGGTCCTGAAATATGGAAAGACACAAATGGCCAGATAACCCACTTTGTCTCCTCTATGGGTACAACAGGAACAATCATGGGGGTCTCTCGTTATTTGAAAGAACAAAATCCTGATGTACAGATCGTGGGGGTCCAACCTACTGAAGGCTCACAAATTCCCGGCATTCGACGTTGGACACCCGAGTTTCTGCCTGAGATATTTGAACCCGAGCGTGTAGACCGGACCATCGATGTCAGCCAGCAGGTTTCTGTAGCTATGACTCGGCGTATGGCCCGTGATGAAGCCATTTTTGCCGGAATGAGCAGCGGAGGAAGCCTGGCTGCCGCCATAGAACTGGCCAAAGAACTGGATAAAGGCGTAATCGTATGCATCACCTGCGATATCGGCGACCGTTACCTTAGCTCTCAATTATTCTCTGATGAATAATCGCAATAAATACGAATAAAAAAGGCGATGATTGTATTTTTTGCCCGCTTTTTTATAACAAATTCAGTATATTTACGGGATTTTCAATTATAGGGTACAATCATTCATTCCAGGTATGTCCAACAGGCGAAAAATTCGGGAAACGGTATTACAAGCGATTTATTCGGCACTAATCGGTGATCATTCTCCGGAGCACGTTTTAAATACCATTGTCAAACCCGAACTTAAGGACGATACTTCAGGCCTTGAGTTTGCGGAACGCTTGTTTCTCAGATCATTGGATAATCGGGAACAAAATGAAGCCATTATCAGCAATCACATAGCCAACTGGGAAATTGACCGTCTGGCCATGGTTGACCGGATCATTCTTCAAATGGCCATAACAGAATTGCTTACCTTTGATGACATCCCTACCAAAGTTACCATTAACGAAGCGATCGAAATTGCGAAAGAGTACTCTACGGGCAAATCCGGCAAATTCGTAAACGGTATATTGGATGCGGTTGTTGAGGCGCTACGATCAGAGGGAAAACTGGAAAAGCGGGGCCGCGGATTATTGGAGCCACCTGCAAAAAAACCAAGGACGGTTTCCATATCTTATGATTCCGCCCCCCCTCCGGAAAAACCTGCACCCCCTCAAAAACAAAGGAAAATGCGATCAAGAAAATCACCCGGATCATGATTCAAACCATGGCAAAATGGTCCATTCTGATCGTTTTCATCTAACCCGGTATCTGTAAGGCCCTTCAAAAGCAAATACGCTGAAAACCTTTACTGCAACACCTTACTACTTTCACAAAATCATCTTATGAGTCTTACTTGCGGAATAGTCGGCTTGCCCAACGTGGGAAAGTCGAGTTTGTTTAATGCTCTTAGCAATGCTGGAGCTGATTCTGCCAATTTTCCATTTTGTACAATTGACCCTAATGTGGGCATCGTTCCAGTGCCGGATAAACGACTGGATCGATTAGCAGATCTGGTAAAGCCCGCCGAGGTCACTCCTACCTCTATTGAGTTTGTGGATATAGCCGGTCTCGTCAAAGGCGCATCGGAGGGAAAAGGTAAAGGCAATGCCTTTTTGTCACACATCCGTGAAGTCGATTTAATAGTGCACGTGGTTCGTTGTTTTGATAACGACGACGTTATCCATGTAGAAGGGGGCATTGATCCGGTTCGTGATATTGGTATCATTGAAACCGAACTGCTTTTCAAAGACCTGGAAACGCTGGAACGGCGTGAGGAACGTGTCCGTAAAATGGCAAAATCCGGGGAAAAAACCATTCAGAACCAACTCTACTCCCTCCAGCAACTCCGCAGGCATATCGAAGAAGGCAAACCCGTCCGAACTTATAGCGACTGGGATCCATCCAACCCGGCCTATAGTGAACTTTTCTTTTTGACAGCCAAGAAAGTACTATACCTGTGCAATATCGCAGAAGAAGACGCGCCCGAAGGGGCAGGAAACGACCATGTCATGAAAGTGCGGAAACATGCTGATGCCGAGGGTGCTGAAACGGTGGTCGTCTGTGCGAAAATCGAGGAAGAGATCGCCGAACTTGATGAAATGGAAAAACAGGATTTTCTGGCGTCTCTGAATCTCGAACAATCGGGTTTGAATCGACTGATTGCAGCGGCATACCGGGAGTTGGGACTTATTACCTACTTCACAGCCGGACCAAAGGAAGTTCGGGCATGGACCATCCCCAAAGGTACCAAAGCCCCGCAAGCGGCTGGTGTTATTCATACCGATTTTGAAAGAGGTTTTATTCGCGCTGAAACCATTTCTTACGAAGACTACATAGCGTGCGGGTCTGAAGCAGCGGCACGCGATGCCGGAAAGATGCGTTCGGAAGGCCGCGGATACACCGTAAAAGATGGCGATGTCATACTATTCCGGTTTAATGTGTGATCCGACAGGATTTTCTTTATCTGTAACATTATATTATGGTGTTTTTTACCGTATTATGAATTTTCAAGGCCAGTAATGCAACAACGCCCGGTACATCACCCGGTAAACAGGCTTACAAGCCTATCATTGGAAACCAACAGAAAACAAGTAACTCTTCATGTCTGAAAACGTCATCAATAATCAAACAGAACTGACCTTTTCATTTCCCGATGGCAGTACCAGAAACTATCCGGCGGGTACTACCGGACGGGAAATCGCACAATCCATATCCGGACGTCTAGCAAGAGAAGCCCTTAGCATTACCGTGGACAAAACCGTTTTTGACCTCGACAGGCCTCTTTACAGTGGTGGCAAAATCACCATCAATACCTGGGACGACGAAGACGGCAGGCTGGCATTCTGGCACTCATCAGCTCACGTATTGGCCGAGGCGGTTGAAGCACTCTACCCCGGTGTCAAGCTGGGCATCGGTCCGCCCATCGAACAGGGCTTCTACTATGATATCGATTTTGGGGACGAACACATCAGCAGCGAAGACCTGCCGGCTATAGAGCAAAAAATGTACGAGCTGGCCCGGCAAAAAAATCAGTTTGAACGTTTTGAAATCTCAAAAGAGGAAGCGGTATCCTACTATCGGGAAAAAAACGACCCCTACAAACTGGATCTTCTGGAGGGGTTGGAAGATGGCACCATCAGTTTTTATAAACAGGGAAATTTTACGGATCTGTGTCGTGGCCCCCACGTACCGGACACCGGCCCTATCAAAGCCATCAAATTGCTCAGCACCGCTGGTGCTTACTGGCGCGGAGACAACACGAGCAAACAGCTGACACGTATCTATGGGATCAGCTTTCCCAAAAAATCGATGCTCGATGCTTTTTTGAATCAGCTGGAAGAGGCCAAAAAACGGGATCACAAAAAGCTGGGTCCTCAGCTTGGCATTTACATGATCGACCGGATGGTGGGTAGCGGCCTGCCTATGTGGCTCCCCAAAGGTACTACCATGCGGCGAACATTGGAGGCATTTCTCAGGGATGAACAGCTTCGGCGGGGTTATGAAGAAGTAATTACCCCTCATATCGGCAACCTTGAGCTATACCGGACTTCCGGGCACTACCCCTATTACCAGGATTCTCAGTTTGCCCCGATGGAAATCGATGATGAAGGTTATCTGCTCAAACCCATGAATTGCCCGCATCACCATCGCATATACGACAATGAAATGCATAGCTACCGAGATCTGCCCGTACGATTGGCTGAATTCGGAACCGTTTATCGCTACGAACAGACCGGTGAACTTAACGGCTTGTCACGGGTGCGTGGATTTACTCAGGACGACGCCCATATTTATTGTACCAACGATCAATTGAAACAGGAGATCAAGAATTGTATCGAACTCACCCAGTTTGTTTTCTCTACATTTGACATGCCGGTCGATATCCGGCTTTCATTCCGGGATGAGAATGAAGAAAAATACGGCGGTGACATCGCATTGTGGGATCGTGCACAACGTGAGATACAAGAAGCGGCTGACGAAATGAAACTGGACTACAAAGTTGCCGAGGGAGAAGCCAGTTTTTACGGTCCGAAAATCGATTTCATCATCCACGACGCCCTGGGTCGTAAATGGCAACTGGGCACGGTACAGGTTGATTATGTAATGCCGGAGCGATTTGGCCTTACCTATGTGGGTGCGGACAATCAAAAGCACCGGCCGGTCATTATTCACCGGGCCCCATTCGGATCCATGGAACGCTTCACCAGTATCCTGATTGAACATTTTGCAGGTTATTTCCCGCTTTGGCTAAGTCCGCAACAGGCCGTGATTATACCGGTATCAGAACAGTATAATCAGCTTGCAGAATCATACCGCGAAGAGCTTGAAAAAATGGGTATCCGTGTGAAAACTGACCTTCGTGGAGAACAAATTGGTGCAAAAATACGTGCAGCGGAAACAAAAAAGATTCCATACATGTTAATCGTAGGAGAGAAGGAAGCTGAAAATCAAAGCGTCTCGGTCAGAAAGCACAAAAAAGGTGACCTTGGAAGCTTTAATTTTTCAGATTTTCTTTCGATTATAAAAAAGGAAGCAGAAGAAAAAGCATTACCGGAAAAATAGGATGTAACGAAATCGAATTTTGATTTTGCTTCAAGCAATTGAAGCCTTACACGTCAAAATTCAAAACAGGAACAAGAAAAGGAGATACAACCATCGGAAAACGATTCAAAAGCTACACTGCCCGTAAAACGGAACCCAAAGAGCGGGTAAACGAAAATATTCGTGCGGAAGTGGTTAGAGTGATTAGCCCTGATAACGAACATTTCATTGTCCCGATTGATGAGGCACTTGATATGGCCGCAAAACAGGAAAAGGACCTGGTGGAAGTCGCACCGAATGCGGACCCACCGGTGTGCAAGATTATGGATCATGGCAAACATATCTTTGAAAAGAAGAAAAAGGAGAAAGAGGCAAAGAAAAAGCAGCATGTAGTTGTTCTTAAAGAACTCAGGTTTCGTCCACAGACCGACGATCATGATTATGAGTTTAAAAAACGCCATGCTGAGAGTTTTCTGAAGGATGGAAACAAAGTTAAAGCAACCGTCCAGTTCAAAGGCCGTGATATAATCTATAGTAACCAGGGAAAACAATTACTCGACCGGCTTGCCAATGATCTCGAGGATCTTGGTAAAGTTGAAACTCCCGCAAAACTTGAGGGAAAACGGATGTCGATGGTGATTGTACCCTCTAAAGGACCAGGTTCTTGAATCTCCCTCATAACGCCATGTTATTAAGTGCGGCATGCTATTGCTGCACAAGCTCTTTTTTAGTATCTTTTGAGGATTGAAAATTTTTAATCAATTATCAGGTTAATCATGCCTAAAACGAAAACCGTTAGTAGCGCCAAAAAACGTTTCAAATTGACCAAATCAGGGAAAATAAAACGTAAAAAGGCGTTTACGAGCCATATTCTTACGAAAAAATCACCAAAAAGAAAGCGTAATCTTCGCATATCCACATTGGTTGACAAAGCCGATGCTCCAAGAATGCGCAGCTTGATGCCATACGCTTGATTTTATAACCATTAAATCCTTATAAAATGCCACGATCTAGCAATAATGTGGCTTCCCGTCGCCGTCGCAAACGAGTCCTGGACCGTGCGAAAGGCTACTGGGGTGCAAGGAGCAAAGTATACACAATCGCAAAAAATGCGGTTGAAAAAGCCCTTCAGTACCAGTACCGCGACAGGAGAGTCCGCAAAAGAGAATTTCGAAAGCTTTGGATAGCACGAATCAATGCAGGTGCACGCCTGAACGATACAACCTATTCCAAACTAATGGGTGCAATGAAAGCCCGGAACATGGAAATAAACCGCAAGGTTTTGGCTGACCTGGCCATTCATGATCCAAAAGCTTTCAGTGCGATTGTCGACGCAGCCCAAAGTAAATCCTGATGAACGTTTTGTTTACAAACCGGCAGTATCAATGCGATGCTGCCGGTTTTTTTATGTGTAACTCACTCATTTACAAGACATGCCAACCCCCTCCGAAATAAACGCCCTGAAGAAAGAGATATCCTCTTTTGATCTGGATTCACACGATGCACTGGAATCCTTCCGGCTCAAATACCTTTCAAGAAAAGGACAAATCACTGAATTATTGGCCGGTATCGGACAGGCGGCCCCGGAGGACCGAGCCCGGCTTGGCAAAGAGCTGAATGAGCTTAAAAACCTTGCGAAATCTCGCTATGAAGAAGCAAAAGCCGATCTTGCTGGTGAAAAAGCTTCTCAAGTTACAGCCACCGACGACCCCACCCTCCCCGCTCCAGTAACTCCCGTCGGTTCTCTTCACCCTCTGTCCCAGACTCATGAAGAGATAAAAAATATTTTTTACCGCCTTGGTTTCACCATTGCAGATGGCCCCGAACTGGAAGATGATTTCCACAATTTCACAGCACTTAACTTCCCGCCGGAACACCCTGCACGAGACATGCAAGACACGTTTTTCATCCGCAAGGATGAAGAGAACCCGGACCATGATCTTGTTCTGCGTACCCATACCTCTCCCGTTCAAATTCGGTTGATGAAAAATGGAGAGCCACCATTCCGTGCGATCATGCCCGGTCGTGTGTACCGCAATGAATCCATTACAGCTAAATCCTATTGCCTGTTTCATCAGGTCGAAGGCTTGTATGTTGACAAAAATGTGAGCCTGGCAGACCTCAAAAACACTCTGATTACCTTTGCCAGCTTATTATTCGGACAAAACCTGAAATACCGCATCCGGCCCTCATTTTTCCCCTTTACGGAACCAAGTCTGGAAATGGATATTTGGTGGGAGACCGAGAACAGGCCCGGACAATGGATGGAAATCCTCGGAGCCGGCATGGTTCATCCCAATGTGCTCAAGGCCGTAGACATTGATCCGGAAACGTACACGGGTTTTGCTTTTGGAATGGGAGTGGAACGCATCACCATGTCACGCTATGAAATCGATGACATTCGTCTGCTTTATGACAATGACCTGCGGTTTTTGAATCAGTTTCCCTGATAGTCACAGGTAGCTTTGGACTGGCAATTTTTTAACATGATTGATTTTTCATTCTCCATAATATTCATAAACTGATCTCGCTTTACCGCGAAGAACCGGCACATAAAAACTGATATTCCCCAACACCTATCACGTTAATTAGATGAAATGCCTATGACCGGCCTGACACCCGTACACACAGGTGCATGATTACATGCGGTCATGGCAT
>CAYMBG010000041.1:0-21669 GCA_964388615.1 uncultured Chitinophagales bacterium | reverse complement strand
TCGTTATTCCTATGCCACCCGGCTCTTCCAGTTCCATTTCATCAAAATCCACATTGCTTCCGGGTTGTACGAGATAAACCCCCTCCTCCAGTGTTATCTGTTCATCCAGACACCAGGGATCCAAAATATTCCAGCTTTTCTCGATCGTTTCTCCCGTATTAAGGATGTCCGTCTGGATCGTTTCATCGAACTCACATCCATCTTTTGATGTGTGATGAACAGAATCGGGAGTTTCCACCTGAAAATACATTTTAGGCATTGAATAGTCATACTCCTGGTTCGTATGGGAAGAATTGCTGATTCGATACGTGACAAAAACAGGGTCTCCTGGTTCAAAAACAGATTGACGGTTCCCCAATGAGTCAGTAACCGTTAATTGTGCCTGGAAAAAAGCGTTGGTACGGGATGTCAAAGAGTCGCAACCAAATAACATTAATGCACCTAGTAACAGTAAAATAAACGCGATAGAGTAAAACTTGTATGACATTCGATTTTGGTTTTTTTAAAATTTCCCGGAATCCAACAGGACTTACGACCCGCTATCTCCGCTATCTCCACTATCCCCGCTACTGCCGCTTCGCCGCATGCTTAACTCCCGGGTAATGTTATCCATCTTTTCCTGATTCAACGGATACAGGGTCATTAAAGTTGCCGCCAGCATGGCAATAACTGCTGGAATCCAGCTCATAAGCATGATAATACCCGGTATAGCACCCTGAATGGCAGCGGCATCCTGACCATCGTAGTGAAAAGCCGATAATACCAGCCCAATTATTGCCCCTGCAATACCGCCCCCAAATTTGGTTGCAAATGAGCCGGCCGAATAGACCAGTCCCGTTGCACGCCGACCATTCTGATATTCCGAATAATCCGCGGCATCACCAAGCATTGCAAAGAAAAGGGTCGGAAATATGGCAGCACCAATCTCGGATGCAATACCAATAGCAAAGATGGGAATAATATCCCCCGGTCCACAGAAGAACAGTAGTGCATTTATTCCCCCTGATGCGATCAATGCATAGATGAACAAACCCTTTTTCCCAAGTCTTCGGCTGAGTGGCGCCGTTATCATGGCTCCTCCGATAGAGGCAAGGGTCAACCCGACCATAAAGGTACCCGCCAATAACGGTTCGTTCAGATAATGGGCAAAATAGATGACAACAATCCCCTGCTTGATGGAATTATAGATATTGAACAACAAGCCAATGATCAGAAGCACCAACCAGGGCCGGTTTTTTATCAAATCTTTGAAATCATTTTTCAGGTTGGTCTGCTGGGATGGAGGCGGCGTTACTCGCTCTTTCGTGCTGTAAAACGTGATGATCAGAAAAAGAGCTAAAAACACCGACATGAGAAACATGGAATTACTATAGCCGCGCTCCTGATCAATGATCTCAATATCCGTGGCTTCCAGCCCCTCCTCTCCGGTTATGATAAAAGTATAGGGCTCATCAGCCTCCATGGTAAAGCTTTTCCCCTGGGTCGGCACATTGGCCGGATCATCACTATCTATGTCCGCCCATATGAACATGGCAAGCCCGTCTTCGGTGCTGATATTGGCATTATCCACATACCGGGATGAGGTTACCGTAACCTGGAACTCTTCCTCGTCCAGTTTCATCACATCGACATCGGGACCGACGTTGCCAAACCAGGAAACCAGTAGTAATAATGATCCCTGCACCAGCATTCCCCCGGCAAAGGCTCCAACCATTCTGAATGACCCGATGCTGGCACGCTCCTTGTTATCACCGGTCATCACCGCCATCAGGGCTCCGTAGGGAACATTGTTGGCTGTATAAATGAGTGTAAACAGAATGTAGGTAAAATAGGCGTAGATTAGTTTACCTGTGTAACTCAAATCAGGTACAAAAAACAGCATGGAAAGCATAACCGCCAAAGGAACAGCAGTCCATAGTATCCATGGACGAAATTTGCCATATTTTGAGTGTGTGCGGTCCCCGATGATACCCATGGCCACATCGCTGAAACCATCACTTGAGCGGGCAATGAGCATCAACAAACCCACCGACGCCGGATTTAACCCGTACACATCGGTGTAGAATACAAACAAGAAAGTAGCCACTCCTCTCCAGGCAATATTGGCAGCCCCATCTCCCAGAGCATAACCCGCTTTTTCCCAAAAGGAAAGTCTGCTTTTCGCTGAAAATTCCATGGAATCCGAATATTATTTTGTCCCCATTGAGTCAATTGCAGAGAATATATAAGAAAAAAATCAATTTGTTTGAATAATTTTCTTATCGGAATGCCAGCGCGCCTCCCTTCGGGCAATTAGCCACAACCATATCAATCCGGTTATCACAAGCCCGGTGGCGTATACCAGTATTGCTTGCCTCAGGCTTAACAATTCAAATTCCATGATTAATGAAGCTCCGGTGACCGAGAATGCCTGTAAAAAAGTAAACAACAGCCATTCGGAACTGAAAATCCGTCCACGAAATGCATCCGGTGACCTTTTTTGCAATAAAACGGTACTCATAACCCAGTTGGCCCCGGATCCACAATGAGCCATAAAAACCAGCAGGAGCATTACCCAGATCACGTCAAGCCAGCCGATGATTAAGTAGATAAAACCGGCCGAAATCATCGCCAATCCCATCATTTCCACCCACTTTGTTTCGTCACTGAAGAAGCGCCTAACCAAAACGGGTCCCACCGCCGTTCCTAATCCACGACTAGCATACAACAGTCCCAGACCGACGCTTCCCATAAGCAAGATCTCTTCAGAAACCAGAATCAACATATAGACCAGAGCCCCCAAAAAAAATGTTATGGTGCCTTTCGCTAAAGCGGGGCGCAAAATGTGGGGATTGGAAAAAATAAATTGATAACCTTTAATCACGCCACTTATAGGGTTGCTCAGTGACTTGAGGGTTTCTTCATCCCTTCGATGTGGTATGGTCGCTTTGAAAAGGAACCAAGTTGACAAAATGTATCCGGTACCGTTGATCACAAATACAGCATCGGTTCCAAGCCACGCCACAGCCAACCCCCCTATTCCCATACCTGTTGTAAAAATAATACTCCAGGACAGGTTGGATATAATGTTGGCTTTCACCAGTTCATCACCACTGGTGATATTTGGGATGGATGCCTGCTTGGAGGGTTCAAAAACAGCGGCAAATCCCATCTGCATGGTAGTCAACAGATAAACCAGCCATAACAGGGATGGGTCACGGACAAAAAGAAAGCTCAGGACCACTGCTCCACGCCCAAAATCACAAATAAGCATTAGCGTTCGACGGTCATACCGATCCGCTAAATATCCGGCATAGGGCGAGACCACCGCAAATGACAAAAACTTTGAGACGATCACCAGTCCAAGCAAAAACTCCGAATCGGAGTATTGCAGCACGATGGTAAATACGGCAATCACCCCGAACCAATCCCCGAAATTGGAGATGACCTGGCTAAGCCATACCCTTCGAAATTGATGATTGTGACGTATTACATCCAGATATGGTGACTTTCCATTCAAATCTTTCCTGTACTTCCGAATCCACCATCCCCTCTCTCGCTATCGGGCAGGTCATGTACTTCGCTTACCGCTGCACGCGTTACCGGTGCAAATACCATTTGGGCAATACGGTCACCATGTCCAATATGAAAGGGCTCCTGTCCGAGATTAATCGCCAGTACCTTTACTTCTCCGCGATAGTCGGAGTCGATAGTCCCAGGTGTGTTGAGCATGGTTATACCATGTTTGTATGCCAAACCGCTACGCGGACGAATTTGAGCCTCATATCCGCGGGGAATAGCCATCTTCAAACCGGTAGGAATAAGCTCCCGATTACCGGGTTCAAGAACGATCGGATGTTCAATTGCCGCCCTGAGATCCATTCCTGCGGAATCCGGCGTTGCATAAGCCGGCAATTCAAGGTTGCCGGCATGGGATAGTTTTTTTATTAATACTCGCATGTTTTTTTATGTTCCGTTCAAACGTTCATACTCCACCAGACGCACACTTACACTGCCAAGCCAGACACGAACACGGGCCTCCAGTGGAATGCGATACTTATCATCTTTAAAATAGGCCTCAAATCTTCCAGAGAAACCGAAGGGTCCCTCAAAATCCGCATTTCCCTCCATATAATAAGCGCTAAACTCTTCATCGGGAAACGCGTCAGATTCATATGACTCCCGCCGGCTGGTGAAGTTCATTTCGATCTCGGACCGTTGATGGTCAATATAAATCGGATAGGTGCGAAATGTTTCCGTTCCGGCATGAAGACGGGAATAATACATAATGGATGGGCCACTATCAGCCGGACGATCCAATTCAAGAGTATCCACCGGCTCGCCTTCCTCATAACTGAAAACCTTGCCGGCTTCATAATCATAATCAAATACATAGCGCTCCATCATATCACGATGAAGGCTGTTCTGCCAGAAGCGATACCCATAGGGTATGGTGTCATTGTAGGCAATATAATTGTGGTAATGCGCTTCTTTGTATCCGACAAGTGGCAGGCTGCGGTTAGAAACCATCTCCGTAACCAGGTGTTTTACGGGAGAACCCCGGTAAACCGTGTCAGCCTTGAGATAAACATGCACATTACCAATCCGGAAAAAACCGTATCTTACTTCGTATGTGAATCGTTCATCAAGGTTCTTTAGATCTTCGATACCGGGTGGACCTGCATTCGGATCATTTTCATGCTCCGTTGCGGAATAAGATTCTGTCCACAGCCCCAAAATTGAGGCTTGTGAAAGGGTGGAAAGGTTAGGTCGGTTCAAGGCAAGCAGACCTGTTATCCCGATCAGAATCATAATGATGACCGAAATACGCATTACCGGTCCTCCTCAACAAAAGAAGCTACCGCATCTTCATCAAATCCAACCATTACAGCTTCTCCATGGCGTAATACGGGTCGTTTTATTATGGTCTGGTGTTCCAGCAAGACATCAAAAAGATCGTTGTCGGTCAATTGCTTATCTGCCAATCCCAGCATTTTCCACTTTTTGCCTTTTTGGTTCACCAGGGTATCCAGTCCTGCTTTCATAACCAGGTCAGCCAGTTCGTTCGGGGAAAGCGGCTCTTTCTTAAGATCCCTGAATGTAAACGGCACCTCATGTTCATCAAGCCAGTTTTTTGTTTTTTTTATCGTATTACAGTTGGGAATGCCAATTACTTCCAGCATAATTCGTTATTTTGTCGTTTATGATTGTGAAACCGGTATTTTAATGCCGATTAGAAATTACATATTATCACACGCAAATAAATAAGAAAAGGTTCCTTGGGAATCGATTCACGCAACGGTCATGAATATCATCAGTTCCCAGC
The DNA here is from genome assembly GCA_964388615.1 of uncultured Chitinophagales bacterium. GTDB lineage: Bacteria > Bacteroidota > Rhodothermia > Balneolales > Natronogracilivirgulaceae > SLLW01. Next base: position 16,364 of record CAYMBG010000041.1, on the reverse strand, counting down.
AAATAAGTTCGGTTATAATACTATTGTTTTTGACCACGATGGTTGCTGTTGCAGCATGCAGCCGAAGTGAAGACCAAATTGAATTTGAACGCCAGGCCTACCAGGTCCCGGATAATTATACACGAACCTCGGCGGGAGGTATTGTGGACACCAGTCATGTCGATGAAACCGACTGGCAGATTGGGCCCAGGTTCCAGGCATTTATCGATGTAACCATCCCGGCATATCCGAATCCCACCCGTAACGAACGGGTTGAAGTAGAGTTGCTTATAAGCGGAAGCGGCTCAATTGACGGTATTTATGCTTACGCTTATCCGGAAGCACATGACTTCAGTCACCGCCGAAGGCTCGATGAGGTCGACCGTACACTCCGGAATCTGGAAACGATAGTTCTCAGCATCGATCCCGCCGACTTTGCTTTTAACGGAGTTTACAGCAACGCCCTGCAGGTCAACAACGGACTTCACCGATTATACATCTATGACCGTAACAACAACCTGATCACCTATGGTGATATTCAACTTAAACGATAACAGATGGCCAATATCACAGAAAGCCAGCAAAAAATTTTACAACTATTGATCTATGTCGAATCCTACGATCATATTCGTGAAGAAACCGGATTATCCACCGGTGTGGTTCGGGACGATTTGATCACCCTGCAGCATCGCAACATGATTGAAGTTTACGAAAGTATTGACGGTAATGCAGGCCGAAAAGTCAGGCATTTCGACAACGATCATCCCGAATTGTTCTTCTACAGGGCGACCAAAACCGGCTTGAACGCCATGTATCAGAAACCATAAATTTGTTACCTTTCAACATTTCAATAACCAGATAACCATTGGACAAGTTCATAATTGAGGGTGGAAAAACACTCAAAGGCACAATACCTATCAGCGGTTCCAAAAACGCAGCCCTTCCACTCATGGCGGCAGCACTTCTTGCCGATTCACCTGTATCTATCAGCAATGTTCCGTTGCTGAAAGACATATACACGTTTATCGATGTGATAAAAGTCACCGGAGCCGGTGTGTCATTTGAAGAAGATGACCGAAGACTGACCATTGATCCCACTACCCTTACCTCGTTTGAAGCTCCTTACGAGCAGGTTCGAAAAATGCGTGCTTCGTTTTACATGGCCGGGGCACTGCTTGGCGCCGCAGGATATGCCCGTGTATCCCTGCCCGGTGGATGTGCCTGGGGGCCACGCCCGGTCAACTTGCATCTGGAGGGTCTCCGTGCATTGGGTGCCACTATCGAGATGGACCAGGGTTATATTATTGCAAAAGCACCCGGAGGACGGTTGCCAGGTGGGTCTTTTGAATTAAATCCCAGCAGCGTAGGAGCCACTGTAAACCTGGTGCTGGCCTCTGTGAGGGCGAAGAACAACTCGACGATCCATAATGCCGCCATGGAGCCGGATGTAGTCAATCTTTGCGACAACCTGAACAAACTGGGAGCACAAATTGAAGGTGCCGGAACACCTACGATCACAGTCAAAGGTGTGAATCATCTATCCGGAGGACAACTGGACAATATCCCCGACCGAATAGAAACCGGAACCTTCATGATCACAGCAGCCATGATTCCGGGTTCCGATCTTACGCTCACCAACACCCTCTCCGGTGACCTTGGGTCTTTTAGCGACACCTTTTCCAAACTTCAGGCTCACACCACGATCTCGCCCGATAAGATTCGCGTCGTAGCATCGGACCAGTTGCTCCCCTTCTCCGTGGAAACCGGCATTTACCCCGGCTTTCCCACTGACCTGCAAGCACAATGGGCCACTATGATGACCGGAGCGGCCGGCGTTTCCATTGTCACCGATCATATCTACCCGGACCGCTTCAGCTACATTCCCGAGTTGAATCGACTTGGTGCACAGGTGGAACGACGTGACAACCATGCCGTGATACGCGGCAAAACCACTCTGAGAGGCGCATCCGTCATGAGTACCGACCTGAGGGCAAGTGTCAGCCTGGTAATGGCCGGCCTCGCTGCCGAAGGCACAACTGAGGTTCTCAGGGTCTATCACCTGGATCGCGGGTACGAAACACTGGAATCCAAACTAAATTCCGTTGGAGCACAAATCAAACGTGTAAGCGAGTAGTATCCCTCCGATAATGAGAACGCTCTGCACTGTCTTTTTTTTGTTTTTTACATTATATTAGCGGTGAAAGTATCGGTATGTTTTAATCTTCGTCGCATCCGCTCAACAGAAATGTCACAACAGTATAAACCAGCGGCTGCTGACCGAACCGGTACCAAGTTTTTAAATGCGAAACATTACAGACCGTAATCACACATCTTCCTCAACATCTCTGATTGGAAAGACAAGGCATGCGGATCCCACATCTGTTGGGCGAGAGTTACCGTATGAACATGCCGATGAGAAGGAGGATGTCATCACACTGTGTTATCGCCACAAATTAAAGGAATTATCGTCTAAGCAGAAGCCAATGTACGAGTCAAACAGCAGACTATCATTGAAATTATCAGTATCAGATAACCCATTTTATACTCCAATCAGAGATTTGGTTTTTGATTCCTGCATCTTCTGCTTTTCAAACTGGAATCCACATGAAAAACCAGATCATTATACATGGTGCTGCCAACCAGAACAGGGTGGCCCTGATTGAAAATGGTGAATTAGCCCAATTATTCATAGAATCCCCGGAAAACCAACGTACTGTTGGCAATATCTATCTCGCTGAAGTCCATAAGGTTATGGCGGGTATTAGAGCTGCGTTTATCGATCTCGGAACGCAAAAAGATGCATTTCTGCACTTTTCCGATACCGGTGAGCACCTCGAGGAATACCTGATCATGCTCAACGGCAAAGCGGCCATACCGGATGAAAAAAAACAGGAAGCTCGTGTCCGGAACATAAAGGGATCGGGCAGCGGTTCGGTAACAGATGAACAAAACCGGGCCGGCGCCTTATTGGTTCCCAAGCAGAAAGTACTGGTCCAAATCGTAAAAGAGCCTATAGGATCTAAAGGACCCCGTGTTTCTACCAACATCACTGTAGCCGGACGCTTCCTGGTCCTCATTCCAATGGGAGAATATGTGGCGGTATCCAAACGGATTCGCAGCCATAAAGAACGCAGACGATTACGATCCTGCATCTCCTCGGTCCTGCCTGATGGATACGGAGTGATAGTCCGGACACTTGCAGAAAAGCAAAGTGAAGAAGCCTTGCATGAGGACCTGAAGGATGTTCTTGACAAATGGAGTTCCATTCAGGAAAAACTCAAAGATGCCAAGCCTCCAGCGCTTCTGCATCAGGATATGGACATGACCGAAAGCCTTGTCCGAGATCTTTTTGCCAAGGATTACAGCCGGCTGCTGGTCGACGATGCGAAAATGCATCGATCCCTCAAGTCGTATGTCTCGCGCGTTGCACCTAATATGGTTCCGAACATAGAGCTTTACAAAGGATCGGAGCACATTTTTGATTACATGAAGATTTCCCGTGATGTGGAATCGGTATTCAGTCCAAGAGTTAAAATGCCCAGCGGTGGATACCTTATCTTCGAACAGACAGAGGCGATGTATGTGGTTGACGTTAATTCAGGGCGCTATGCGGCCAAACGGGAGCAAGAGGATAACTCATTAAAGACCAATTTGGAATCGGCACGTGAAATAGCCAAGCAGCTTCGGTTGAGAGACATAGGCGGTATTATCGTGGTAGACTTCATCGACTTGCGGGAAGAAGCCAATCGCAAGAAAGTATTTGATGAATTAAAGCGTGAGTTCAGGAAAGATCGTGCCAAGACCAATGTATTGCCAATGAGTGATTTCGGCCTGGTTCAGATCACTCGCCAAAGAATTCGTCCAAGTGTTGTTAAGTCCGTTTCCAAGGTCTGTCCTATGTGTGGTGGCTCAGGCAGCATTGTATCCCAAAATACAATCTTTGCAGATATTGAAGGATGGCTCACCAAATTCAAATACAACTATAAAGGGCATTACTCGCTGGATTTACATCTGAATCCCTATGTTAAATCAATGCTTGAAAAAGGATGGGTAAGCCAACGCATAAAATGGCTTTTTTCCTACCGGATCAATGTCCATCTCCTTGGCGATGAAACGCTCTCCATGAACGACTACAAGTTCATGTTGCCCAATTCCGAAATTGAGATTACCGATACCGTTCTCAATAATCAGCCACTGGACAAAGCGATCACGGAAGCTGATTTTCGCGATGACGAGAATGATGATCCAAAGAAAAAGGACGACCCGGGCCTGGATTATTTTAAAAAAGAGCAAAAAAAGGACGGGGATAAACCATCAGGTGGCCGGAAAGCGTCTCCCCCATCAACATCCAAACCATCGCCGCCAAGCCGCAAAAAGGACTCGGGATCTGATTCGGATGAGTCGTCGAAAAAGCCCCCGCGAAAAGGTCGGGCGCAAAGCTCCAGATCCAAGAAAGATGACTCCAAAGCCAAATACTATAAAGGTTCCGGCACCCCGGAACAAAGCGCGGAGTCCGAAGATACCCGAAAACGTAGCGGCCCCAAAGAAAGCCGGGAGTCCCGAAAAAGCGATCCCTCAAAATCAAACGAAAACAGCAGCAAAAAGTCCGATGATCAGGTAGCCGGAAAGAGTAATAAGCCGCAAAAGAGCACGGAAAAGAATTTCGATGTAGAAGAATCACCAAAAAATCAAAAAGGGGATGAATTGAAATCCCCTAACGATTCGGAAGCATCAAACCGGAACACTCAAGAAGCTGAGAAAGAGGACAATTCCCATCTTCCGTCCGCCGTTGAGGTGGCACGGCAACACCGCATTGAGAAGGAAAAAGAAGCGAATCAAAAGCAAAGCAACAAGGAGTCTGCTGACGACAAAAACATTGGCAATACGGACTCCTCAAAAGATTCAAAAACGTAAAGGTTACTATAATAATGGCATTTCAGCTTGAAGCTACAACTGTTCTGGGGATTATCCACAACGGCAAAACGTGTATTGGAGGAGATGGACAGGCTACCCTTGACAAGGTAGTCATGAAGGCAAACGTCCAGAAAGTACGGTTTCTCTATAACAAACAGGTTTTAGCTGGTTTCGCGGGATCCACGGCCGATGCTTTCACTCTTTTCGAAAGATTCGAAGATAAACTCAACCAATATAACGGCACTATTGAGCGTGCTGCTGTCGAACTGGCCAAGGAGTGGCGTAAAGACCGTTATCTGCGTCGACTGGAAGCACTTCTCGTTGTAATGAACAAAGAGCGCGGGTTGTTCATATCCGGCCAGGGGGATGTGATCGAACCGGATGACCATATACTGGCTATCGGAAGTGGCGGTTCATATGCCCAGGCTGCTGCCAGAGCTTTGAAAAGCAAAGCGCCCTCATTGTCTGCCAGAGAGATGGTAGAAGAATCACTGAAAATTACTGCCGACATCTGCATCTACACCAATAACCATTTAACACTACTTGACCTTGAGTAATCAGAATCCACCACAATCAGAATCCACCAGCCTGACCCCAAGACAAATTGTTGATGCCCTGAACATCTATATTATAGGTCAGGATGAGGCCAAAAAGTCTGTCGCAATCGCGCTCCGCAACCGATGGCGAAGGATGAACTCGGATGAATCTATCCGTGATGAGATTGTTCCGAACAATATCATCCTGATTGGGCCCACCGGCGTTGGAAAAACCGAGATTGCCCGGCGTCTGGCTAAATTGGCCAGGGCGCCATTTGTCAAAGTTGAAGCTTCAAAATATACTGAAGTGGGTTATGTAGGTCGTGATGTAGAATCAATGATTCGCGATCTTACCGATATTGCCGTATCTATGGTCAAATCGGAAATGCAGCAGCGGGTGATGAAGAAAGCAGCCGAACAGGTTGAAGAACGCCTTTTGGACCTGTTGATTCCTCCGATGAAAAAAAGCAGAAAAGAATCCCAAACGGGTTTTCAGACCACCGACAGCTCCTTTGACCCCGATGCTGCGGGTGATGAAGAGCTTAATCAAAGAACACGTGAAAAATTCCGGGAAAAGCTCCGAAACGGTGATCTGGAAGACCGCAAAGTTGAAATCAATGTACAACCATCCGCTCAAAACCCCATGATGCAGATTTTTGGTCCGGGTGGTGGAATGGATGAGATGGGCGTTAACTTACAGGATATGCTGGGCAACCTGACCAAGTCACGCAGTAAAAAACGCCAAATGAAGATCAGCGATGCCCGCCCCATTCTGATCAATGAGGAAACCGAAAAGCTTATAGATCACGACGCCGCTACCCAGGAAGCTATCGACCGTGTACAAAACTCCGGCATTGTTTTTATCGATGAAATTGACAAAGTCGCCTCCGGATCGAGCGGTGATGGGCGAGGTGGACCGGATGTGAGCCGACAGGGCGTCCAGCGCGATATGCTGCCGATCGTCGAGGGCTCCAACATCTCCACCAAGCATGGCATGGTAAAAACCGACCATGTTCTGTTTATTGCATCGGGGGCCTTTCATTCCTCCAAACCTTCCGATCTGATCCCCGAATTGCAGGGCCGCTTCCCCATTCGGGTGGAGATGGATTCTCTTACGGAAGAGGATTTTTACAACATCCTCACCCGACCCAAAAATGCACTTACAAAGCAGTATATCGCTATGCTTCAAAGTGAACAAGTCGAACTGGAATTTACCGATGAGGCAATTCGCGAAATTGCCCACGTAGCTGCTGAAGTCAACGCATCCATCGAAAATATCGGAGCCCGCCGACTGCATACCATCCTTTCCACGGTTCTTGAGGAGCTTCAATTTTCGATACCCGATGATATTGGCAGTGGCAAAATAACGATCGACAAAGCCTACGTTGACCGGCAACTTGAAAAACTCATCAAAGACAAAGATCTAAGCCATTACATTCTTTAGGATTTCAGTATTGAATGATTTCCATAGTTTTTGCCTTTATAGGTATTATTACTGGTCTTTACTTCTGACCGGATAACATATGTTTTCTGTGCACGTTTTACCTGCTGAACATCTAACTTTTTTTTTAACGCAACAAACCGCTGAATCATGAGCCTCAAACGTTTTGTAACACCACCTTTGGTGTCTCTTCTTGTACTTGCATTTCTTTACATCACGGGAATTGACCGTGTCACTGCAAATGAAAATGCGCATGAAGTCAACTTGCGGAAGTATACCGAAGTAAAAAGCAAAATCACTGAAAACCATGTTGATGAAGTCCTTCTTGAGGATCTTTACAAAAACAGTTTGAGAGGATTTGTAAGCAATATTGCCGATACCACCCTTGATATTACTGGTACCCCACTCGATACGACTTTTTCGGATTCCGATTTCTCTGTTGAGTCCCTTCGTGAATCGGTGTCACGGTTTGAACGGGCTTATGTCTACCTGGATAATCACTCCTCAGAAGAAGAGGATATGAACGCCCGAACCGAAGATGCCATCAATGCCATGTTTCGGCCACTTGATCCTCATTCGGTCTATATTGAACCCGAAACCAGTGAGCGCATCCAGGATGAATTCGACGGGAAATTTGAAGGGGTTGGAATCCAGTTTCAGGTTATCGATGACACCATTACAGTTATTTCCGCCATCTCCAACGGACCCAGCGACCAACTCGGCATCCGCTCCGGAGATCGTATCGTCGAAATTGACGGGGAAAGTTCGGTCGGATTCAGTGAACAGGATGTTGTTCAAAGCCTGAGAGGACCAAAAGACTCCCAAGTATCGGTCGGTATTTTACGTCCGGGTACTTCCCAGATTCTCGACTTTGAAATTACCCGCGATGAAATCCCGCTTTACACGCTGGACAGTTCCTATATGCTCGATGAACAGACCGGTTATATACGTGTCAACAGGTTTGCAGCAACGACACACGAAGAGTTTACAGAAGCCATGGCAGATTTGCGCGAACAGGACATGGAACGCCTTATTCTCGATTTAAGGGGAAATCCCGGTGGATACCTTGAACAGGCCGTACGAATGACCAATGACTTTTTCCCGAGAGGCACTAAACTGGTGGCAACCGAAAGTCGGCATTCGCGCTTTACTTCAGATTACCGTGCCCGATACAACGGACCTTATCGCGATATCCCTTTAGTTGTACTCGTCAATGAAGGCTCGGCATCCGGTAGTGAAATCGTCAGCGGAGCTATACAGGATCATGACCGCGGATTAGTGGTCGGCAGGCGAACCTTCGGCAAGGGACTCGTGCAGCAACAATATGAACTGGCTGATAATAGCAATATTCGCATTACCATATCCCGATATCTTACTCCAAGCGGACGCGCTATTCAAAAGCCCTACAGAGATGGGCGCGAAGAATACGCCTATGAAATATACACCCGGGATGATGATGCCTCTGGTGATGTAACCGATTTCATTAATACCGTTCCGGATTCCCTGCGCTTCACTACTACAGCCGGACGCGATGTGTTTGGTGGCGGAGGAATCGTTCCGGATCATATTGTCGACCAGGAGCGCACCAACGACCTGTTTGTTTTAATGCGCCGCAATAATATAGGTTCTTCTTTTGTCAGGGATTATATCGATCAGCATGGAGAAGATTTCCGGTCGGATTGGCTGGATCAATTCGATGAATTCCGATCGCATTACTCCTGGCCTGAGGAATATCAGGAGGAGTTTAAGCGACGCCTGAGTGACAGTGGTCTTGTCGTATCCGATACGGTAAGTACAGCCCATTTCGAAGAGGAAAAACTCTATCTAAACGAATCACTGCTCGAAGAACAAATGTCTATCCCTCTTGGTTACATGAAGGCCGATCTGGCACGCCAGGTTTGGGGTACGGAGTACTTTTATCCGGTTATCAATGATGAAGTAGATGACATGGTTACAATTGCGCAGACACTGTGGCAGGAAGTTCAGAGCCTGAAAGCAATGAAACAGGAAAGAACCGAATGACAGGACAAAGAGCTCGTTTCTTTGTTACTGTTATCACTACAAGCGCATGTTCTGAAATCCTGCATCCCGGTCTGAGCCTGTCAGGCAAGCTATAGGTCACCCGGCTATAGTTTGCCGGCATTCGGCTAGTCCCACTAATGTACAGGCCGCGGTTTCAGCCCGTAAACGGGCATTACCAAGGCTCACAACAAGGGCCCCGCAACTTTTAGCGTGACTGACCTCTTCCCCGGAAAACCCCCCTTCCGGCCCGGACATCAACAGCATAGGCGTATTTTCTGGCTGCCATCGCTCATTTTCTTCTCCGAGGGGATGTGCCATAATTATTTTGTGACTTTCGCGATAATCCGACATGAGTTCCATGAAACCATGCCGCTCTTCCCATGATGGTAGATGGCATCTTTTGCTTTGTTTCATGGCCGATATGACGGTTTTATCTATCCTTGAAGCCCGTAAACGCATCTTTTCCGCATGATCGGAGTGAACCAGCAGAATCCGGGTCGCCCCCAGTTCAACAGCCTTCTCAATTGCAAACTCCAATCGGTCACGTTGACGAATGACTCCCATCGCAAGTATGCGGTCCGGTTCCGGGGGTATAATTGTTTGTTCCAGAACATGCCCCACAACCTCTTTTTTCCCAACAACCTGCAATCGAACCTGTAGTAATCTACCGGCACCATCCGTTACCCGGACCACATCGCCGTCCCTTTTCCGGAGCACGCGTATCAGATGATGAACCTCGTCATCCGGAAAAAACACGTTCTCACCGGATATATACTGGGACGGTATGTAGAAAAGAAAATGCTCCTCCATCGGCCCTTTTAATCCATAAAGTGTTTTCCCAGTTTCAGTGATTGTCCCTGATAATTGCTGTTCAAACGACCTCCGTAAAGATCCTCCGGCAACACGGTATTCGGCTCAAACACCATCCTGAAAAAAGTCTGGCCATCTTCAACCAGGAACGGAACATCATGTGAACGGACTTCCAGAACGGCTCTGGCTCCACCGTCCGTTACCTCCCCGCCAAAGCCACTATCAAAAAAACCGGCATAATGCGTACGTAGCTCGCCCGATCCGGTGTCATAAGGAACCATCTCTGCCGCCAGATGATGAGGTATCCTGCAGTATTCTTTGGAAGCAAAAATGTAAAAAGCTTCGGGCTCAAGTATCATGTAATCATCCTTACGCGCATAAATCGGATCCCAGAATGCTTGGACGGAATAATGGTTCTCTTTTTTCAGATCAATCAAGTCCCGGTGTTTTTTCGCTTTGTACCCCACAATAGCACCATCCGGCGCCTGCAGGTTGACCCGCATAAACAACCCGTCGCGAACATTCAAATCATCGACCGGTATTGCGACCCCTTGTTCATCAAAAAGAATGGGATCCTTGAGATGCGTATGCAATATGTCCTGATCACTGAGCATGGCCAGCCCATGACGAATTCGCAGTTGATTGAGCCGTTGACCGGTCTGCACTCGAATGGGAAACGATTTGGGCACTACCTCCAGATACAACGGCCCCTGATACCCGGCCGCTATCTCTTCAAAACGGTGAGAGTGATCGGTGATGAGACGGGTAAAAATATCCAATCGCCCGGTACTGCTCTTGGGATTGGCTTTGGCCGTTAACGTTTCTTCGGTATGCAATAACCCGTTTTCCGAGGAAGGGACATACCGGCCGGATGGTGGTAAATTCAGCGTTTCCAACAACGGAATCAGATAGGTGCAATTTTGCTCCAGCACAGCCCCTTCACGAATATCCAGCGAATGCTGTGTCAGCCGCTCCATCTTGCTTTGAACCGTCTCGTTTTCCGGCAAAAAACTGCATCGAACCCGATAGGCCGTAGCTCCCAGCCGTAAATCCATGGAATTGGGTTGAAACTGATTATCACAGATAGGATAGGCCTGGTGAGAAGTGATCACGCCAAATTCATGCAGCTGCCTCAAATGCTGGATAGGCAGAATCCCGCGAGTGCGGATCGTCAATGGTTTCCGGGGGTTATGTTTTTGCTCGCTCATTTCGGTTCCACCCCGGCCAACTCGTGAATAATGATCCACTCTTGTTCCGTCACAGGTTGGATCGACAACCGGCTGCCTTTTCGGATCACCATCATGTCTTCCAGTCCCGGTGTCTGCTTAATCTGTTCCCGGGTAACCGGTGGATCAAATTTTGCTGTGAATTGAACATCGACAAGCATCCAACGGGGATTATCCTTCGAACTTTTGGGATCGAAATACCGGGAGTCGGGATCAAACTGTGAAGGATCGGGATAGGGTTCACTTGCAATATTCATGGTCCCTACAACTGCAAGCGGGTTCACCCGGGAATGGTAAAAAAGCGCACCATCTCCCACTTGCATCTCATCCCTCATAAAGTTGCGTGCCTGATAATTTCGGATCCCCTCCCAGTAGGTGGTCCCGTTTTCCCGACTGATTAGATCGTCGATACTAAACTCATAAGGCTCGGATTTCATCAACCAGAATTTTCTCTTCATTACTTCCTGTCTGTTTAATTTCAAAAACCGATTTTGGTCTTTATTGTATAACTACAAAGCATAGCGGTTGATATACCAGGCAACCGTCTCTCGTAACTGGTCTTCAAAGTGCATCAGAGGCTCCCACCCAAGCTCTGAATTGATTTTGGTCGGATCAATGGCGTATCGGAGATCATGACCCGCCCGATCGGTGACAAATGAGATCAGTTTTTTGTAATCACCATCGGGGCCCTCCCCTTTTTGCTCATTCAACAAATCACAAAGCAGCCGTACCAAATCCAGGTTTTTCCACTCATTGTGTCCACCGACGATATAGGTTTCACCGGATCGGCCATTTTCATAAACATCCAGCATGGCGCGGCAATGGTCAACGACATACAGCCAATCGCGAACATTTTCGCCTTTGCCATAAACAGGGATCGGCTCATGCGCCAAAGCTTTTCGTATTACCGTCGGAATAAGTTTCTCATCATGCTGATGGGGTCCGAAGTTATTAGAGCAGTTGGTCGTCACCACATTCATGCCGAATGTCTTGTGATAGGATCGCACCAGAAAATCACTTCCGGCTTTAGTAGCCGAATAAGGCGAATTTGGCGCATAGGGGGTTTGTTCGGTAAAAACTCCATCCTGACCAAGAGACCCATATACTTCATCAGTGGAAACATGCAAAAAACGTTTATCAGCAAAATGATCCGGTTCGAGCATCCAGAATTGTCTGCACTCCTCCAGAATGTTGAATGTTCCGATGACATTGGACATCACAAAAGGTTCAGGCCCTTTTATAGAGTTGTCGACATGGGATTCGGCCGCCAGGTGCATCACCGCGTCGGGCTCAAAGTCGCGAACGATCTTACTCACGGTGCTCCGATCGACCAGATCTGCCTCTACAAATTCATAGGATGGATTATGCACCACCGGTTTCAGGTAATTAATGTCAGAGGCGTACGTCAGCTTATCAAGATTCAGCACAGACACGTTATCTCTGTTGGAGAGCAGATGCAGGATCAGATTTGATCCGATAAAGCCAGCTCCTCCGGTCACAATGATCTTCATATTATATTAGCCTCGTTTGAAATTGGTGTTTTTATCCTTTTTTGGAACCGGGCATATCCTCAGGTTTCAGGTTCGAAAGAAACGGAAGCTTTTTATCTTTTCCAGACAACACAGGCTCTCCATACGGCCACTCTATACCTATTTCCGGATCATCCCAACAAACTCCACGCTCACCGGACGGATGATAATAATCACTACACTTGTATAAAAATGTAGCCTCTTCAGAAAGTACAAAAAAACCGTGCGCAAAGCCCGTTGGTATATATAGCATATGCTTGTTATCCCCTGAAAGCCGGTAGCTGACATATTTGCCAAAACTTGGGGAATCCTCCCTGAGGTCAACTGCGACATCCAGTATCTCACCGGATGTCACCATAATCAGTTTCGCCTGAGGCCGCTCAATTTGATAATGCAAGCCCCGTAATGTATTCCGGACAGAACGGGATAAATTATCCTGCACAAAGGTTTCGCGAATGCCCGCTTTTTCAAACTGTTCAACACGGTATGTTTCGGTAAAGAAGCCGCGTTCATCTTCGAAAATCCTCGGTTTTATCAGTATGACATCTTCGATTGCTGTTGGTATGAATTCCATCTCGGATTTATGAAAAAGGTGTTTACAATTGTTTGTTCCGCATATGTTGCAAGGTAGTATCTGACGGAAAGCAAAAACAGAGCCGGTTGCGAACAAAACCGTGACCGCTTAGCCTGTGTCCTCTATTCCTCAGTAACCGGAAGATTTTGCATGAATGTACGCAATTCCGACCTCCAGTGTAAAATACGTGTTCGCTCGATATCAGCCAATCTTTTGATACCTAAACGCGACCACTGCGGACGTGCAGCACGAGTCGGGTACTCGGAGGTGGGAATCGGTTTTATGGACAGATTCGTTTGCCGCGGGTTTCCCAGCCTTTCGTATTCATCAAAGACAGCCAGAGCGAACTCATACCAGTTGGTTTCCCCGTCACAGGAGATATGATAGGTGCCCCTGCAACCTGATTCAATCAATCGACAGCTGTTGATCACCGCTGGTCCGGTAAAGGTCGGGGTTCCGTACTGGTCATCCACAACTTTTATGATGTTTTTGTCGGAAGCCAGACGAAGCATCGTATAGATAAAGTTTTTCCCGTGATGTCCACACAGCCAGGAAACCCGCAAAATCAGATGAGGTGGACTCATATGCCGGATGGCCTGTTCCCCGTTCCATTTTGTTCGGCCATAGACATTAACCGGTTTTATCGGGGCTGTTTCCGGATACCCCTCCGGGTAATGCCGGCGGTCATTCAAACTTCCCTGAAAAACATAATCCGTAGAGTAATGTACCAAAAGCACTCCACGCTGCGCACATTCCCTTGCGATATTCGCCACAGCCAGGCTGTTGATTCTTTCGGCCTCTTTTTCATCCACCTCTGCCTGATCCACAGCAGTATAAGCCGCTGCATTGATCAGAATGTCGGGTTTGAAATCCTCCAGGACTTCATGCAGGCTTTCTGGATCGGCAATATCCAGTGTATCTTTACGAAAAGCCTTAAACCTCTGACCGTGATTATTCAGATACTGCTCCCACTCACGTCCCAACTGTCCACCGGCGCCCAATAACAACCATCTGTAATGGGTTTTGTCAGTCAACCCAATCCCGCTGGTTTCATTCATGAATCACGCTCCTTGTCATGCATCAGTTCGTTGGCCCTCCGCAGGGAGTCCATGGTACCCGCGTCTGTCCACCACCCCTTCATGACACTGAAACGCATTCGTCCCTCGCCGATATAATGGTTATTCACATCTGTTATCTCCAGTTCTCCCCTGCCCGAAGGTTTCAGATGGCGGATATATTCAAAAACCTTTGCATCATAGATATATACTCCGGTTACACAAAGGTTTGATTTGGGTGTTTCCGGTTTTTCCTGGATACCGACGATATGTTCGCCGTCCAGCTCTACAACCCCGTAACGTGTCGGGTCATCGACCTCCTTGAGCATGATACTTGCTCCATATCCGGGGTAACGGGACCGTGCCTCCTGAAGGTCATCTTCAAAGATATTATCGCCCAATATAACCATCATGGAGTCATCGCCGACAAAATTTTCCGCCAATCCAAGTGCCTGTGCAATTCCTCCTGCCTCGTCCTGTACTTTGTAGGTAAACCGACATCCAAAATCCTTACCCGAACCAAGCAAACTTACCACATCACCCATATGTTCGGTACCTGTGACAATCAGAATTTCCCGGACTCCAACTCCAATGAGTTTCTCGATGGGATAGTAAATCATCGGCTTGGAGCCAACAGGCAAAAGATGCTTGTTGGTTACCTTGGTAAGTGGAAAAAGCCGGGATCCGGTCCCGCCGGCTAAAACGATACCTTTCATCAGTCAGATAATTAAAATTAGTTGTCAATAACAAATGTGTTTATCATACTATTCAGTATAGGGTATTTACAGCAATACCTAAAGTCCGCGTGATTATTCCTTGTCCCGTATTCTATCACTTACAATCATAACCGGCTCCCCGTTATGATTGCTGGTGGCAATAAGATGGGCGCCTCTCCCAAACCGTGCATCATGAACCATGTTCTATCTGGTCAATTTGCTCCGGCGGCAACGTTATAGAAACGTATGAGACTATGGCAACCGCAAATAGAATAAATATTCGTATCTCAAATAAATATCTATTATTTTTCGTTCATAGTTCTGTATTTGGGTAATAAGTTTTAGGATTTAAATTTTATACGTGGATTTTGTTGGACAAACCCACCGGGTATTTATTACATGACACTACTGCATAGTTTTCACATACCGGTAATGGGAACCGGTCACTCTATAGATACTCCCATTCGTGTAGCTCCTTTTGGAATTGATTCGGTTATCTCTGTCGTCGATGACCTGTTGGTCGAGCGTATCCGTAAATATTACGCCAGTGAATATGACCTGCCTTTCCAGAGTATTCCCAGAAGCGCGGAAGATGGCCGGGCGAAAAGAATAACAGCCTATCTGAACACGGTAGAAGAAGTGGTTCGAAAGAAGTTCGATGACATCCGCTCACAACCTTTCTTCTCCGAAAACGACAAAGAACGGTTCTTTGCAATGCTTCCCGATACGTCTGCCTTGAAGGTAGGCTGGCATCAAATGATGGAGATGGCTCCCTCCATAGAAAGGGAGCGTATGGAAAAAAAACTGACCGAGATGATGACGCCCGGATCCATTGATGTAAACATCATGGCTAAAGTGGATCGGTTGCTGAATAACGATGAAGGTCAGCCTTTAAGCAACGAATTCAGTGACGCCAATGCTGCATTTCGAGGTTTTGCCCGCAGTAAGCTAAGCTCTTCGGTCATCCTTTCGGCTGGGTTCAATCCTCGGTTGTATAACTACATGGCGGAATTTCGTGATTTTTACCGTGACACTACAGGAAACCTGAAGAAGAAAATTGTATTAAAAGTCAGTGATTTCCGATCAGCCTTGATCCAAGGCAAGTTTTTAGCAAAGAAAGGTTTGGAGGTATCGGAATTTCGTATCGAATCGGGATTGAACTGTGGTGGCCACGCTTTTGCATCGGAAGGACAGTTACTTCCCATTATTTTAAGTGAATTTCGTGAAAAGAAGGCTCAACTCAGCAAGACCTTTGAGCCCATGATCCACTCATTTTACGATAGTATGGGTTGGGACTATCCGGAAACGGCCGCCAAAGAGGAACCGCTTGTCACCGTACAGGGAGGAATTGGCAACTATGGAGAGGTTCATCGGCTGCTTGAGGAATATAAAATGGATAAAACCGGGTGGGCTACCCCGTTTCTGCTTGTTCCGGAAGCAACACCGGTCGACGATACCACCCGGGCACTCCTTCGGGATGCCGGCGCGGATGATCTGTATCTGAGTGGCGTTTCACCACTGGGTATTCCATTTAACAACGTTCGTAATACCGGCTCGGAAAA
>CAYMBG010000040.1:15396-22378 GCA_964388615.1 uncultured Chitinophagales bacterium | reverse complement strand
ATCCAGCTGCGAACACTGGATGACCTGGTTACCGATGATAGCTTTACCTGGCCTGAACGTGACATACCTCTGTTTTCGTTTACGTCTGTGGGTGACGATGCCGAGGATCCCGGTGTGTCTGATGTCATTCATTCGACACAAGAGAATATTGCCAGATGGGACTTTTCGGATTCCTACGATGGTGATCCTGTCACCTACCGGTTTGCTCTTGATACCCTCGGGGGTGACTTCTCTGATCCTCTGCTTTCAAAACCAAGCGATGGTGACGGTGAAATGCCGGAAGTTACCATCAGCAGCTCGGAGTTAACAGCTGCTGTGGCCGGACACCTGCCGGAAGATGAGTCCAGAAATTTTGTCTGGACTGTGTTTTTGAGTGATGGTGACGGGGAAGTACAGGTATCCGATAAGGATGGACCGTATTTTGATCCAACCGAACGGGAAGTGCTTATTCAAGGCGCTTTGGTGACATCTTCGGATGAAGAAAGAGAACTGCCGGAAACGGTTCAGCTCAAGCAAAACTACCCGAATCCATTTAATCCTACCACGGTTATTGAATATTCCGTTCCTGAGGATGTGGATGTGCGGCTGAATATATACGATGTGCTTGGCAGGCGGGTAGCTACTCTTGTTAATGAGCATCACACGCCGGGCTCATACAGTGTGAATTTTGACGCAAGTCATCTTGCCAGTGGGGTTTATATCTATCGTCTGGAGGCAGGCGATGTATTGATGACCAAACGCATGATGTTTGTCAAGTAACGTTAAACGGGATGGACGATAACAGAATATAGCGTCCATCCCGCTTTTTATTCTATCTATATAATCTACTGTTTCCGATGCCTGCAAGGTTATCCATACTATTGGTTGTTGCATTCTCTTTTCTTTTTTACGCTTGTGACAGTTCCACAATCAGTGGTGATTTTTCCGAAAATCAACCTCCGAGAACTTTTTTGACTGTTGAGCATATCGAGCTTCCGGAGGAAGAGCGGCTGGCAAGCAATGTTGAAATTAAATGGTGGGGTGACGATCCGGATGGATATGTGGTCGCTTATGAGTTTTGCGTAGGCGATCAGCAAGATGTTTGTGATTTTGAGCAGGGTGCGTGGGAGTACACCGAGAAAACCGATACGACTATGGTCTTGCCGATTCCGCCAGGGGATGATGTCGCGGATGTTACTTTCAATGTCCGGTCCATAGATAATGAAGGTCTTCGGGATCCGGAAGGAGCTTCTGTCACCTTCCCCATAAAGAATAGTCCCCCCTCAATTATTTTTGATCCAACACAAACACCACCCGACACGACCTATTCGATAATGAGTTTTGGCTGGGAGGCATCCGATCCGGATGGGGAGGCGGATTTGAATTACATTGAAGTCGCCATGAATATCGACCAGGACCATCCGGAGGAAAGTGATTGGGTGCGTTTGGACAGGGACGTTGACTTCTTGACAATGGTAATTGACCAGAATAGCATCGATGAAAATGGTAGAGCAACAGCCCGGCTTTATTCGGGACGGGCTTTGAGCGAAGTGGGAGAAGGAATCGGTAATGTGGTGTTGGATGGTCAAAACACGCTTTATCTCAGGGCATTCGACCAGTCGTTGACGGGCAGTGAGATTGCCGGTCATGAATGGTTTGTCAAAGAACAGACATCCAATCTGCTCTTTATGAATGATGATAATTCCGCAGGGGCGACAGGGAGCATGGCTCTGCACATGAGCATGTTGGATCAGCTTGATTTCGATTATGATGTCTGGGATATATCAGATGCATTGATACCCTCCGGTAATGTGCTTCCCACACCTCTGGATCCAACATTGTCGATGGCCCTGGCTGAATGGGATCATATCTACTTTATTTCCGATCAACTGGATCACAACTTGCTTTATGCTTTACAATTCACCTCTGAATTTCTGAGTGCTGGAGGATCGATATTCGTGAACATTCCCTCCCGGATCATACCTGCTCAGAACAGAGATCCCGTTTTTAACTTTCTACCGTTCAGCGGTTATCAGGAACTGCCACCCGGAGAAAGCCGCTTTATTTTATTCCCTGGCTCACAACTGGAGCCAATGGATGATAACCTTGAGCCATTGACTCTGGCAGCCGGTTCTCAGAACACGATACCACTGGTACCGGAGGGGGATGCCAATCTGTTTTATTCAGCAGAATTTATTGCCGGCGATCACGACTTCAGCCGGCTTATAGCAGCAAGCAATCAAAATCAGAGCATCCTGTATTTTGGTATCGATTTCCGTAATATCAGTGATGATAGTCCGCTTTTGGAGACACTTGACTACTTTTTGAATGATCACCTTGGATTTGAAAAGAACTGAAAATATGGTGAAGCAAATTCACTTTTATACCGCTGTTCTGGTATTGACACTTCTGGGCTTTGGAACAGTAAGTGCACAAACAGGCATACTGGAAGGCCAGGTAACCGACGCGGAGACCGGAGAGGAACTTATTGGTGTGAATATCACCATCCAGGGGACCAATTTCGGAGCGGCAACCGATCTGGAGGGCTATTATCAGATACAGAATATCCGGCCTGGATCTTATAACGTACAGGTATCCTACATTGGCTTTGACCGGATGCTCTTCACCGGTGTGGAGATAGAGGGGGGGGAAACAACCGAACTCAATATCGAAATGACCCCTCAGGTGCTCACGGTTGATGATGAGGTTGTCATTGTGGGTGCTCGGCCCATTTTCGATATCGAAGATTCCGGTACCAGTTCCAGAATCGAACGTGATGATATCGCCGCGGCACCGGTCACACAAATTGACGAAGTCATCGGGCGCCAGGCCGGTGTGGTCCGGGATCCAACAGGGATTTATATTCGCGGTGGCAGGGCCCAGGAAACCGGATATGTTGTGGACGGAGTCTCCGCCCAGGATCCACTATCAGGTACCGGAATGGGCTTGGATCTTGGAGCCGGCGCATTGCAGGAGGTGGAGGTCACCACCGGTGGAATTGATGTTGAACATGGGAATGTGACCTCGGGTCTTATATCTGTCCAAACTCGTGAGGGGGGAGAGGATTACTCAGGCTACCTGTCCCATCAACGTGACAATTTCAGCGGTGGGTATGGAGGAGTGCTCTCCGGTTATAATACCGAGGTGTTTGAATTTAACCTGGGAGGCCCCAGTGCTCTTAATGAACAGATACTCAAACCACTTGGTCTCGGATTACCGGGACGCCTTTCCTTTTTCGTCACCGGGCAGGCGAATCTAACCGATCAATTTTTTGGCTACAGGGCTGATCAATTGGAGTCCTCACTCTACGATTCAAAATTCTGGAGTCCGCGTATGGACAACCGCTGGAGCGGAATGGCCAGAGTAACGTGGCGGCCAAGATCTGCAATGAGGATAGATGCCGCTTATCAACGATCCGTCACGGTTAACCAGAATACCAGGATGTTGCAGGTTGTGGGCGATGATGTTCAGATACGTCCGGGATTTCAGTTTTCCCACTCCCTGAATCTGGATAACGCAAATACCTATACCCATGACAGCAAACTGGCTTACATCCGCTGGACCCATACACTGGACGCGAACACATTCTATCAAATACAGTTCAGCCGTTTGTTTACCCGCCTTCGGGCCGATGCAAACGGAATGGACTGGCGTCCGGAACGGGTAGATGGGGATTTTGACCCGGAAAGTATCGTCGTGCCTCCTGTCAACGAGTTTGAGACAGGCCAGCATTTTCGTTATGTATTGCCCGGACCCGGATTGGCAAACAACAACGGCCTGGCTACATTGTGGCATGATCATTATGCCGAGCAATATACACTCAGGGGTTCTGTTACAAGGTATTTCTTTGATCAGAATAACCGCTTGCGTATTGGTTTCGAAATGATCTTTAACGACTACCAGTGGATCGACATCACCCGCCCATGGGTTGGTGCTCCGATAGTCATCGGTGAAGATGAGGATGCCGATGAGTCGGCTACACAAACGTTTCGTCTGGGCGAGTCCAGTGACATCTGGGATGTACGACCGAGACAGGGGTCTATTTACGCCAGTGATCAGATACGTTATCGCGGTCTTATAGCCAATATCGGGGCACGTCTTGAGTACTGGTTCCCCGGCGATTTCGTCGATGAGATGGTTGATAATCCCGATGCCCCCATTCCCGATGAGGTCAGGGACGCTTATTATGATAACACGTACAACTTTTTTGGAAATCGATTCAAGATGCGGCTGTTGCCCAGAATCAGCGTCTCTTTTCCGGTAAGGGAAAACCAGATGATGTACTTCAATTACGGGCATCAGACAAAACTTCCTCACCCGTCGCATATTTACGCAGGATTGGATCCTTTTTTCCAGGATCGTTCCTACCTGGCCAGTCTGGGTAATCCCAACCTGGACCCGGAAGTGGATATCTCTTACGAGATCGGTATCCGGAATCAGTTGACGGAGAACGATGCACTCAATATTTCCGCGTTCTGGAGCGACAAATATGATTTCATTACATCGGAACGTATCCTCATAGAGGATGTCACCGGCCGGGAAGTGGAGCGGGCATACCGTGTAAATGGTGACTTTGCCCGGGTTCGCGGCCTGGAAGTAACGTATATCAAGCGCTATTCCGACTGGTTTAGGGGCAATGTATCGGCAACATATCAACGCGCGGAAGGACTGAGTTCTACTTCACAGGATGCCCTCCAGGATTTGATTGTCGGTGGACAGACGTTCGGCAGTAACGTAGAAACTCCGTTGGCCTGGGATCGTCCATGGGACTTCAGAGTGTCATCCACGTTTCGATATGACCGAACCAATCCTTTTCTCGGTGTGCCTGGTTTCAACCAATTCCAGCTGAATGTGTCGGGTTACTACCGCAGTGGAATCCGCTACACACCCAGTGAGTTCATCGAAAATGAAAGGCATCCCATTACCGGAGAGCGCAACTGGCGACCGATTTATCAAAGAAGTACCGATCCGTCAGACCGTTTTTCGGAAAGTGGTCCCGCCTGGTATGAAATTGATATCAGCTTTCAGAAGTGGTTTGATATCGGTGGTTCGCAACTGAGGTTTACCATGGATATCACCAATTTACTGAATACGGAAAATGCCGCTATCCTGAATTCCGTAACGGGTGATGCTTACCGCACTGACTATCCGCAATCGCAGGAGGGGCTCATCGCTCTTCGAGACAATCGTGCGTATGACGTGCCGGCCAATGTCCGTGATCCGAGGTATGTTGATCCGCGTGATAATAACCGGCCCAGTTACCGGAATCCAGCCAATTTTCTAAAGCCCAGACATATCATGTTTGGACTCTCATTCGAATTCTAATGTAATGCAAGTATATAAGCCCCATTGTAGATGAAATATCTCAGGCATTTATTAATCATATTTATGGTTCTTCACTTTCCGGTGCTTGCCATGGCTCAGATTATTCCGAGCTTGGGAGAATCCCGGTCCGGAACCTACGGTTATCAGTTTTTGAAAATTGGTCCGGATGCCCGATCGGCAAGTATGGGTAATTCCAGCGTGGCCGATGCGGCTGACGTCTCTTCCCTGTACTGGAATCCGGCTCTGGCCGGACAGATGAATCAATCACAGGCATTGCTGGGACATACACAATACTTTGCTGATATCAGCATGAACTATGCCGGATATGTTCATCGATTCCGGGATATGGCATTAGGTATCTCTTTTCAGATGCTGGATTCCGGAGATATGGAGGAACGTACTGAGCTCCAGCCATTTGGAACCGGGAGGCAGTTTCGTACATTTCACTACGCTCTGGGGCTCTCTTTCGCTCAGAATCTGACATCCTTGTTCAGTTACGGAATCACTTTTAAATACCTGGATGAAAAAATTGAGGAGGTCAATTCCCGAACAGGGGTGATTGATGCCGGTTTTTTCTACCGTGTTGGTGATACCGGGCTTCGTTTCGCCGTTGGTTTGAATAATTTCGGATTCGACTCCGATCCATCCGGCGAAACCAGACGAAGGCCAGGGCCCAACGAGAAAGACAAGGAAACCGATGATGAGGGATTTATTGTCTATGATGAGTTCGAACAGGTGTCACCACCAACAACGTTTATCCTCGGAACCGCTTATGATCTTGTGGAACAGCATGATTATACGATCACGGTAACAGGGCAACTTACCAACCCTGCTGATTCCCAGGAACGATTCAGCCTGGGCTCTGAAATGAATTACTTAAACAGATTTTTTGTGCGTACCGGTTTTGAATTCGGGGTGGATGAGTCCTATTTGCCTTCATTTGGAGCCGGTTTTCATTTTCCGCTTTACAATTATAATATTCGCGCTGATTATGGCTTCTCCACACGCGAATACCTGGGTAGCTTACATCGCATTACTATTAAGTTTGATCTGTAACCATGAATAATTTCAACAAAATTATAGCGCTTAGCCTCCTGGTGTTGGTAATGGCAGGTTTAGTTGCCGGTTGTGACTCAATTTTCGGATCCAAGGGGGATGAAACCACCGATGAAATTTTTGAGGAGGGTCGCATCGATCCTCAATTGGTGCCGGACGAAGTAGGGTATGCCGCCCTGCTTCCTTTTTGGGATCATTTCGATGCACCTACGGATGTATTCGTTGGTTACGATGAACTGGTATATGTCACCGATCGCAGCGGTCTTCACATTTTGGACCGTGCCGGTCGCGTTTATTTTGACACTATCGAATTGGACGGGGCTATTGCTGTAACCCAGGATCGAGGCCTTAACGTGTTTGTTGCGGCAAGATATGATACCGTAGTCACTGCAGTTGACCCGGATGAAGTATGGAATCTGCCGGCAGTTTACAAATTTCGGGATATCAATAAAGGGGATCCGGTACCGGTTGATACCATCATCCATCCCTTCGATGATATTAGTCAGCCTACTGCTTCGGCACAAAGAGCACGCTTAAACAAGGATCTGGATTTCAGCGATGAATACGTTGCTTTTACCGATGTGACGACTTTGGAGGATAACACTTTGTATGTCACCCGAAA
>CAYMBG010000040.1:0-15296 GCA_964388615.1 uncultured Chitinophagales bacterium | reverse complement strand
CTGCGTTGTGATGTTCAACGTATTTTTTTTTAATACCATGAAATGTCCATGAGCAGGCTGACGCCCGGTTTCACAGGCGTATGATGAAATACGGTCATGGCGTTACACCTGACGATATAAATCGAATCATTTAAACAGATGAAATATATTGAAAGAGATGCGACAAAAATTCCGGCACTGGGCTTCGGAACCTACCAGTTAACGGGCTCATCTTGCATGGAATCTGTAGCAGATGCTATCAAACTTGGCTATCGCCATATCGATACTGCAGTGATGTACAACAATGAAGCTGATGTCGGTGAAGGCATCCTGAAATCCGGAATCAACAGAAACGAGCTGTTTGTAACCACCAAATTATGGACTGACAGCCTGGCTCCGGATCAGGTTGTTAAAACGACACAAGCATCCCTGAAGGCCCTGAAGAGTGATTATGTTGATCTGCTGCTAATTCATTGGCCATCATCGTCGGTTCCCCTGGAGGAAACACTCGGTGCCATGGATCAGTTGCGGCACGAGGGGAAGGTTCGTTTTATAGGTGTCAGTAATTTTACTATTTCCTGGCTTGAGGAAGCTTTTAAAACCGGAGTGCCCCTGCTTACCAACCAGGTAGAGTACCACGCCTTGTTGTCTCAGGAAAAGCTGCTCTCATTTATGAAACAACACCATCTTTTTCTGACAGCTTACAGCCCCCTTGCCCAGGGAAGGCTGGTTGACCATCCCGTACTCAGAGAAATTGGCCAAAAACATCACAAATCCGGAATACAGGTAGCATTAAGGTGGCTGATCCAGCAGGACCAGGTGGCCGCGGTTCCTAAAGCTTCCGATCCTCAAAAAAGAAGAAAAAACCTCAATATTTTTGACTTTGAGCTGGATTCAGAAGATATTGAACGCATTCAGTCACTGGAGAAAAACCGCCGGTTCTTAGATTTTCCAGGTTTGTCTCCCCGTTGGGATTGATTTATCCCATAATTGGCGTCTCAAGAATTTAATTATTTTTGAGTAGGTGGTATTCAGCCCAATGTGCGACTCTTGAATTTTTATTCTATCCATATATTACTGCAATTATGTCTTTTACCCGTATTTCC
Organism: uncultured Chitinophagales bacterium; assembly: GCA_964388615.1. GTDB lineage: Bacteria > Bacteroidota > Rhodothermia > Balneolales > Natronogracilivirgulaceae > SLLW01. The sequence goes on along the minus strand of CAYMBG010000040.1, from coordinate 14,211 downwards.
CTGTTCCTGTTTTTGGTTTTTTTTATTACAAACTGCTCTCTTTTCCGCTCTACTTCCGAACCGATTCCTGAAGGGACTATGGAAGTAGGTGAACCCGGTCCGGTCACTGAGAATGATAAATCGGATTATGAGGAATTGATAACCGATGATGCTATTTCCGAAGAGGGAATGTTCACGGTTCATCAGGTCAACGGCAAGCTGTTTTTCGAAGTTCCTGACAATGAACTTGGGCGGGATATGCTTCTGATTTCACGGATTGCCCGCGCACAAGAGGGTACGGGTTATGGCGGCGTAAGGCTCAGTAATCGGGTTTTACGCTGGGAAAAGCGTGGTGATGATATCCTTTTGCGTAATGTCATTTATCAATCGGTAGCCGATACCAGTTCTGCCGTTTACCATGCCGTTCGAAATGCTACTTTTGAACCCATCATCGCTTCATTTGAAATAGAGGCCATCGGTCCCGACAGCACATCCTCGGTAATTGATGTGACCAACCTGTTCACCAATGACGTGCCGGAGTTTAATCCCAGAGAACGGTACAATGGCCGACGTGTCGACTCTGAGAGAAGTTATGTTGACAGGGCCCGCGCTTTTCCGGAAAATATTGAAGTTTCCAATATCCTGACCATGCAGGCAGAAAATGTTCCGATCGGCGGAGATCTTCGCACCATTTCTCTGATGTTGAATCATAGTTTTCTTCGCCTGCCGGAGGAGCCTATGCAACCAAGAGTCCATGATGAGCGGGTTGGATTTTTTTCCATACAACAAGTTGACTATAGCCGGCCGGAGCATCAGGCTAAACAAAGACGTTACATCACTCGCTGGCGCCTTGAAAAACAGGACCCCGGGGCCGAGCTCTCTGAACCCAAAAAGCCTATTACGTTTTATGTAGATCCGGGAACTCCGGAGTTTCTGGTTGATTATGTCATTCAGGGTGTCAATGACTGGCAACCGGCTTTTGAACAAGCTGGTTTTAAAAATGCCATTATCGGGAAAGAGGCACCGGTAGATGATCCGGATTTCAGTATGGAAGATGCGCGTTTTCCAACTATCCGCTGGATGCCGTCTACGACTATGAATGCTTACGGACCGCATGTGAATGATCCGAGAAGTGGCGAAATTATCACTTCATCTATTGGGATGTTCCACAATGTCCAAAAGTTGTTGCGTAACTGGTATTTTGTCCAGGGAGGAGCTGTAGATGAGCGAATGCAGGACCTTCCGATGCCGGATTCGTTGATGGGGCGTTTGGTACAGATGGTCGTGGCACACGAAGTGGGACATACTCTTGGCTTTCCGCACAATATGAAATCCAGTGCGACCGTGCCGACCGACAGTCTTCGCAGCCCGACATTTACACGTAAATACGGGACAACACCCTCAATCATGGATTATGCCCGGATGAATTATGTCGCCCAGCCGGGAGATGATGCTTACATGTTCCCGATTGTCTCTATTTATGACAAATTTGCGGTGGAGTGGGGCTACAAACCGTTTCCCGAGGCATCCAATGCCGATGAAGAGCGTCCCTTTCTCAATGAAATCGCGCGAAGACAAGAAGACGAACCCATGTTGCTGTTCGGCAACTTGTCAAATGTTGATCCGACCCAACAGCGTGAAGCTCTTGGGGATAACCATGTAAAATCGACCCGTTACGGAATTGCGAACCTCAAACGGATCATGGAATTTATCGTGGATGCCGCCGAAGAGGAGGGGGAAAGCTATGAAACACTCGATGAACTTTATGACGCAGTCCTTCAACAACGTGACTGGATGTTGGGCCACGTTGTCAACTGGGTTGGTGGAATTTACGGCGAACGAAAAGTATATGGACAACAGGGTAGTGTTTATGAACCCGTTGAACGTCACCGTCAGGTTGAAGCTCTTGACTATTTGCTCGAGGAAGCGTTTGCAACTCCCGAATACCTACTTGACCAGGAGATACTGGACCTCATACAAGCCACTGGTTACAGTCAACGCGTAATGCAGAGTCAACGTCGGCTTCTTTACAGTCTGATGAGCAGTAACCGGCTGAATCGCATGGCCGAGATGGAGGCTGCCCGCAACAGGGATGATATCTACCCTTTGGATGAAATGATGACGGATCTGCGTGGCGGATTATGGCAGGAACTCTCGCATAACACGGTTGAAATAGATCTGTACCGGCGAAACCTGCAGCGAACATATCTTGAAGTGATGGAGACTCAAGCCGGTGCTTCGTTCTTTCGATCGTCTAATGAGGCAACATCCATGATGCGTGGTCACTTGAGAGATTTACAAAATGAGGTCACTCAGGCTATCGATCGGACATCCGGCAATGCCACGCGTTATCATCTGCTTGATGTCCAGGATAAGATACGGGATATCCTGGATAATGATTGACGACAAGACAAAAAGCGATCCGAAATCAGCTGTCACTGATCAAGAGCTTTGCGAAGTACCACAACACGTTTGTGATCAGTAGCAAGCCATTCGAAACCATATTGCTTTGACAGGTATTGCAGTGTTTCCATGTGATAAAAGCATACATGTGTCGGATCTCTTGCATATTTCCACGTTTTGAATCGGGGAATGCTTTCCCAGCAATGGGTCATGATGGTCAATATGCCATTATCGCTTAATAAGGTCCTTATTTTTACCATTTCTTTAGGCGGGTCAAAAAAATGCTCAAAGCATTCTGTGGCAAAAATAAAATCATGGGGTCCGTCCGGAAGTTCAGGAAAAAATAAAGGGTCGTAATCTTTGCAGGGATACCCCGCTCTCTCCGCGAGAATACTGAGCGTCGGAACCGGTCCGCATCCATAATCCAGGCCACGGTCGCCATCTGACAAAAAGGGCAGCGTCGGATCCAGAGCCTGTCTTAAAAATCGAACATAACCCCGGTATTGTATTCCGTTTTTATGCGTTAAATAGTGAGCTTTCTCTTCTGATGGTTCTGGAAAATAACCGGGATCCAGAAATATAAGCTGACACTGCTCACATAAAAGATAGGGTTTGTCGAGGGGGCCTTCAATTTCTGAAAAGTACTTTTGCTGTTTACAGACAGGGCATTCTGCAGTACTATGGCACATATCACACAACTAACGGGAACAATTTACACAGACTCGTTTTTCTGGCATGATTAAAATACGGTCATAGGCTATGGGCTTGCCACATCGCATGCATAAACCAAAATCCTTATCGTCTACCTGATCCTGAACTTTTTGAAGACGTTTTAAACGGGAACGTGTTTTTCGGTAAGCGGAGTCATTCACACTTTTGTTGTTGATCGCATCCATCCTTGAGATACGGCCGATTGAATCATCAGGGGCCACGGCTGCCGTCAACTCTTTGAGTATTTCCACCTCTTTTTCGGCCTCCCTGATATGATCCTGAATGGTTTGTCTTACCTGATTGCGTTGTTCTTCGGATAACATGGATCAAATATGTTGCTAATTTTAACAAAATCTGTGCGAATAGATAATATAAGATTTTTTTAGTATGTTTTTGCAGGTATTATAATCGTGTTCGTCCGGTTTTTCATAAGAATCATCGCAAATCATCTTATTTCAAATATGGGTTTATTGGAGTTTTTATTTTTACTGCTTATAGCAGGTATATGTGGCGCTATTGGACAAGCGATATCCGGATTCAGCAGAGGAGGTTGCCTTCTTTCCATCGTTATTGGATTTATCGGTGCGTTGATCGGCATGGGACTTGCTGATTTTTTCGATTTGCCTGATCTGTTCATGATACGAACCGGTAGTGTTACCTTTCCGGTGTTGTGGTCAATTATTGGAGCTACACTGTTTGTCGCTGTTGTTGGATTTATGACCCGTAATCGCAGGTAGCTTACGATTGTTCCTGGAATAGTTCGGTAGATTTGTCACTTGTATCGGCCAACTTTGTGTGTTTTTTGGACAGTATGCCATATTTCGGTGCGAAAAACAGACTGAGGGCAAATTGCAGACCGGTAAACACAGCCATAGCACCTGCTATGGAGCTATTGATCCACAAGGCCAGGTAGTATCCACCCACAGCTGATGTTATCCCGAACAGAACGGCGAGCAAGAGAAGCCGGTCAAGTCGGTCAGTTAACAGATAGGCCGTTGCGGCAGGTGTAATCAGCATGGCCACCACCAAAATGGCCCCCACACTCTCGAAAGATGCTATAGTGGTTAGCGAAACCGATCCCATCAAGCCATAGTGAATTAACCCCACCGGGAGACCCAGTGTGGTCGCGAGTTGTGGGCTGAAGCTATAGGTTTTCAGCTCTTTATAGAAAAGAGAGATAAAACTGATGTTGAGGATCAACACCGAACCGAGTATCCAGACCGGACGTGGACCCATATTGACACCGTTAAGCGTCCATAAATCCCAGGGAACATAGGCTATTTCGCCATAAAGAACGCATTCCTGATCCAGATCCGCGTTTCCGGCGTAAAGTGATATCAATATTACCCCGATGGCAAAAAGTGTGGTAAAAACGATACCCATAGAGGCATCATGGAAAATGCGTCCCTTCTTACTTAATTCTTCAGTCAAATAGACCGTTAAAACGCCAAATATACCCGCGCCAATCAGCATTGGAAGGCTGTTTCGTCCAGCAGTGAGCAAAAACGCAATGACAATACCGGGGAGTACGGCGTGGGAGATGGCGTCACCCATCAGAGACATTTTTCTAAGGACCAGAAAAGAGCCAACGAGAGCACAAGATGTTGCTGCAAGTATGCCGGTAATAAGAATCCATCCCGTCGAAGTGATCATGATAGTCTGCTGTGATTTCTGGTTGGTTTGTGATGTTTAAATGACACCGTTTTCAATACTTGTTATTTGTTGTTCTCATCGGATTCTTCCGGATCAGTGTAATCTTTTTCTCCATACGGAATCCGGCTTTTATGAGGATCGTGTTCCGGAGTGCCGAGGGATTGACGGAGTTGGCTTTCGATATCGGAAGTAATCAGATGCTCCATGGATTCGGCATCATCATGGACATGATCCTCGGCAATCTCAAGCTGTTTGTTTAAATATTGTTCCCAAAGTCTGTGCACTCTTACAAGTCGGCGGGCTTCCGTGCGACCGCTATCCGTGAGGACATAGCCATTCGGAGTGCCTGCATACCAGGTAACGTATTGCTGTTTTCGCAGTGCCGACAGAACCTTTTTCAATTTGCGCGTTGTCATGTGGCGTTGTTTTTTCAACTCCTGGAATGTTCGCACCCGATCCTTACGTTTATCCTCCTCCTCCAGGGAGTAGATGGTTTTAAGAATATTTTCGCATCCAATCTTAAAAGAAAGTTTTTTTCGTTGTATATAGCGGGCAACTTCGCCCCGCCGGGGAGCAAGTAAAAATGAGAGCAGGAAGACAAGAGCAGCACTGACAACCATCCATGGTCCGGTAGGCATGGCGGGTGCCGTATAACTGATAAACGAACCGGATACACCAGAAAACGCTCCAACAACAGCGGCAATGCTCAGCATGATTTTCAAGGAATCGGTCCAGTAGCGTGCAGCGGCGGCCGGAATAATCAACATGGCCGCCATCAGTACGACCCCCACGGCTTGAATGCCGGCTGTTATGGTCAATACCATGAGGATCGCAAGTAGAAACTCCATACGTTTGACCGGGTAACCAATACTGCGTGCATAGGTTACATCGAAGCTGACAAGTTGCAGTTCTTTAAAAGTCAGTATCATAATGAGCAGGATCAGCAAACTAAGTCCGCCAAACACCCGGACATCAGTACCCACCATGGCCGCAGCCTGACCAAAAAGGAAGTCGTCCAGCCCACTTTGATCGATATATCCGGTTGACTGGATATAGGTCAGCAGAACAACACCCAGTCCGAAAAAAACGGAGAGTACCATTCCGATGGACGCGTCGGATGCTATCCGGCTGTTACGTGTAATGAAATCCATGGTTACCATACCCAGCAAGCCAAATAAAAAGGCGCCGATGATTAACATGAAAGGATCTTTTCCTCCGGCAAAAATAAATGCGAGACAAACTCCCGGCAGGATGGCATGTGCCACCGCATCCCCCACCAATGCTCTGCGACGCAGAATCGCGAAACAACCCAGAGCTCCGGCGGAAATTCCCAGCAGAATGGTTCCCGCCAACACGTAACGGATGTTGGGATCCTGGAGTGAGAAAAATTCTAAAAAAACATCCATGGTCATTCAGGGTTAACAGAGATTTTGAAAGTAGCGTGTTCGAAAATCAGTTCGGCCTTTGATTTATGATCCGGGTGGCCCATCCCTCAGGAGTCACTTTCACGAATAAAACGCTGCTCCCGGCTTTTTTCGATCATCTGGCTAAGGATATTCAATCGTCCACCGTATGTTTTTTGGAGATTTTCATCTGTAAAAGTGGTGTCGATCGGCCCGAATGCGACCATTCGCAAATTCAACATCATAACCCAGTCGAAATTATCAGGCACGCTTTGCAGGTCATGGTGTATCACTACCACGGTTTTGTTCCTGGAACGTAATTCTGCCAATTTTTGAAAAATCAGGGACTCGGTAGCGGCGTCAACACCGGCAAAAGGTTCGTCCAAAAGATAGATTTCGGGTTCCTGGGCAAGTGCACGTGCCAGAAAAACACGTTGTTGCTGACCGCCGGATAGTTGTGAAATCTGGCGATCGGCATAACGGTCCATACCAACCTGCCTGAGGGCCTCCCGGGCGGTATCTTTATCTTTTCGGGATGGGCGCTGGAAAAGTCTCAAATGTGGGTATCGCCCCATTAACGCAACATCCATGACACTGATGGGAAAATTCCAGTCAACGGACTCTCGTTGAGGTACGTAGGCAATATTGTGACGCTGTTTGTCTAATGGTTTTCCATAAATCAGGGTATATCCGGATGAGGACCCGATCAGTCCCATAGCTGCTTTTACAAGAGTCGACTTCCCGGCACCATTCGGACCGATAATGGCTGTTCGTTGACCTGCGGGAAGCTCGAAGTCAACATCCCAAAGTACGGGTTTTTGGTCGTAGGCTACCGTCAGGTCATGCACCTCGATGGGTGGAGTATTCTTTTGGTGCGCCGGTATTCCGGTTGATTGTTTGGTTGCCATGGTTAGTATCTCAATATTTCGAAGGGTTGATGGCTTCGGCAATTCGCTGCAATGCTGTAATGATGGATGCTTATATAACTATTTAATAGTCTCATAATACGTCTTTCGTACCGGTGGAATCACGGTGTTCTATTTCGGAGCTCAGGGCTTGGGTAATCGTATCCACATTGTAACGAAACATACCGGTGTATGTACCTTCCGGGGTACCGGTTGGACCCATTGAATCCGAATAAAGCGTACCACCGTTTTGTACCTGATATCCACGCTGTCGGACTCCGGCTATTACGGATTCTATTGATCGCGTACTGACACTGGTTTCAACGAATATCGCCGGTATTTTTCGTTCTGCTATTAGTTGAACCATACGTGATACATCCTGAACCCCAAACTCGGATGTGGTGCTCAATCCTTGCAAACCTCTGACTTCTATACCATAAGCGCGTCCGAAATACTGAAATGCATCGTGGGCTGTAATGAGGATGCGCCGCTCTTCCGGTATACTTTGAATGCGTTGTAGCGCATATAGATGCAGCTCTCTTAGCTCCTGTTTGTACGCTTTGGCCCGCTGAGAGAAAAAATCGGCTTGGTCGGGTAGCTCACGTGACAATGACTCGGCAATCTCATCAATGACTACCATCCACAGATTAACATCGAACCAGACGTGAGGGTCATAGGTGCCACCGTATTCGGATGCTCCGATTAGCTTCTCTTCCGGAATGGCTTCCGCGACAGCACGCGCGCGGTCCCCCTGTTGATTGAGAATCTCCGCAAGTCTCCCTTCAAGGAAAAGCCCATTATAAATTATCAGGTCTGCTTGCTCCATATACCTGAAATCCCGAGGAGTGGCCCGATAAACATGAGGGTCAACCCCCGGACCCATCAGGCTTATGGTTTGGATCTGTTCTCCGCCAACCTGCTCGACGGCATCCCGGATTAAATTGGTAGTAGTCACAATAAATGGGCGATCGTCCATTTGGTTGCCCGCTTCTTCACACCCCGAAATCGCAAAAGGTAAAACAAATAAGACAATCAGAAATGCAGGAAAGGTGCAGCACGATAGCAAAGATATGATAGACTTTGTCAAAAGTCCGTGTTGCTTATAGAAATTGTTTGGGAGTGCCATTTGCGGTTTCAATTTTACTTTACCCAAAGAAGCCTTGCGATGGCATGGGGAATAAGGAACTGTTCTTTATCAACCTTGATACGCAAGCCGGTAGTGTCATTTCCAACCAACTCGATTTCTCGGTCAATGGTAAGATTCAAACGGGCAAGCATATTCAAAATATCCTTATCCTGTGTCATCACTCTCTGGATTTTTGCTTTTTGATGATTTTTAAGCCTGGTGACTGGAATCCAATCAGGCGTTTGGGGGATCTTCAGGTCAATTGTGGGAATCGGATCGCCATGAGGATCGTGAGTGGGATGTCCCATCAGTTCTGCGATAGTGTTTTCAAATTTTTCACTGATAACATGCTCAAGACGCTCGGCTTCATCATGAATCTCATCCCAGGAGTAGTTCAGATGCTCGGCCAGATACAACTCCAGCAGACGATGATGCCGGATTATTTCGAGGGCAATTTTTTCTCCGAACTCGGTTAGAATCACCCCTTTGTAGGGCTCATGCTTAACCAGTCCGGTTTGAGCCAGTTTTTTTATCATTCCGGTAACGGAAGCCGGCCTCACATCCAGGTTTCGGGATAAATCCTGCATGCCAACCGAACCGTTCAGCTCTCTGATTTTAAATATCTCTTTTAAATAATCTTCCTGAGATTCACTGAGCACAGGTTTATTCATAAGGAACGTCTTGAAAGTTAGAAAAATGGTTACGTTGTAAATTAGTTAAGACTAAACAATAAGGCAATAAATGGGGTGGTATTATTTGTTGAAATGAAGAAAAAACTGAGCATGAAAACGATTTGAAATAAGGAGCAACTAACATTATATTTAGCTGAAGCTAAAAATAATGGTTTTCGGATATCATTCCAATAACAATAACCGTACTGCTTCAGGGTTAGGTAATCAGCCCGCGGTTAATGTTAGAATCAGGGAATCTGACAGCTAATTCGTTAAAACATTATTACTCAATACAAAACAGCATTCTGGAAGCACGATCTATGCGTACAACCATATTAAGCCTGGCAATACTTTTTATTGCAGGAACCACCTTAACGGAAGCTAAAGATATCGTCGGACGGGTCATTGACTCCAATGGACAGCCACTCACCGGGGCAACCATATTGATAGAGGAGACCGGGCAAGGCGCGGCCAGCGACGAAGATGGATATTTTCGATTATCGGGTATAGAAAGGGATACCACAACGCTGATAGTCAGGTTTATCGGCTATGAGAGTCGCTATGTTGCCGTGGATCTGACCTCGGAAGAACCCGAAAGGCTGGAAATTGTGCTTGAGTCTGCTGTCGTAAGAACAGATGAGATGTTGGTTACGGCATCTCTATTTGAACGTATTACCAGATATCAACCCGCCCGCTCGTATAATGCATCAGAGTTACAGATGCGCAATACAAGCTCAATGGGTACGCTCATTGATGGTGAACCTGGTGTGGCTATGCGATCATTTGGACATGCACCGGCCAGGCCGGTAATCCGTGGAATGGATGGTGAGCGTATCCAGGTTTTGCAAAACGGTATGAAAATGGGTGACATTTCCGCGACAGCTCATGATCACGCGGTGATGTTGGACCCACAAGCGGTGGACCAACTCGATATCATTCGCGGACCGGCAAGCCTTATTTATGGCTCCAGTGCCATGGGTGGGATAATCAATGCGCATTCCAACGATATTCCTTCGGGGTGGGCCAACGGATCCAGTGGATATATTGGAGGGCAGGGACAAACCGGGATAAATGCTCTTTCCGGCTCAGGAAGATACACTTACGGTGCTGACTCATGGGCCATGACCTTGCGAAGCAGTCTGAAAAATACCGGTAATATGCAAACACCCATAGGGGAGATACCGGGCACGGATTTGAAAGCAATGCATCTGGCATCCGGACTGGCTTACCGTACCACAAACACACATTATGGAGGATCGCTGCATTTCACAGATCAATCATATGGTATACCTGAAGATCCGTTTGACCTTGATGAAGAGGTTGTTCTGAAAATGCAAAGATTGGCGTTTCAAGGTAGTATAAGGCATGATATCTCACACGATTTCTGGCGTGGTGTCGAACTGCGTACCACCTACAATTACTATATGCACGAGGAACTTGAAAGAGAGTTTGTGGATGGCGTTCTGGATGAGGAGGATTTGGAGTTAGGTGTTGATCAGGATTATGCTCAGGTTGAAATACTGGCACAGCACGGTTCATTTGGATTTGTGGATAATGGCACGATAGGGGCGAGCCTGGAGTATTATGGTATGGAGGTAGGCGGAGAGGAGGCACTGACTCCGGATGCCAACGGATGGACTATCGCGGGTTTTTTGGTAGAAGAGATCATGTTGACCGATAAATGGATGCTTCAAAGCGGATTGCGTCTTGAGTGGAATCGCACGGAGTCCTTGTCCAACCCGGATTTTTCCGATGCCGGACAGGTCAGGAATCAGGGTATATGGGCTGCATCGATAGGTTTGAACGGTCCGGTTGCAGAGAATACACGGCTTGGATTCCAACTTTCGAGGTCACACCGGGTGCCGTCCGTGGAAGAACTGTTTTCCGATGCCCTGCATTTAGGGGCAGGTGCTTATGAAATCGGTGATCCCGAACTGGAAAATGAGATCGGATACGGATTGGATCTGTTTCTTGATTATGATACACCCTCGAGGAATATTCATCTTGCACTTTATGCGAATCGGATATCCGGTTATATCACATTGGTTCCCACAGGTGAACGCGAGCCTGTTCGCGGATTGCCGGTCCTGAAGTATCATGGCTCTGATGCTGATCTGTTTGGCGGTGAGTTGGTTCTGCGTCAGCAAATAACGGAGGCATGGAGTGTATCCACCCAGGCTGATTATATTTATGGCAGGGAACGGGCAGATCAGGGAAAGAGCCCCCTGCCTTACATGCCACCGTTGCGACTGGAAGCGTCGACCGAATATGACAAGGGTAACTGGTGGGCTCGTGGCGATGTGAGTAAGGCTTTTAAACAGAATCGAACAGCTACACAGGAGGAGTCAACCGACGGTTACCTGCTCACAGAGATTGCAGCCGGCCTCAGACTTGGAGATGATCATTTGCACCACATTACGCTGACCATAGAGAACCTGTTTGACGTCACCTGGCGGGATCATCTGTCTCGCATCGAACAACGAGATATCCCCATGATGGGCAGAAATATACGACTGTCATACCGATATTATTATTAGATCATCTGATGTTGGCGGGATGTGGTTGTATAAATTGCTCCTTGTAAAATAGAAAGGTTCTTTCTATCATGGGTTCGAACACATTGGGTTCTTCCACAACGGAAGTGAAAAGGGAATCCCGTGAAATACGGGAGCTGTACCCGCAACTGTGACATCCTAAAAACGATCGAGACCCGCCTCAGCCACTGTTTCGTTACAAACGGAATGGGAAGGCACTTCGAACCCGGGATGAAGCCAGGAGACCTGCCGAATGTTGGATTCAGAAGCCTTCGGGAATAAAGGCTGATATTGAAATGTTTTTTAATGGTTTCTCCAAGTTTATTTCCATGGAAGAAAGTATGTTTTATTCTGTTGCTGGTAATCGGAATGTATTCGATTCAAGCAATAGTTCATTCCTCACATGCGGGATCTTATGATTCTGAACCTGTTTTTCATGTTGCATTCCATGAGGGACAGACTTCCGATGACTCCAACATCATTTTTGAAGGGGAGGAAGTGCATGATGATGAAGGGCACAGGCTGATTGATACGCTTCTGCTTGATGAGGTGCGTATACTGGCGCCTCGAATTGAAAGACCGGATCATCAACAGCCGGTGTTGATACAAACAATAGAGCCGGAAGAGATCCGGTACTATCGTCAGGAATCAGCGGCCTATCTTATTGGAGAAAAAACTTTTGCCATGGTCCGTGACTACGGTGCGGGCAATATGGCTACGGTAACACAGCGTGGATTTTCTGCCAGTCAAACCCGGGTGATGTGGGAAGATTTGCCATTGAACCATCCCATGTTGGGTTCTTTTGATTTTTCCATGGTACCGGCAGGCCTTTTGGATGGTATTGCAGCTTCCTCGGGAAATCCTGCAGCCATGACAGGAGCCGGCGGACTCGGAGGCACTATTTCATTGAATACGAGACAGTCACGGGAACAGGCCTATATCAGTCAAAGCATTGGTAGTTTTGGTTTTCAGCAGACCGGAGTCGGAGCTTCGGTACAAAACGATTCTTTTCAGGGCTCTGTAAAAGCGTATCATAAACAAGCCGATTATAATTTCGAATATTTTGATATTGTTCGTGCGACCGAGCGAACCCGGGAAAATAACGCTAAAAGAGGGTCTTATCTGGTTGCACAAGGCCGGTATGCGCACGAGGACTGGCAATTTCGATCTTTGCTCTGGCTTGATGATATTGTCAATAACCTGCCCGGACCGGTGACTTCGCCAACACCTGCTCAGCAGGAAGACCGGTCTGTAAGGTGGTTGGCTCAGGCAGGTTTTACCGGTTTCGAAAGAATGCAATTACGCACAACAGCCGGGTTTTATCAGTATGAATTGGACTACACCGATGGCCGCACTCATAACACAGATCAGAGCACAAGCCGGTTATTCATGCTTAAACCCGATATGCGTTATACCTGGGTAGCCGGACACGAGTCGCAAATTTCAGCTCACTGGGCGTTGCAGAGAGTGGAAAGCGACAACTATCGCAACACCCAACAGGAAAGCGAGGTCTCCTTGCGTATGCGGCACTCGTGGGATGTTGTAAACTGGTTTTCCGTTCATCCATCACTTGAAACAGCTTATCATACCGCTTTTGATGCCGCTATTAATCCAGCTCTGGGGTTCACGCTCACACCAGCGGAAATGGATGTAACCATGCGGGGTATGGTCAGCAGAAACAGGAACACCCCATCCTACAACGATCTGTATTGGTCACCCGGAGGAAACCCGGAACTTGTCCCGGAGCAGGTAACAACCCTGGAGACCGGCATAACCTATAATAAAAATTCCAATAAAGCGGGACTGACTATCTTTCACCACGATTTCGATGAGGGCATTCGCTGGCGACCCGGAGCAGATGGACGTTTTACCCCTGAGAACATTGAAGATATTCGTTCCTATGGGATAGAAGCGGAGCTTCACGGAAAATTTCGCGTTGATCCGTTTCGCTTTGATGCGCACTATATGGTTACCTGGACCCGGACCACTATCCGGGAAGAGCGTTTTTCGGGAGATAAAAGCGTCGGAAAACAAATGATCTATGTGCCTGAATGGCAGCATAAAAGTGGCCTTCGCATCTCCTATAAGGATTTGTACTGGTTGCGCTTGTCCGTTCAACATACCGATGAGCGATACACCACATTTGACCATAGTGCTATTCGTGATCCTCTGGATGCCTTTACCCGATTAGATTTGGATATCGGATCGGAATGGTCATTCTCATCGTACAGTATGGGCATGACTGCCGGTATCCGCAATCTGGGTGACTCGGGTTATGAGTTCATTCAGTCTTATCCCGCCGCACCGCGGCACTATAATATTTCAATTACACTATCACTGCTCTGAAAACGGATGCAAATCTGACAGAGTGGGCATTTTAAACAAAAAAAGGAGAAATCCATGACTAAAGGACTACAAACTATAATTTATCTACTATTTGCAACGTGTTTTGTTGGATCGTTGGGGGTGTCGAACCCCTCTGCTGCTCAATCAACCGGCGCTGTCGGAGAGCCACAGCAATTATCAAATCAGACACATGAGGAACCCGATCGCGTATTTATTGTCAACGAAGGGGCATGGGGAAGCAACAATGCTTCTGTCACTGTTTATTATCCGAATCAGGACGATATTCGTCAGCAAGCTTTCTACTCACACAATGACCGGTTGTTGGGTGATGTAGGAAACGACATTCAAATGATCGACGGCCTGATTTATGTGGTCGTAAACAACAGTCACAAGATTGAAGTAATCGATCCGGAAACCTATGAGGCCCTGCATACGATTGCGATTGATGATGCCGCGCATGGAGGGAGTCCGCGTTATATC
>CAYMBG010000039.1:5889-22556 GCA_964388615.1 uncultured Chitinophagales bacterium | reverse complement strand
GTAAATCCGCCCTCAAAATCACCCAAAACAAAAAAGCCTTGCAGCACAGCATCTCACTGCAATACAAGGCTTTGGATGATAGTACGCCCGGGAGGACTCGAACCCCCAACCTTCTGATCCGAAGTCAGACGCTCTATCCAATTGAGCTACGGGCGCGTAATCATTCTAATTTTTAATATCTTTTTACGTACGCCCGGGAGGACTCGAACCCCCAGCCTTTAGGACCGGAACCTAACGCTCTGTCCGGTTGAGCTACGGGCGCATCTAAAAAGAGCTGCAAATATACGATTTTTGTAATCCACCTGCAGAATTAAATATCGCCTGCCGGGGCATCTATTACCTTGCTATGGTTTCATTGCTATGACTTCGAACATGTCACCAACTTCCTGCAATCTCGTTTTCTGATGCTCGAAATGAATTGAAATCTCCGATGATCTTGTATCTTTCTTTCTGCATATTCTTTCAAGCCTAATGCATTATACCTTCACACCATCTATCAGTATTGTTCGCCTTTACACCTAAAACCGCATTTGTTCCATGACCCGGTACGCCGACATCGCTTTTCCAACTGCCGTACGGCATTGTTTTACCTACCGGATCCCGAATGAGCTGACACTCCCATCATCTCCCGAAACAGATCAACAAGCCCATTACCGGGATGATTCACACTCTCCAAGCCAAGCCATTCAACCCGGTATGCGTGTCTGGGTGCCCCTCAAAAACCAAATGGCCATCGGCATGGTGACCAGGGTTCATCACAACCAGCCGGATTTTGAAACCCGCGACATTGTGCGCATACTCGACCAGCAACCGGTCCTATCTACGGAACTGCTTAAACTGACGGAGTGGGTGCACCGGTTTTATTACGCCGGGTTCGGTGAGGCCATACAAGCGGCCCTGCCCACAGGAATGAACTTTGTCGCCGAGTTGCATATCCGCCTGAACGTCCGCCACCATAACCCGCCAACACGGGGACTGGAACGCGAACTCTACGATTTCCTGTGTGAACACCCGGAAGGCACGGATATCCCGATGCAGGCCATCACCAAACGCTGGCAAAAAAAGGGAGAACGGGCCGTTGACCGTCTTGCCCGCAAGGGAGTGGTGCAGATATGGCAATTGCCGAAAGTCAGAATGAAACCACAGATGGAAACCGTCTGGACCTGGCGGCCGGATTTACAACATGCTACGAAAAATCAACCCCTGTCCGATGTATTAAAACAAGAACTGCCGGATCTGAACGTGTCCGGAAAAAAAACACCAAAATGGGTCGCTGGTTTTCAGGCCCTTGTCACTCTCCCGCTCCCGGCCACCCGAAAAAAGATTCTGGACCAACCGGAGATCACCCCGTATGTATGGAAACGAATTCAGGATACCGGCTTGCTGGAATCCCGGGAAATCCCGGCAAGTAACGCCTCAGCCGACCTGCCTTTCAACCCGGAGGCCATCAGCGCGCTCAATGATGAACAGCAGGAAATATTCGAACCCGTTAAAGAGTCCATCACCAACCGTACTTTCAACCGGTTCCTGCTCTATGGCATTACCGGAAGCGGCAAAACCGAAATATATATCCACGCATTGCGGGAAACCCTTAAGCAGGGGAGAAGCGGCCTGATTCTTGTCCCCGAAATCGCGCTGACACCACAGACCGTGCGTCGCTTTCACCTTATATTCGGCGACCAGGTGGCGGTCCTCCACAGCCGGCTCACCGAACGAGAACGCTACGACGCATGGACCTCCCTGCAAAAGGGAGAAAAGAAAGTAGCCATCGGACCCCGTTCCGCGGTTTTTGCCCCTGTCCGTGATCCCGGCCTGATCATCATCGATGAGGAACACGACCCGTCCTATAAACAGGAGGATCCCGCCCCACGCTATCACGCCCGCGAAACCGCCGTGATGCGGGCATGGTATAACAACGCCGTTATTCTCACAGGATCAGCCACCCCGAGCCTGGTCAGCCTGCAGACCGCCGCTACCGAAAAATGCCAGATGTTGCGGCTGGATAATCGCCATGCCCTGGCTGAACTTCCGGGAGTAAAAATACTGGATCTGAAGCAATACCGGTCAGCCATGCGCGGCCCACTGGCAGTTCCCCTCTTTCTGGCCGTCGAAGAGGCTTTGGAAAAGAAGGAACAGGTGATTCTGCTGCACAACCGGCGGGGGTATTCCACATTTATTCAGTGCGATGACTGCGGTGAGGTTTTGGAGTGTCCGCATTGCTCGGTGTCTCTTACCTACCACAAAGCCAAAAGACACCTCCGCTGCCATTACTGTGGCTACAGCCGGCTCATGCCCCGGCAATGTCCGTCATGCGACAGCCAAAGTATCGGCGAGATGGGCCTCGGCACACAAAAAGTGGAAACCGAACTGGAAGAACTCTTCCAGAATGCTCGCATCGCTCGAATGGACCAGGACACCACCTCCGGAAAAGATGCCCATGATAAGATACTGCAACGTTTCGGAAGGGGGGACGCAGATATCCTGATGGGCACACAGATCGTCGCTAAAGGACTCGATTTTCCTAATGTCACCGTGGTAGGTGTCATTAATTCCGACACCGAATTGGCGTTTCCCTCGTACCGGTCATCGGAACGTATGTACCAGCTGCTGAGCCAGGTTGCCGGACGCTCTGGTCGCGGCTCTAAACCCGGCAAAGTATTTCTGCAAACCTTGATGCCCGATCACCCCGCGCTTCAATATGCCCAAAAACACGATTTCCCGGGCTTTGCACGCCAGGAGATGAAAAGCCGCCGAAAACTGAAATACCCCCCGTACTCCAGACTTGCAAAAGTGTATTTCCAGTCTAATGATCCTCAGATAGTGGCTGATGTCGCTACACTGTTCACCGAAATATCGTTGGGCAATGTCCCCGAGGATCAGATCATGGGCCCCTCCCCATCTACCATCGCACGGGTAAAAAACCAGTTTTCATGGGAATTGCACATCAAGCTTCCACCGGAAAGAGGCGCGGGACAGATCGAGCACCTTTTTGACTCGATCTTCCGTGAATTCAACGAACAAAAGCCCAAATCATCCGGAAAAGTGCGCATAACGGTCAATATCGATACCATGCATTGACCACAATATGCCTTTCTTGCCGTCGGATCTGTTATAGCCCATACTGCCACTATAAAATAGACGCAGAAATTTGTAATATTAGGACTTTGAAGTTCCCTGTTTGAATGGAGATGAAAAGGATCTATGCCACAACCCAAAGACACAGAAATCAACGGCCAGAAACTTGGCGCGATCGTCGAGGCGATCCTTTTCGCAGCGGATAAACCCCTGACCGCTGATGATATCGCTAAAGCTATCACAGAGACGGAGTTGGCTCCTCCGATCGATGAAGACGACATAGCGGCCGTCATTAATCAGCTTGTTTCAGAATACGAGGAGCAGGGCAGGGCTTTTTCCATACATGTGCAGGGAGGCGGATACACCTTCGCCACGCTTCCTGTTTACCACACCTGGCTGGAGCGGTTTCAACACCAGAATGCGAAGCGCAAGATATCGCCTTCCGCCGTTGAAACTTTGGCGATTATCGCTTATCGACAACCTGTCACCAAACCCGAAGTGGATCATATTCGCGGGGTGGATTCCGGATATATCGTTCGTCAGCTGTTGGAGAAACAATTGATTGAAGTCGCTGGCCGTTATGAGGGTCCGGGTCGGGCACTTCTATACCGCACTACCCCCATTTTTCTGCAACATTTCGGAATTAACTCGATCGATGAACTGCCCAAACCACGGGAAATTGAGGAAATCCTCAGAGATGACGATATGGCCGAACATCGTCAACTAATGCTTGAATTGAAATCCGACCTTTTACCACCTTTCCCTGATAGCAGCTCAGAGGATGGTTCACAAGGCGAGCCCGGCCAACAGGAGGATGCGCCATCGGAAGATGTCCCGTCACAACAGTCCCCATCGGAAGATGAGTCATCTCAGAATGAGTCAACACAAGAAGATCCACCACAAGATGAGTCATCACAAGATGAGTCATCACAGAATGAGCCACCCCATGACACCGGCTCCGATTACAACGGGGATACTAACGACGAATCTTCTTTGAGAAACTGATTCGCAGACAATAACTCAGCAAAACATCATAAATAAAGCATTTTGGCAAATCAGCAGTCAAGCAACAAGCGAAAACCTGTTAAGAGGCGAAACACCCCGGATCGCGCACAATCCGATCACAGACCCCGCTCGACCGGCAAACCCTCACAATCCGGCCGTCCCCCGAAATCAGCACCGGTCACATCGGGGAAATCCACAGAAACCATCCGCCTGAACAAATTCATTGCACATGCCGGCATATGCTCCCGGAGAGAAGCAGATGATTACATCCAATCAGGCAAGGTACATGTCAACGGCAAGGTCTGCAAGGAGATGGGAGTTCAGGTCAATTTGACAGACCGGATTACCGTCGATGGCCAAACCATCCAGCCGGAACCGTTCGAGTATATCCTGATGAACAAACCCAAAGATACCATCACCACCACCCGTGATGAAAAGGGCCGGCGTACGGTGATGGACTTAGTGGAAAATGCCACCGGCAAACGGCTTTACCCGGTGGGGCGCCTCGACCGCAACACCACAGGCCTGATTCTGTTAACCAACGACGGGGATCTTGCCAATCGTCTTATGCACCCCAGCTACAAAGTGCGAAAGATCTATGAAGTAGTTACTGAAAGAGAACTTACAGATGAAGAGCTCACAAAAATTCGAACCGGGGTTGAACTCGACGACGGTCCCGCCAAAGCATACCGGGTCAACCGCCACCCGGATTATATAAACATGATCACTATGAGTATGCATGAAGGCCGGAACCATATTGTCAGGCGGATGATTGAGACATTGGGGGCAGAGGTGGTGCGTCTGGACCGGGTTGGGTACGGTCCGTTACAAAAAAAGGGACTGCGCACGGGCCGCTGGAGAAAACTGCGGAAAAACGAAATCAATGAACTGCGTAAAATGGTCAAATTGCTCCCTATGGACCATCTGGATCAAAGCTGAAGTGTCTTTTTTTTACTTTTGCATAGCGCTCTTCATATTCCTGGCCCCTTATCCGGGTCTTTCGGCCGGACATTATCAGGCCGGAGACTTCGCCGACGGGAGCAATGAACCTTACTCGCTTCTGCTTGACGAGGAGTTTATCCGGGATGCACAAGTTGCTATAGAACGACACTATAATCGTGAATACGAAGCTTCCCTGGAACACCTTTCGGAGTGGCAGGACCGCTTCCCGCATCATCCGATCTGGCCTCTGCTGGCATCCCTGGATGCCTGGTGGCCCGTGTTGGTCGACCTCCAAAACACATCATACGACGACACTTTTCTGCAGGTTAGTGAAGAGGTTATAGATGTATGTGACCAGTTTCTGGATGATGACCCGGATCATATCGATGCCCGAATCATCCGCTCCATCGCCAACGGACAACTCGCGCGTTATTATTCCAACCGGCATAGCTGGTACCGCAGCTTTCGATACGGCCGACGCAGTCTGCGTGATTTTTTCAGGGTCGAGGAAACCCATCCTGACATACCCGACCTGAATTTCGGCATTGGCATGTACCGTTATTTCGCGGCATACATCCTGGATGAATATCCACTGGCCCGGCCCCTGGGTTGGATGTTGCCCAGCGGCGATCGTGAGGAGGGATTGGCGCGCCTTAAAAAAGCTGCTGATAACAGCATTTTCATGGAAGCCGAAGCCACGTTCTTTCTGGGTCATATCTACCTTCACTTTGAACAGAAGGCCGATCAGGCTTTGGGATATTTGGAACAACTCTATCAGCGTTACCCGGATAACACCTTCTACCGCCGCTTGTATGTGCGGTCGCTGTTTCAACAGGGCCAACTTTCCAGGGCTGAATCAGCTATCACCCACACCCTCGCCCATTGGAGCGAGCATGAGTCGCATGAAGTGAATGTCATGAAGGAGGATCTGCACACCATCAGAGGGCGGATCCATTACCATCACAACCAACTTGATGCCGCTGAAAGGGACTTTATAGAGGCGGTGTTAACGGCAGAAACGCTCCTCCCGTTTGCCGAAAGAAACAACCTTATCACGGCTCTTTACTACCTGGGAGAAATCAGCATCCAAAAGGACAACAGGGCGGAGGCCCGTTATTATTTCAACCGTGCCGGCACACCGGATGTGGACCACCCCTATCGCACCAGGGCATTGGAAGCTCTTAAGGAATACCAATTGTGATGAGGAGCGACCGAAAACTCCATATTCATCCGCAATTGCCACCTGTTACCCTCATTCAGCGTAAACGGCAGCGGACCATGCGTATTCGCGTTACGGATAACGACATAATGGTGTCCGGACCAGCATCGCTGTCAACGAAGAAGCTGCAGCGTTTTGTCGAGGATAAAACCGACTGGGTCCACAAAACTTGGACAAAACAGCAAAAGCGCAAAGAAGTGCTGGATGAAAAACGCAAGGCCCATGAAGGCACCTTGCTGTTGCGAGGAGAGCGCAAACCGGTCCATGATTTCCCTGTTCCCGGATTGAAAAAACCGATGCTTGTCGAGCATCCGCAAGCAATTGTTTATCAGTATAACCCGGCAGACAGTACCGGCTCCGTAAACCCGGCCGACCGGCCACCATTGCCCGACCCGGACCTCATCCACACATTTTATCGAAGACTGGCAAGCAGAGAACTCAAGGAGCGTGTTGCTTTTTGGGTCCGCCAACTGCCATTCCAGCCTTCAAACGTCTCCATTCGCAATCAGAAAACAAAGTGGGGTAGCTGCTCGGCGCGGGGAACCATTTCGCTGAACTGGAGATTGGTAAAGTGTCCGCCTTCCATATGCGACTATATCATCATCCATGAATTGTGTCATCTCAGACATTTCAATCACAGCAGGGCTTTCTGGCAAACCGTTGCCTGCTATTATCCGGCTGTAGAAGATGCCAAATCCTGGATTCGGAAAAAATCGGATGAGATTTTCGCCGATATTTAAACCGCCGATACTCCCTGGCTATCGTCAGGTTTTATCCCGTTCATCATTTTTTGAGCCGTTGTATCCCCCGTATGCTTATCCTGAATTTTGAGCGTCAGTAACCTTGCGGGCGGCATATTCAAAAATATAAGTTTCTTATCCTCACAGTAGGTACGAACCACTCGCTTCTCATAACGGCTTCGAAACTGGTTGAAATTTACATACTTATAGTAAATTATATAGGCACCCGGTTTGCAAAGGGATAATTTGTGCTCCCACATTTTCCGGGTTACACGCGCAGGAATCCCCTCGTAAGGCAGGCTCGAAATCACAAAATCGTACTTATGCTCAGGTTGGAATGACAGGAAATCCATATGATGCATCTGCAAGCGCTCATTATACTGGAAACGGCGGCGTAAAATTTTGTAGAAATAGGAATTCAACTCCACACCGTCAAACCGGTCACCCCCGCCAATTTTGGGCAAAATACGCTCAGTAAATGTTCCGGTTCCAGGACCCAGCTCCAATACAGATAACGGCTCGCGATCTTTTTCTTCCAAACGCTTTGTCACGAGTCGGACAGCATCCCGGGCCAGATACCTCGAACTGGGCATAACCGCCCCGGTTTCTTTCCAATCTCTGATAAAGTGAAGTATATGTTTATGTAGCAAAAGCCCTCGGTATTGGTGAACCAGCCCATCCTGTTAAAAGCGATAAATTGGCATAGGGGTTCAAAATAAGGAAAAATAAATTCATCTGCACCTCTTAAGAGCTCTTTTATTTGGGGCTTACTAATATGGGATTTTTCATTATTTTTAAAGTGACTTATCAAACATATACCAACAATGCCATGAGTAAATCGGACCAAAAGGAACGATTCGAATTTGAACACGCTTTAGAGAGATTGTCGGAAGTGCTAAAAGAGCTGGAATCACCGGATGTCCCGCTCGACAAGGCCATTTCACTGTACGAAGAAGGAATGAAACTATCCAAAATGTGTTCAAAAAAGCTTGAGGAAGCAGAGTTGCGGATCGAGCAAGTCACAAAAAATGACAATTGATAATATGGAGCAGCAACCTGTAGTGCCCGGGCCACTTCTTGCTAAAATCAACGGACCCGAAGACCTGAAAAAACTACCTGCGGACAAGCTGCCTGAAGTGTGTCAAGAGTTGCGTAATTTTATCATTGATATCGTTTCCGTGCACGGTGGTCATTTCGGGGCAAGTCTTGGTGTCGTGGAACTGACAACCGCACTTCATTACGTCTTCAACACCCCGGAGGACCAGCTGGTTTGGGATGTTGGTCACCAGGCTTACGGTCATAAAATACTCACCGGCAGGCGTGATCAGTTTCACACCAATCGCAAATACGAAGGGCTCTCTGGATTTCCCAATCGTCTGGAAAGCCCATTTGACAGTTTTGGCGTCGGCCATTCCAGTACCTCCATCTCCGCCGGACTCGGAATGTCTGTTGCGCGTGATTTGCTGAAAAAGCAGAATCAGGTGGTCGCCGTCATCGGGGACGGAGCCTTAACCGCCGGACTCGCATTTGAGGGAATGAATCATGCCGGGGTTCAAAACAGCGACATCCTTGTTATCCTCAATGATAACCGCATGTCAATTGACCCCAATGTAGGTGCCCTTAACGAATATCTTGCGGATATCACAACCTCCCAGACCTTCAACAAGATCCGTGATGATTTATACGACATGCTCGGCTATTTCAAGGGTGCAGGAGAAAAGATGCGCAAGATGGGCTCCAGACTGGAAGCGGCGCTTACTTCGGCACTGACCCCCGGCTCTCTTTTCCGTTCACTCGGCTTCCGGTATTATGGGCCAGTGGACGGACATAATGTCAAAAATCTGACCCGCCAGTTGGAGGACCTCAAAAATGTCAGCGGTCCGAAGTTGCTGCATGTGGTTACCATAAAGGGGAAAGGCTTTGCGCCGGCCGAGAAAGATCAGGTTAAGTGGCACGCCTCCGGAAGCCCCTTTGATAAAGTTACCGGAAACTCACTCGCAAAAAAACCGATCGCCAAACCCGCTCCGAAATATCAGGATATCTTTGCGGATACCCTGATTGACCTTGCAAAAAAGGACGACCGGCTGGTGGGGATCACTGCAGCCATGCCGAGCGGCACAAGTATGCTTAAGATGATGGAGGTAATGCCGAATCGTGCTTTTGATGTCGGAATCGCCGAACAACATGCGGTTACTTTCGCAGGCGGACTGGTAACTCAGGGCATCAAACCATTTGTCGCTATCTATTCCACTTTTCTGCAACGCGGCTTTGATCAAGTTGTTCATGATATCGCCATCCAAAAACTGCCCGTTGTCTTTTGCTTGGATCGTGCCGGTATCGCCGGAGCTGATGGTCCTACACATCACGGATTATACGACATTGCCTACATGCGATGCCTGCCTAATATGGTTGTATCCGCTCCCATGAATGAACAGGATCTCCGAAACCTGATGTTTACCGCCTCCCGTTTTGAGGATGGCGCTTTCGCTATACGCTACCCCCGTGGATCAGGAACAGGAGCAGGAGCAGGGCTTGAAGCACCCTATGAATACATAACACCCGGCACCGGAAAAATCATCCGCGAGGGAGAGGATATCCTCATCATGAGCTATGGTACCATCGGCAAGTATGTTCCCGAAGCCCTGACCAACCTCGGAAAAATCGGCATATCAGCCGGCCATTACGATATGCGGTTTGCCAAACCTCTCGACTACCGGTTGCTGAAACACGCCTCCCAAAGATATAACCATATCATTACCGTGGAGGATGCCGCCAAACAAGGAGGATTCGGTTCCGCAGTTGCCGAGTTTTATGCAGAACAAGAACAGCATCCCATCCTTAAAATCATGGGGGTTCCAGATCAGATCGTAGAGCATGGCACCCAATCGGAATTACATCATGAACTGGGGCTGGATGCCGACGGAATCGCAGATCAAGCCGTAAAGCTTTTGGATAAACAGGTAAACAGCCTTTGAGCATCCACGGTACGTTTTCTGATTGGTACCCATGATAAATCAGAGAATATTAATCTGCCTATCACGATCGTTTGCTCATTTCAGGTAAATACTTCCGGAACAAATTTATTTCCTGTAACATACCGGGTTTATTTTCGAAACAAAGTTTACTACTTTTGCAAACGTCAGTATGAAAGCCCTTACATTGCCAAATAATATATAAAAGCAAAATTCGAGTCTTTCCCATGAAGAAGCCCCGTCTGTCTTTTTTCCAGATCTGGAACATGAGTTTCGGATTTCTCGGAATTCAGTTTGGATTTGCCCTGCAAAATGCCAATGTCAGCCGCATTTTTGAAACACTCGGTGCGGATGTTGAAACCATTCCCATTTTATGGATTGCCGCCCCGGTAACAGGTCTCATTGTCCAGCCAATTGTAGGCTATTTGAGTGATAATACATGGAACCGGTTCGGCAGGCGCAGGCCTTACTTCCTCATTGGTGCGATTTTTGCTTCACTGGCACTGATTGTCATGCCGAATTCACCTTACCTGTGGGTGGCGGCCGGCATGCTTTGGATCATGGATGCTTCCATCAACATCTCCATGGAGCCTTTTCGTGCCTTTGTAGGGGATATGCTTCCTTCCGAGCAGCGCACCAAAGGCTTTGCCATGCAAAGTTTTTTTATTGGAACCGGCGCGGTCATTGCCTCCGCGCTGCCATATGTGTTGACCAACTGGCTTGGTGTTTCCAATGTTGCCCCGGAGGGTGTCATTCCGGACTCCGTAAAATGGGCTTTCTATATCGGTGCCGCCGTATTTATTCTGACCATACTGTGGACGGTTTTGAAAACCAAAGAATACAGTCCGGAAGAATTAGAATCCTTTGAAGATGCCGAACCACCAGAGGATTCTGAAGCGGCCAGGGCTCAAAGGGAGCGAGACGCCGAATCCGCACAAAAACGGGCAGAAAAGAAAAAGAGGCATGGCCCCCCATACTTCTTCTCCGGCTTACTGCTGTCCGCCCTGGTTTATTGGCAGGGGTGGGCGGAAGAGCTTTATATCATCACCGGAGGCTTTTTCCTTCTTGGCCTTTTGCTGATGATCGCATCGCGCTTACAAGAGTCGGAGCGCTCGGACAATGGCCTGGTAGTCATCATGGATGACCTTTACAGCATGCCGCGCACTATGAAGCAACTGTCCGTAGTGCAGTTTTTCTCCTGGTTTGCCCTGTTTACCATGTGGATTTACACAACATCGGGAGTCACCAGCCATCATTATGACATGAAACTGGATCAGCCGGAAGTCGCCGCTTTGGTCAGCATGGCCGACGAAATGGAGGCTTACACGGAGGCAGACTGGCACAGCCGCTTGCCCAGAGTTAATCGTGACCTCCGCGAATTTCAGGAGGATATCGACGAAGGAGCCGATGAAGTAGTTGCCAGTATGCGTGTGGTCAATTTCTTCCTTGGTCAGGGTGATGAAGTCAACATGAGCGATGAGTTGCGTGAAAAACTGCTTTATATCCAACAGGAATATAATACAGGGGCAGACTGGGTTGGTATCGCATTTGCCGTTTATAACGGTTTTGCGGCATTGATCGCATTTCTTTTACCGGTTATAGCCCGCTTCACCAATCGTAGAATCACCCACAGCCTGGCATTGGTGCTGGGTGCCATTGGACTCATTTCGGTCTATTTCGTACCGAACCCCACCTGGATCCTGGCATCTATGGTCGGTGTAGGTATAGCGTGGGCCAGTATCCTGGCGATGCCCTATGCCATCCTTGCCGGAGCTCTTCCCGCTAAAAAAATGGGGATATATATGGGCATATTTAATTTCTTCATCGTACTACCCCAGATGCTGGCTGCTGCCGTACTTGG
The DNA here is from genome assembly GCA_964388615.1 of uncultured Chitinophagales bacterium. Taxonomy (GTDB): domain Bacteria; phylum Bacteroidota; class Rhodothermia; order Balneolales; family Natronogracilivirgulaceae; genus SLLW01. The sequence continues at coordinate 10,742 of CAYMBG010000039.1, read as the reverse complement.
CTTCGTTGTCGCACAGCTTTTTGGAGGGCAGGCGATTTTTGCCCTGATGCTTGGAGCAGCAACCTGGCTTGTGGCTGCTATTATCACGCTTTTTGTGGATGATGTGGATGACCCGGATAATGCCTCTGCAACATCCTGATCACATCGACATCAATGACCCGTAACACAGAAAACGCCACTGTTTTCAGATATCAAACCTACCGGATACCGGTATCAAAACCGGTATCCATCAGCCGACGCGGGTATCATATACCTTGATATGATCAAAGTACAGTTTGTAGGTCTCAACAAACTCGACATGAATCGAATCCACCTGATACGCTTGTAACGACTTCAGATCCCCAACCATGGCATGCAAGCTCATGTCATACTCATTATCGACCACATCACGATCCACACCCTCTGGCGGGCCGGCCCAAATCTCTTTGACCTGCTCGATCTCCGAAAGCTTTTTTTCAATATCCGATCTCATTTTTTCCCCTGTTCCCGCAGGAGCGTTCTCTTTCAAATAAAAAAAGACAGAGTGTAATATCATATCTAATATTCGCTATTTTCTTTCCTGTTTGCGCATTGTATACCTTTATACTTCTAATATCGCAAATTTCACCTTCAACAGCATCCTTAACAAATGACCGGCCAGAATTATTCCCTCTCTGACTTCGATTATGAACTTCCGGAATCATTGATTGCCCAAAAACCTGCTGAGCCCAGGGATCAGTCACGTTTGCTGGTATACAATCGAAGCAATCAAACTATTACCGATGACTTTTTTTACCGGCTGCCTGCTTATCTCCCTAAAAAATCAGTACTTGCAATAAACAACTCCCGCGTTGAAAAAGCCCGGTTACTATTCGGTAAGAAAGAGGTATTTATCACTAAAGTGCTGGACCCCTACACGGTTGAAGCTTTGATCCGGCCTGGCAAAGCGTTCCGGACCGGCCGCACGGTGACCCTTGAATCCCAAAAACAGATACAGGCAGATGTTATCGATATCGCAGAAGACGGGCAACGCACACTTCGTTTTAATGTGCCGGTTAACTCCCCGCTTTTGGACCAACACCGCCAAACCCCTTTTCCACCTTACATAAAACCGGACGAGAATCTGTCGGATCGCTATCAAACCATTTTTGCGAAAGACGACGGCAGTAAAGCAGCTCCAACCGCCGGACTCCATTTCACGGATCGTGTTTTCTCGGACCTTGAAAATAGATCCATTGAAACAGTTGAACTGACGCTGCATGTGGGACTCGGCACATTTGCTCCTGTCAAATCCGAGCGTATCGATCAGCATAACATGCACTCTGAATGGTTTTGCATCCCATCTCCTGCTGCCGGGAAATTAGCCAAAGCGGGACATATCACAGCCGTGGGAACAACCAGTGCCCGGGTATTGGAATCAGCAGCTCAAAAAACAACCACCCATCCACCTGGCCAGGATCTCCGTTCGCCCATGCCATTTCGTGATTTTGCAGCCACGGAAGGTGAAACCGATATTTTTATCACCCCCGGTTATACGTTTCAGGCTGTTGATTCACTGATCACCAATTTTCATCTGCCGAAAAGCACTCTTTTAATGATGATTTCTGCTTTTGTTGGAATTGAACAGATGCACCGTATCTATACCCATGCCATCAAGGAAAAATACCGTTTTTACTCTTTCGGAGATGCGATGCTCCTGCTTTGAAAGCATATTTTTCCCACTCCAGATCACGCGATGTGAAGACTTTTTTTACACAGATCCATAGGAACGGTCAAGTGATCGATACTGTACTGCCTCCGCTATATGATGTGCCTTGACCCCCTTCGAGCCTTCCAAATCCGCTACCGTTCGCGCCACTTTCAAAATACGATCATAAGCACGCGCTGATAATCCCAGCGAAACCATCGCCTTTTTGAGCAAATGATATCCCCCGACATCCGGCTCACAAAATTTTCGAACCATGCGAGTTGACATCTGTGCATTATTGAACACTCTTGAGAACGGCTTGAATCTTCTCTCCTGCACACCTCTTGCACCAACAACCCGTTTCCGGATACACATCGAACGCTCAGCCCGGGCGCTCCCCGATAACTCATCATAATTAACTTTTCTAACCTCCACATGGATATCGATCCGATCCATTAAGGGTCCGCTCACCCGGCTCAAGTATTTTTGAACATCATCCTGACTGGTACTTCCCGGGTTATCCGGATCGAACCATTCGCCATCCGGGGATGGATTCATGGATGCAACCAGCATGATTCTGGAAGGATAGTTTACACTCATACGTGCTCTTGAAAGTGTTACCTGACCATCTTCAAGGGGCTGGCGCAAAACCTCTAATGCGCTTCTTCGAAACTCCGGGAGCTCATCCAAAAACAAAACCCCGTTATGTGCCAACGAGATCTCTCCGGGCCTGGGAACACCCCCGCCACCTACCAATGCAACATCAGATATGGTATGATGCGGTGATCGAAATGGACGTTTTACCACCAACGAGCTTCCGTTTGATACCATGCCGGCCACCGAATGAATACGGGTAGTCTCCAGGGCCTCGTCGAGCGACAGGGGCGGCAAAATATTCGCCAGTCTGCGGGCTATCATAGTCTTTCCGGAACCGGGGGGACCAATCATAATAATATTATGTCCACCGGCAGCTGCTACTTCCATCGCTCGTTTTGCATTTTCCTGCCCGCGAACATCGCAATAATCCAGGATATTTTCGTTTTCAATATTGCGAAACAAAGCATCGATATCCACTTTTACCGGCAAGGCGTCTCCCTGGCCATTCAACCAGCGGATCACTTCAGACAGGTCATTAAATCCATACACGTCAACTCCCGCAACCACCGCGGCTTCCTTGGCATTTGCTTTCGGTACCAGAACTTGTTTTAAGCCGCTGCTTTTTGCTTCCAATGCTACCGGTAAAACCCCCTTGACCGGACGCAGCGTGCCATCCAGGGCCAGCTCACCCAAAATAAGTGACTCGTTTAGTCGGTCTGTTCGAATCTGTCCCGACATTCCCAATAATCCAACCGCAATGGATAAATCAAATGAGCTTCCCTCTTTAGGCAGGTTGGCCGGTGCTAAATTCACCGTTATACGGCCGCGCGGCATCTCATATCCACAATTGCGGATAGCGGCCTCTATGCGGTCTCTTGACTCACTGATTGCACGGCCCGGCAGGCCCACCAGAAAATACTGAGGCAGACCATTAACGTTATTCGTTTCCACATCAATCAAATGCGCATCTACACCAAAGGTGGATGCACAATAGGCATGTGCCAGCATGTATCTTTCCTCCGTCTTTTTCGTAACAGACAGGTAAAGAAACAGCTCCTTACACAGGATGGCACATTCGGGTTACAACCATCACATTTCGGTATCAATCTGATTTACGGAGTAAGAAGCACCTTTATCAATTTTCTTCACTGAGATAGGAGAATGACATGGCACATGACCTGGTAGAAGAAATCCGAGTATCCGGAGCCGAATTGATAGATCGGGTCAAAGAGATTCTCAAAGAGGGGAATGTCAGACGGTTGCTTATTAAGGACGGCTCAGGTAAAACGCTTCTTAAGCTACCCCTAACCTTCGGTGTTATCGGTGTAGGAAGTGCCTTTGCCCTCGCACCTGTAATTTCTTCGATCGCCACCTTTGCTTTTTTTGCAAGAGATGCCCGTATCATTGTGGAGAGATACCCTCAAAATGACCTTCAAGCGATTGATAATGAGTTATCCGGCAAAACCAAAACGTACCGCCCAGGTCATTCCACCGGCCACAAAGCCGACCCTTACGAAATAGATTCCGATTTCGAAATAATCGACCCGTGACATGACCCCGGCTGTCTCTGGTGCAAAAACCATTCACTTATGAACGTTCCGCAACCTCCGGTTAGCCGGCGGATTCTTTCTCTTCCTCCTCCTTAACAGCCAGCCACCGCTCGGCATCAATTGCTGCCATGCATCCGGTTCCAGCCGCAGTGACCGCCTGACGATAATCTTTGTCCTGTGCATCTCCACAGGCGAAAATACCCGGAATATTGGTGTAGGTGCTTTTAGGTTTCGTTTGGATATAACCGGTTTCATCCATATCCAGCACTCCTTTGAAAAGATCCGTATTGGGCTTGTGCCCAATGGCGAGAAACACCCCGGTCACATCATCCAACGTCGTAATTTCATTGGTTTTCATATGCTTGACCTTCACTCCATCCACTACCTTGTCGCCGAGCACCTTCTCCAGTACCGTACTCCACATAACCTCCACCTTGGGATTGTCAAGGGTCCGTTTCTGCATAATCCTGGAAGCGCGCAATTCATCACGCCGGTGTAAAAGGGTCACCTTGCTTGCAAATTTGGTTAGAAACTGAGCTTCCTCCATTGCCGTGTCGCCTCCACCGATAATCACCACATGCTGGTCGCGGAAAAAGGCGCCATCACAAGTTGCACAAGCCGAAACACCATGTCCGCGTAAGCGCTGTTCGCTCTCCAATCCAAGCCATCTGGCGGAAGCGCCGGTCGAGACAATCAGGGCTTTCGCATATACATCAGTATTTTCATCAATGGTCACTTTATATGGCCGTTTTTCAAAATCGATATGCGACACGGTTCCCCATCGACAGTCAGCTCCGAAACGGGTTGCCTGCTGACGAAAATCATCCATCATTTTCGGTCCCATCACCCCTTCGGGATAACCGGGATAGTTTTCAACATCCGTAGTTGTTGTAAGCTGGCCACCCGGCTCGGGTCCCTCCAGTACAAGGGGCTTGAGATCCGCTCTCGCGGCATAAAGCGCAGCAGTAAGACCGGCAGGGCCGCTGCCAACAATCACCACATCCAGGGTTTTTCCTGCAATATCATCCATACGTAGTAAG
>CAYMBG010000039.1:2249-5789 GCA_964388615.1 uncultured Chitinophagales bacterium | reverse complement strand
GAATTATTGGAGCATGCTGACATTATCCTGAAAGTACAAAAGCCGAACGACGAGGAAGTTGGCATGATGCGTTCAGGAACCGTGCTCATCTGTATGTTATGGGCGCTATCTGATCCCTCTCTGGTTGAAAAACTGCAAAAAGCCGGGATCACGGCTATTGGCATGGAAGCTTTGCCCCGCATAAGCCGTGCACAGAAGATGGATGCTCTCAGTGCCATGAGTTCCATAGCTGGATATAAATCGGTCCTGATGGGCGCCAATGCTTTGGGAAAATATCTCCCCATGCTGGTTACCGCGGCCGGAACCATCCCGCCTGCGAAGGCACTGGTGCTCGGAGCCGGTGTCGCCGGACTTCAGGCGATTGCGACCGCCAGGCGACTGGGTGCCGTAGTTGAGTCGTTTGATGTGCGGCCGGCCGTTAAGGAACAGGTAGAAAGCCTTGGTGCTACCTTTATTGACATCCCTGAACAAGAGCAGGATGCGGAAACAAAAGGCGGATATGCCAAGCAACAAAGCAAAGAAGCGCAACAAAAACAGCAAAAAGTTCTGCACAGTCATGTTAAGAAAGCTGACATGGTGATTACCACCGCTCTCGTTCCTGGAAAACCGGCCCCCAAACTGATTACCAAAGAAATGGTTTCAGATATGGAGCCGGGTGCTGTCATTGTCGATCTGGCCGCCGAACAGGGAGGCAATTGCGAGCTGACCAGACCTGGCGAAGACTTTTTTACTGACAACGGAGTCATTATTCGTGGACCTTTGAATCTACCGGCGGCCATGCCTGTTCACGCGTCCCAACTTTATGCCAAAACCATCTATGCCCTCCTGATGCATATGATCAAAGACGGCAAACCACATTTTGATTTTGATGATGAGATCACGGGTCAGGCTACCATCACGCATAATGGTAAAATAGTCAGTTCACTGCTTCTGTAATACAACTATCCGATTATGGAGACTTTCATATTCAATCTTTTCATATTCATTTTAGCGGCTTTTGTGGGATTCGAAGTCATTTCCAAAGTACCCCCAACCCTGCATACACCTTTGATGTCAGGTGCAAACGCTATATCCGGAATCACGTTGATTGGCGCACTGATCGTAGCAAGCCATGTTGTTTGTACCACTACCTGCTATATCGGCTTTGTAGCCATCATCTTTGCAACCATTAATGTGGTAGGCGGATTTATGGTCACCGATCGTATGCTTGAAATGTTCAAAAAGAAGGGGGATGAGCAATGAATCCATTAGTACCGGACCCGCTTTCCGGGTACATGCCCGATATCATTCAACTGGCATATATTATTGCCTCCATACTGTTTATCCTGGGTTTAAAACGCTTGAGCTCACCGGCTACCGCCCGCTCCGGAAACGTACTTGCATCCCTTGGTATGCTCGTAGGGGTCGCTGTTACCCTGTTTAATCGCGAAGTCGTTTCCTTCCAGTTTATTATCGCCGGTATTGCCATTGGTGCTGTGATTGGCGCCGTCATGGCGCGCAAGGTCAAGATGACCTCCATGCCCGAGCTGGTCTCGCTTTTCAACGGTTTCGGGGGAGCGGCTTCTGCTCTTGTCGCAAGTGGAGAATACTTCCGGTTATCGGGTGCTGCCGATTCATTCGCCGGCCACGAACTGATTACCATGGCTATCTCCTTGTTCATCGGCACTACTACTTTCACCGGCAGCCTCATCGCTTTCGGTAAGCTGAAAGGGCTCCTTGGCGGCAGCCCGGTTGTTTATCCGGGACATAAATTTGTAAACCTGCTGCTTTTTCTGACCATACTTGTTTTTTCGGTGTTATTTGTCATGAATGCTGAAAACACCTCGTTCTTCCTGGTTATCATCGGAGCCGCTCTTTTGCTCGGAGTACTCATGGTACTGCCCATAGGAGGAGCCGACATGCCGGTGGTTATTTCATTGCTTAATTCATTAACCGGTCTTGCAGCATCGGCAACAGGCTTCGTGCTAAATAACAATCTGCTTATTGTAAGTGGGACTTTGGTCGGCGCAGCCGGCCTGATACTTACCATGATTATGTGTAAAGCCATGAATCGCCCGCTCACCAATGTGATCTTCGGGGCATTCGGATCCGATGCGGCAGGTTCGGGAGCTCATGCAGCCGATACCGGCAAAGTCGTCAAGGAAGTTACCGCAGAAGACCTTTCGGTGATGACCGCTTACGCCCAACGTGTGATCATCGTTCCGGGGTATGGACTTGCCGTTGCCCAGGCTCAGCACAATATCAGGGAAGTGGCGGATTTTCTGGAATCAAGGGGAGTGGATATTCGCTATGGGATACATCCTGTGGCGGGACGCATGCCCGGCCATATGAACGTCTTACTGGCGGAAGCCAATGTGCCCTATACACAGTTATACGATATGGACGATATTAACCAGGAGTTTAAGAAAACAGATGTTGTCCTGGTTATCGGCGCCAATGATGTGGTAAATCCGGATGCCCGCAACAATAGTGACAGTCCCATTTATGGTATGCCCATTTTGAATGTGGATGAAGCCAAATCCGTAGTTGTCTTCAAACGAAGCCTCAACCCCGGATTTGCCGGAATCGAAAACGAGCTGTTTTACGGGGAAAACAGCTACATGTTCTTTGGTGATGCAAAAGACTCCCTCGAAACCCTGCTTCGGGCATTGAAAGAGCTATAAAAACCCCGGAGGTTTTTGCGATCACAACGTCTTAAGCAGACGTTTTCTGCTTCTTTTTTTCCGTAAGATAGGTGTCAATAGAACGGGAAGCCTGTTTGCCATCGGCTACCGCCTGGATAACCGTTGCGCCGCCACGGGCGATGTCACCACCCGCAAAAACACCCTCGCGACTGCTGGCCCCATTTTCATCGACAATAATCGTTCCCCAATCCGATGTCTCCAGTCCAGGTGTGGTTTGTTGAATAATCGGATTTGGACTCTGGCCAATCGCCACAACTACGGTATCCACATCGATCGTGAAGTTCGACCCCTCTATAGGAACCGGGCGTCGCCGACCCTGCTCATCCGGCTTCCCCAACTCCATTTTTTGACATTCTATGGCCCGGACACTACCGTCTTCATTTCCATGAATACGGACGGGATTGGTTAAAAAGTTAAACTCGATCCCCTCTTCTTCGGCATGATGCACCTCTTCGACCCGGGCCGGCATCTCCTCACGGGAGCGACGATACAAAAGAATGGTTCGCTCAGGATCAAAACGCTTGGACGTGCGTACCGCATCCATAGCCACATCACCACCCCCTATTACAGCAACTCTGCGGCCCAATTTCAGGGGCGTATCATAATCCGGTTTATAAGCTTTCATCAGGTTCACACGGGTCAGCAATTCACTGGCTGAATAAACATTACTGAGATTTTCGCCCGGTATGTTCATAAATCTGGGTGAGCCTGCTCCGGTCCCAAGGTAGACCGCCTCAAATCCCATTTCATCAAACAACTCATCGATGGTCAAGGTACGGCCGATAATGACATTGGTCTCAATTTTGACTCCCAGCGCCTTGACCCTGTCGATCTCCGCATCCACAATATGCTTGGG
>CAYMBG010000039.1:0-2149 GCA_964388615.1 uncultured Chitinophagales bacterium | reverse complement strand
ATATCCACACTTACCGGGCAAGCCTGGGTACAAACCGGATCGTTGCACTCCAGACATCGCAACGCCTCTTCGGCCGCCAATTCCACATTGAATCCGTCAGATACTTCTGTAAAACTCTGCACCCGACAACCCGGATCCTGCTCGATCGGTGCGTGCCGCGGAATCTGCATCCGCTCCTTCGGCTTCAGCGGTATGATTTTTTCAAACTTTTTCTTCTTCGAAACTTTTTTATCAGTCATAATACTTTTATTCCGCCTGACATTGATGTTCCTGTTCCAGCTGGTTCATGGCCTCTTTTTCTTCCTGAACATAAGTGTTGTTGCGGGCAATCAATTCATCAAAATTTATCGCATGGGCGTCAAATTCCGGACCGTCAACACAGGCAAATTTCAGTTCATTACCAACCGTAACCCGACAAGCACCACACATTCCGGTACCATCCATCATAATAGGATTCAGACTCACAACCGTCCGGATATCTGTCGTTTTTGTCTGATTTGCAACCGCCCGCATCATAGGCAGGGGACCCGTAGCATACACACTGTGTATATGGTCACCGCGGTTTATAACCTCTTCAAGAGCCTGGGTTACAAAGCCCTTCATGCCGTATGAACCGTCATCAGTCGTTATCAAAAGCTCATCCGATACGGCTCCCATTTCCTGTTCCAGTATCACCATTTCACGATTCTGAGCCCCGACAATGCTTATCACCTCATTGCCGGCTTCTTTCAGCGCTTTGGCCATGGGATAGACAACCGCCGTACCCACACCGCCCCCGATACAAACTACTTTGCCATAGTTTTCTATGGGTGTCGGCTCACCAAGTGGTCCCACCACATCCTCAAAGGAATCTCCTTCCTTCATATCCTGAATCATCCGGGTCGTTTTACCAATTGCCTGGATGATCAGTGTGATAGTACCGCGTTCGGTATCCGACTCAACAATGGTAAGCGGTATCCGTTCTCCGGTAGTCGTCGGACGAATAATGACAAAATTGCCAGGTTTCCGTTTTTTTGCAATTAATGGAGCCTCTACTTCAAACTCCGTAATAGCTGGCGAGAGAGAAGTTTTTCGGTGTATGACATACATAGTGTCAATATGCTATATGATTCTTTTAATGATTACTTCTACAGTATAACCCCTTCCGTAATGAGGCAGTAAATAACATAAAAATATGATCTTGAAAGAAGTGTTTTTAATATTATAAGATCAAGCCTAAAATTTACGAAAAAAATATCCCTTTTTCACCCCACTTTTTTCACCACCAATGTTGAATTAATTCAAAGGCTTTTCCATTATGACAAAATCAGCGTCTTGGTAAGCACCAAGAATCGAAAGACCGGGCCATGTCCACACGAAAAATCATTCACATTGACATGGATGCGTTTTATGCATCTGTCGAGCAACGAGACAACCCCGCATTGAGGGGAATGCCGGTAGTGGTAGGAGGATCACCACAGGGGCGTGGTGTGGTTGCAGCCGCCAGTTATGAAGCACGAAAATTCGGAATTCACTCGGCAATGCCTGCGGCTCATGCACTAAGATTATGCCCTGACCTGGAATTTATTCGCCCCCGATTCGATATTTACAAAGCTGAATCGCTGACTATCCGCAGTATATTTCATGAATACACCGACCTGGTCGAACCCCTGTCGCTTGACGAAGCCTACCTGGATGTTACCTCAAACAAGACCGATAACCCTTCTGCTACCCTGATAGCCCAAGAGATCAAAAAAAAGATCCATCAGCAGACACGGCTGACGGCATCAGCCGGAATTTCCATCAATAAATTTCTGGCCAAAATTGCATCCGACCTGAAGAAACCGGACGGACTTGCCTTGATACCTCCAGAGAAAGCCCTGAATTTTATAGCGGAACTACCGATCGGTAAATTTCACGGAATAGGTAAAGCGACCGAAGAAAAAATGCATCGCCTTGGGATCCGTACCGGCTCAGATCTTCGCCAATGGACGGAATGGGACCTGAACAGGCACTTTGGTAAAGTTGGATCGTTTTATTACAACATAGCACGAGCCAGGGATGACCGCCCGGTAAAAACCCAGCGTATTCCAAAGTCCATCGGCAAAGAAAAAACTTTTCGTGAGGATGTGGCTTCAATAGATTGGTTAACTGATTTTATTGGCGAGCT
>CAYMBG010000038.1:0-22979 GCA_964388615.1 uncultured Chitinophagales bacterium | reverse complement strand
AGTTCACCGGCTCCGAGGGAACTTTTAACCACCTGTGGAAAAGTATCGGTTCCCGTGTCGATACGTACAACTCCTATCCACGTGTGGTTGGTGAAACCGGTGGCAAAGATTTCATTTTTGTACACAACTCCGCATCGGTGGAGGATGTCTCCGTTGCAGCCCTTCGCGGTGCATTTGAATACCAGGGACAAAAATGTTCGGCAGCATCCCGGATGTATGTACCGGAATCGTTCTGGCCTGATTTTCGCGAACATTTTCTGTCGGAAGTGAAACAGATAAAAGTAGGTGATGTCCAGGACTTTTCAACCTTTATGGGCGCGGTGATCGATAAAAAGGCTTTTGAAAGCATCACCGGATATATCGATTATGCCCATGAGGCCGAAGATGCCGAAATCATTGCAGGTGGCAACTATGACGATAGTATTGGCTATTTTGTGGAGCCGACGGTTATACTGACCACCAACCCCCATTTTAAAACCATGGAGGAGGAGATCTTCGGTCCGGTACTTACAATATATGTGTACGATGACAAAGATTTTGAGAAAACACTGAAACTTTGTAACGAAACATCTCCTTATGGCCTTACCGGAGCAATATTCGCCAAAAACCGCTATGTGATTAAAAAAATGTCGGATGCTCTTCGTGACGCGGCCGGTAATTTCTATATCAATGATAAACCGACCGCCGCAGTGGTTGACCAGCAGCCATTTGGAGGAGCACGTCGTTCTGGTACCAACGACAAAGCGGGAAGTCGTCAAAATATGCTCCGCTGGCTATCCACACGCGCCATCAAAGAGACGTTTGATCCGCCCAAAAGTTGGCGATATCCCTATATGGATTGAATTCCTGGATTCATAATTCCCTTCAACTTTTGACCGATCTATTCGTATAACAGATAGAATCTTGTTCAGCCAGGTTCTGATTATCAGGACCTGGCTTTATTTTACAATTAGCGCGGATTTACAATTAGCGCCGATTTTATAATTAGCGCCGATTTTATTTGAATGGAACCCATATATAACCAGTACCCTAAATCTCTTGAAATTGCAGATTAACAGAATATCTTATCATATCCTTCTTTTAGTATTGGTAGTATCCTGCGGAAGTGACAATGGCGATGGCCCGGGGGCAGGTGGCCCTGGTGGTTGGGGGCAGGGCTCTGGAGAAGCCGTTAGTGTCGAAACGGAGCCGGCAACTACTTCGTCTATATCTGATCAAGTGCGCTCCTATGGATCCATAAAGGCCCAGGATGTGGTCTCTATCGTACCACAGGTCAGCAATCGTATTACCCGTATCCATGCCGACCTCGGCGATACGGTCACTCAAGGGCAAGTAATGGCTGAAATATACGATGTGCCTTTTCGTGATGCCCTTGAACAGGCTCGCGCCCAAATGCGACAAAGCCAATCTGCATTCCAGCGGGACAGCAGCACTTTTGTCAGACAACGAGAGCTCTTTGAGCGCGGTGCCAGCAGCTCCAGCGAGTTTGAGGATGCCCGTTCTACCTATGAGAGCAGTCGTGCACAACTGGAATCTGCCCGCGCAGCGCTTACGCAAAGTCGGGAAGACCTGGATAATACACAGATCCGCTCACCTGTAAACGGAGTGGTTTTGAATCGGATGATCGCCGAGGGTGATCTGGCACGTACCGGCGAGGCAGCTTACGAAGTGGCCAATCTGATTGGTTATGAGACACGACTGTTTCTGCCGATGCAGGATTGGGAGGAGCTGACTATCGGCTTGCCGGTCGAAATGCGCCTTTCAAACCGAGAGGGAATTGTCGCCGAAGGAGCGATCTCCCGTATCAGCCCCCAGCTGGATGCCAACAGTGGACTGGGCGAGGTGGTTGTCAGCTTGACCGATGTCACCCGCTCGGTACGGCAGGGCGCATTGGTTGAGGCTCGTATTACCCTGGTGACCCATCAGGATGCCCTGGTCATTCCCAGATCATCCATGATCGAACAGATTGATACCTATATTGAGCCGGAAACCAACACCGTCGAAATTCGTCGCACCTATAATGTGTTTGTCGCCGAGGGCGATACGGTAGCACGTCAGCGGGAGCTTGAACTCGGACTCGAGCAGGGAGAGCGCGTCGAGGTGCTTTCCGGTCTGGAAGCTGGAGAGTCTTTGATCGTGACCGGCCAGAGAAACCTCAGTGATGAACAACGAGTTCGCGTTATCAGAAGGGAGGGCGCAGAGGATCGGCAACAGATTGAGGGGCAAGCGCGTGGAGAGAACCCTGAAGAAGAAGAGAACCCTGAAGAAGAAGAAAACCAGGGAGAAGATCATAGTCAAGGTCAGGGCCAGGGACAAGGTCAGGGTCAGGGTCAGGGTCAAGGACAGGGTCAAGGACAAGGACAAGGACGTAGTAACCAGTAGATTATGAAGAATTTATCCAGACTTGCCGTTAACAGGCCTGTTACTTTTTTGATGGCCAGCCTGATTTTGATCGGATTTGGTGTATTCGGATTGATGAACCTGCGTCTGAACCTCTATCCGGATGTGTCGTTTCCAACGGTTACGGTTTATACTACCTATGAGGGTGTGGCACCGGAAGATATCGAAACCCTTATTACCCGGCCTATCGAGGAGTCGGTAGGAAGTGTTTCCGGAATACAGCGGGTACGCTCACAATCGAGTCAGGGTGCATCGGTTGTTAGACTGAACTTCGACTGGGGAACCGACCTTTTTTTTGCCGAAACCGAAGTGCGTAAACAGCTTGACATGATTCGCCGTACCCTTCCAAGGGAGGCCGAGCAGCCGGTGGTTTTCTCATATGATCCCAACGACGAACCTGTGGTGGTGCTCACGCTCACCAGCGAGAATCGAAGTCCGAGGGAGCTGCGTACTATCGCTACACAGCAGCTTGAACAACGTATTGAGCGGGTCGGCGGGGTTGCATCCGCCGCAACCGCCGGCGGATACGACCGGCAGATCAACATCCGTATCCGTAACGCGGAGATGCGTGCTTATAACCTGGATATTTCCGATATCGCTTCAACTCTCCGGAATGAAAACATACAGGTTCCGGCAGGCCAGCTGGAAGAGGCCCAGACCACCTATTCTCTGCGGACAGTGAGTGATTTTCGGAATATTGAACAAATTCGTCGGACTATTGTTGCTACTAATGAGGGAAATCCGATATATCTTGAGGATGTGGCTCGTGTGGAGGACGGTATAGCTCAACCCATCGGAAATGTTAGGGTGGAAGGAAACGATGGTGTGATTATCAATGTCTACCGGCAGAGCGACAGTAACGTGGTGATGGCCGCAGGTGGTGTGATGGGCTCGCTGGATGAGCTTCGAAGCATCTTACCGGCCGGGGTGCAACTGGACGTGCTTACCAATCAGGCTGATTTTATCGAGATGTCTATCCGGAATCTGATCCTTACCGGATTACAGGCGGTATTTTTGGTGATGTTGATGCTCTTGTTGTTTCTCCGCAGTGGGCGGTCCTCTCTTATTGTCGCGATATCTATTCCCGTATCTATCATCGCCACGTTCAGTATTATGAACTGGGCTGATGTGAGCATGAACATCATATCATTGTCAGGGCTCACTCTGGCGGTCGGACTGGTGGTGGATAACGCCGTTGTAGTTCTTGAAAATATTTTCCGGTTTCGGGAAGATGGTTTTGATGGAGGGGAATCCGCTGTCAAAGGTGCTCAGGAAGTCTCTGGTCCGGTGGTAATGTCTACCTTAACCACTTTGGTGGTGTTCTTACCGGTGCTTTTTGTGCCGGGAATCGCCGGCCTGCTGTTTCGGGATCTGGCCCTGACCGTATCTTTTGCATTGATTGTTTCCGTGCTTGTGGCGCTAACCCTTATTCCGGTCATGGCCTCCCGCTTTTTCGGGTGGGAGCAACGCCAGAGAAACAGCGTATCCCGGAAACAGGACGCATCCGATGAAACGGGTGACAACGATGAAACGGGTGACAACGATGAAACGGGTGACAACGATGAAACGGGTGACAACGATGAGGATCGGATGCAGGAGACATTTTTTGAGCGTTTGCTGGTATGGCGGCGGCGCTCCACCCTGAATCGTATCCTCAGCATACCGTTATTTCTGATTCTGTTGCCGGTATATGCACTTTATAGGGTGCTGACCCTTCTTTTTCATATTACAGGTGATTTTTTTGCACGCAAAGTGGCTCCGGTGCTCGGCTCTGCTTTCGAAAAAGTTGAGAGCACTTATCAACGCACGATTGACAAAGTTTTGTCACATAGCGTAGTTACGGTGCTTCTCGCTTTTGCTCTACTTGCTGCTTCTCTGCCTATTTTTTATCAGCTGGGCGGGGAGTTCTTTCCGGAAGTAGATGAAAACAACATCGTTCTTGAAGTTCAGCGGGAACCGGGTGTCAATTTGTTTGAGCTGGAGCGCACTATCCGGCAGGTTGAGCAGGTCGTCGAGCGGGAAGTGCCTGAAACCCGTCTGGTTGTTTCAGATTATGGCGACAAATTGGGTATCGAAGGTGCCGACAACCCCGGAGGTAATCAAGGGGTGGTACGTATCGAACTGGTGCCTGTTCAGGAGCGTTCACGCAGCCAGTTTGAGATTGCCGCGGGTCTTTTGGAATCACTTCAAGAAGTGCCTGCCGCTAATATTCGGGAGTTGCGCGAAGATCCCCTGAGTCCGGATGGCGAAACCGGTTTGATTGTGCAAATATATGGTTTTGATCCCGAAATTCGGGAGGATCTTGCATTTGCCACCATGCAGCAAATGCGAAACATTGAGGGGGTCACGGGACTTTTCAGCACAGCTGACCAAGGCCGCCCGGAATTGCGGATCATCATGGATCGCGAAAGAATCGCACGGGTTGGAATGACAACAGCACAGGTCACCAGTGCTGTTAGTGACGCTGTAAGAGGCGATATCGCCACCACATTTGTGGATCAGGGTATTGAGTTTGAGGTGCTGGTACAACTGGATCCGTTCGACCGCGCCCATTCCGGAATGATCGATGAAATACAACTGCGTACCCCCGAGGGTGATTGGATGCCTTTGAATAACCTGGCACGTATCGAGCATGTGACCGGTCCGGCCAGCATCCATCGTATCAACCAGGAACGTATGGTGGAAGTGAATGCCGACCTGGGCAATCTTGACCTTCAAACTGCCACCGAAAGAACACGTGATGCCCTGGGTAACGTGAACTGGCCCGATGGCTATCGTTATGAAGTTGGTGGAGCCGCCGAGGATCAACGCGAGTCGTTCTTTTATCTGATGATAGCTTTCATGATTGCCGGTTTGCTTACCTATATGGTGATGGCTTCCCAATTTGAGAGCTTGCTGGAGCCACTTATCATTATTGTGACCATTCCGCTGGCGCTGACCGGTGTCTTGTTTATGCTGTGGGGTACCGGCACTCCTGTAAGTGTAACCGCCATGGTCGGCTTGGTGTTGCTAACCGGTATTGTGGTTAATAATGGCATTGTGATGATTGATTATATCAAGATCCTCCAGGCACGCGGACAGCAGCGACACCAGGCTATTGTCAATGGCGCTTCCCGCAGGTTGCGGCCCATTTTGATGACCGCGTTGACGACCATCCTGGCGATGACGCCATTGGCTTTACAGCTGGGCGCCGGTTCGGAGACATGGAGTCCGATGGCACGTACGGTCATAGGCGGACTCTTCATGTCCACGCTTCTTATGCTTTTTGCCGTTCCTTGTATGTATAATCTCGTGAACCGCATGGCAGAAAAAGCAGGTTTTGTTGATATGAGAAAAGAGGATCCACTAACACAAAGTGAAACTTACTCATAACGAAATGCCACGGGCATATGAAAAAGATCACAATCACTGAACGCATACTAAGACGACCGGTGACGGTATTCATGATGTCGTTACTGGTGGTCGGGTTCGGCCTGTTTTCACTGGCGAACCTGAAAATAACATTGATGCCTCAGTTCAATATTCCGGTTCTGGCTGTGTCTGTGAATTACTCGAATGTTGCTCCGGATGATATGTCACGATTGGTGGTTGAACCTATTGAAGGGGCTATCATGGGGGTTCAGGGTATTGACCAGCTGGAGTCGAATGTGCGACGTGGTGGTGCCTTTCTGATCCTGAGCCTGAAGCCGAATACCGACATTCAGTACACCGAAATGAAATTACGGGAGGCTATGGAACGGATTCGACCCCAACTTCCGACCGAGGCCAATGAACCGGTTATTTTTCAATTCGACCCCGACAGGGCACCCATCATGCAGCTGAGTATCGAATCTTCGGTGCTTGGCCTGGATGAGTTACGGCAGTTATCAGTGGAGATGGTGGAGCCTCGTTTTGAACGTTTGCATGGTGTGGCTTCGGCAGAAACCCAGGGCGGACTTGAACGTAATTTTTTTGTAAGCCTTGACCCTGCCGCGATGAGCCGGCATAATGTCGTGCCCGGACAAGTTGTTTCTGCGATTCAGGACAATAATGTAAATCAGCCTATCGGCAACCTGGTGTCCGACCGTATCAGCTACAGTGTTCGCGCTGAGTCTATGTTCCGCTCCCTGGAGGAGATCGAACAGACTGTCGTTAGAAACGGCGAAGATGGCGTATTGATTCGTGTCGCCGATGTAGCGCGTGTTGAAAACACCTATGCCGACATCAACTCGATCGAGGAGGTCAACGGCAACAACAGCGTTACCGTAGAAATCCAAAAACAGACCGACGCCAATACTCTGGATGTGGCATACGATGTGATCGATGAAATGCATGAGATGCGACAGGTATTACCTTCGAATATCAGCATGCAAATACTGAGTAACGAGGGGGAGTTTATTGAAGACTCCATCAATAACCTTGCACAATCGGCTTTGATTGCACTTATGGTCGTTATTTTGATTTTGTTGCTGTTTATGGGCGGATGGAGAATCGCATTCGTTGTTGCCATGAGTATACCTGTATCCCTGACAGCGACCTTTGCGGCGATGTATTTTGCCGATATCAGCCTTAATATCATATCCATTACCGGTCTCGCGCTGGCAATAGGTTTGCTTGTCGATAATTCGATCGTTGTCACAGAGAGTATCGCAAACCGGCTTGCAGAAGGCGAAGAACGGTTCAGGGCAGCTTTGGACGGGACCAATGAGGTGGCAGGGGCGCTCCTGGGGTCTACTCTTACCACCCTCGCAGTGTTTATACCAATACTTGGGGTGACCGGCGTGACCGGGACCGTCACTCGTGACCTTGCTTTAACTATTTCTATCGCTATTACCAGCTCTTTTCTTGCTTCTATTATCCTGATCCCCGTGTTGGCTTCTCTGGTCTTGAAACCCGACCAGTTCAAAAACAAGCAAGGGATGTTCAAGCTTATTCATGTTGTTGAAAAAAACTACGGCAAGATTCTGTTCTGGATTTTGCGTCGTAAATATGTGGTGACGCTTTTTGTCATTCTGATCATCGGGGGCTCATTCTACCTGTTCCGTACGATACCCGGAGAATTTTTCCCTGAGAGCGACACCGGGGAGTTTGATGTACGGATTGATCTGCCAGCCGGAACACAGCTTACGACCACAGCGGAACGGTTGCGGGATATTTCTGATGAAATGCTTGCCATGTCTGAAGTGCGAACCGTGATTACCAGTATCGGGCGGCAACGCTGGTCGACCCAGAGTAATCTTGGTGAAATCAAAGTGCTTTTGACTGATCAACGCGAACGTGATGTGTCAACCGATGATATTATCGAAGAGGTAACGGAGCGTTTTGATGTGCCGGATATTGAACTGGATATCAGATCATCCGGCTCCGGTCCCGGTGGAATGGGTGGTGGCCGATGGGGACCTTCAGGATTGCAGGTAACCCTCTACGGCCCTGATATGGAGCGACTCCGTGAACTGTCCTATCGTATTGAGGAACGGCTTCTACAAGAGCCCGAGGTGATGTCGGTATCCAACCCGCGATCGCGTCCCGGTCCCGAGTTCGAGTTCTACCCGGATCGTGAACGTATCGCTCGTCTTGGTGTGCAAACCATGGAGATCGCCAGTTCATTCGGGACCCAGGCACGTGGCAATCGGGGTGGATATTACCGGGAGGAGGGACGTGAGATCCCCATAGAGATCCGGAATATCCGTGACGGATTCCAAAACCGTGACGATATGTTTGCACTGGAGCTTCTTCAGGTTGACGATACACGGATTCCGATAACCGCACTTGGCAGTTTTCAGCTTGTGGAAAGCATGCAGCGATTGTCCCGCCGTGATCGCGAACTGGTATTGGATATGAATATCACGGTCAACGCGGAACATGATCAATACAGAAGTGTGGTGAATGATATCATTACCAATGAAATTATCCTGCCTGACGGTTATCGCTATGACTTCAGTGGAAGGTCGCGTTTTCAGGATGACAGCACACGCCAAATGGGTATTGCTTTTCTATTCGCATTGTTGCTGACTTATATGGTGATGGCTTCCCTTTTTGAAAACTTCAGGGATCCCTTCATCATTATGTTCACCGTGCCATTGGCTTTTTTCGGTTCGTTGGTGTTTCTTTTTGTTTCGGGAACCCCCTTGAGTGTGCCCGCTTATATCGGTATTGTGATTTTGGTAGGAATCGTGGTCAATAACGGTATCGTCCTGGTGGATTATATCCATCAAACCACGCGTAAGAGACTGGTGGGCGGCAGTGCCGATGACGGTGACGGTGAGAAAAGCATTATCCCTGACCGTGCCTATTTAATCGCTTTTTTACAAGCTTGCAAGCGGAGAATGCGTCCGATTCTCTTGACAGCAATGACCACTATCTTTTCAATGATCCCCCTTGCACTGGAGGTTGGTGTGGGTTCAGAGACCTGGAGTCCCCTCGCTAAATCGGTTATCGGTGGACTGGCCTTTGCTACTGTATTAACCCTGTTTGTGGTTCCTGCTATTGTGATTGGTATATCCAAGGAGCGCCGCCAGATGTTCCGGGAAGGAATATCGTATACCATTTCTCAAAAGGAGGAGTGACGTCAGGCGGGTTTACCACCTCATCAAGGCGGATCCCCATGCAAAACCAGCGCCAAATGCGGCAAAACAAACCAGATCATGATTTTTGATTCTGTCCTGTTCAAGTGCTTCACTTAGTGCGATAGGGATAGATGCAGCTGTGGTGTTTCCACAGTGTTGAATGTTGCTGAATACTTTGTGCTGATCCAGGCCTAACCGGCGGGTTACCATTTCGGTGATTCGCAGATTGGCCTGATGTGGGATGACCAGATCCAGGTCATCCGTTTGCAAACCTGCTTTGTCAACCGCTTCCTGGATAACTTCGGGGAACCGCGCGACCGCATGTTTAAAAACAGTGCGACCATCCATATAGGGATAGATCCGGTTTGTATCCATCAATTCTTTGTTTAATCTTGGATGGTCATTGGGAGTGGGAGCTTCCAGCCAAAGTTTTTCGGCATATTTACCATCAGAATAGATCTGCGTATTCAAAATACCCTGCGTTTCATTCTTTGTGGCACTGATGACAACGGCGCCGGCACCGTCGCCAAAAAGGATGGAGACATTGCTGCCTTCAGGGGTAAGGTCCATTGATGTACTATGCAGTTCGGCACCTACTAACAAAATATGCTCGTATGCCCCCGTCTTGATGTACTGATCTGCTATGGAGAGTCCATAAATAAAACCACTGCAAACATTACGGATATCAATACCCGGTACACCGGGAATATCCAGTTCATATTGGAGCAAAATTGCTGTACCGGGAAACTGATAGTCCGAGCTCAAACCCGCAAACAGGATCAAGCCGATATCACCAGGATTTAAACCGGCCTGATCGATAGCCTTTACCGAGGCAGCAAGGGCCATCTTCTTGAGCGTGTCATCCTTTGTTGCCCATCGGCGTTGCTGAATTCCGGTCAATTTGACAATGGATTCATCGGTGACATCGAGAAGTTCTGCCAATTCATTATTAGTGACCACCCGATCAGGCAGATAGTGCCCCACACCGGAAATCCGTGCTTTTTTCATACCACAGTCCCCCCACAGTTTTATTGAAACGATTTGTCACTGCACCAATCTGGCAACAACGGTCTGCTTAACAAGAACCAAGAAATGCGCTAAGCTATTCTGTCGTTCTGTAATCTGTTCAAATATCTACTGCTAATATAGAAAGTAAAATAATTATTTTTTTAAGAGGGGCAACTACCGGGCAAACTTTTGCTCAAAAAATCCCCTGACCATCGCCTCAAGGTCAAATGAGGGTTTCCATCCCCAATCCGTTCGGGCTGGTTGATCATCTATGCTGTCAGGCCAGCTTCTTGCGATCTCATCGCGAGCATCCGGCTTGTACTCAATTTGAAATTCCTTGTTATGCTGTCTTATTGCTTCTCCAAGCTGGCGAGGGGAGAAGTGCATCGACGTCACATTATAGCTCGTGCGAATGCCGACATCGTTGGTGTCGACGGACATTAAATCGAGTGCCGCTTTTACAGCATCGTCCATGATCATCATGGGAAGGTGGGTGTCTGTGTTTAGGGGGCATTCGAAAAAATTTCCATGATAGGCAGACCGCAACATATCCACGGCATAGTCGGTTGTACCACCTCCGGGTTCAGATATCCAGCCTATTAAACCGGGATACCTCAGGCTGCGCACATCTACTCCGAACCGCCGGAAATAGTAACTGCACCATTGCTCGCCGGCAACTTTGCTTATTCCGTAAACGGTGGTAGGATTCAATGGAGCATTTTGAGGTGTCGCTGTTCTGGGTGCATCGGGACCGAAGACTGCTATCGAGCTCGGCCAGAATATGTGATCAATCTGACCGGTTCGCCCCAGTTCCAATACATTCAACAATCCGTTTATGTTGAGATTCCAGGTTGCTTCAATCTGCTGTTCCCCCTTTGCCGATAGTATTGCGGCCAGGTGGTACACCGTATCGATGTCATGACGATTAATTACTTCGGAGAGACTCTGGTAATCAAGTACATCCAGATACTCGAACCGTACTGATCCGGCTTGTTCCGCTATTCCGTTTTGAGTTCCGGTAGTTTCACAGTGAGCAGGTTCCCGAATGTCGGTTGCTATGACCTTATCGACACCATGAAGTTCAATCAACCGTGTGGTTAATTCTACACCCAGTTGTCCTGCTGCGCCTGTAATGAGAATGTTATTGTTGTTTGTTTCGGATGAAGACATACCGTATTAATAAGACATGGTTAGATCACACCCATACGTTTCCCTATACTGCGAAAAGCGGCCACGGCTTGCTCAAGGTGCTCTTGTTCGTGCACGGCGGAAAGCTGTAAACGAATGCGAGCTTGACCTTTAGGGACTACCGGATAGTAAAAGCCGATTACATAGATGCCTTCATCAAGCAGCTCGGCAGCAAAGTCCTGTGCAACACGTGCATCGTAAAGCATGACCGGAACGATGGGGTGTGACCCCTCTTTGATATCAAAGCCGGCAAGAGTCATTTCAGAGCGAAACCAGCGGGTGTTTTTCGCCAGCTTCTCACGAAGCTCCCCGGATGTTTCCAGCAGATGGATAGCTTCAATGGAACCTCCTGCGATGGATGGAGCGAGGGTGTTGGAGAATAGGTATGGCCGGGATCTTTGTCTCAGCAGGTCGATTATTTCCTTGTGACCGGCCGTGAAACCTCCGGAGGCACCACCGAGCGCCTTGCCGAACGTGCCGGTGATGATATCTACCCGATCTGTCACGTTATGGTACTCGGGGACGCCACGTCCGGCGGGACCGACAAAGCCGGTGGCATGGCATTCGTCCGTCATCACAAGAGCGTCATATCGGTCAGCCAGATCGCATATTTTATCCAGTTGAGCAATGGTTCCGTCCATCGAAAACACCCCATCGGTGGCAATGATCCGGTGGCGTGCATCCGAAGCTTCCTTGAGTTTTTCTTCCAGGTCTGCCATGTCATTGTTCCGGTAAACATAGCGGCGTGACTTGGTAAGGCGAACCCCGTCAATTATCGAAGCGTGGTTCAACTGGTCGGAAATGATAGCGTCGTCAGGGCCGAACAAAGGTTCAAACACACCGCCATTGGCATCAAATGCCGCTGCATAAAGGATCGCATCCTCCATGCCTACAAAATCAGCGATTTTTCGCTCCAGTTCCCGATGAATGTCCTGGGTCCCACAAATAAAGCGAACCGAAGAGAGTCCGTATCCCCGTTGATCAATGGTTTTTTTAGCGGCATCAATCACCCTGGGATGGGATGAGAGTCCAAGGTAGTTGTTGGCGCAGAAATTGATCACTTTTCTACCGTCTGCGGTCTGAATGACCGCCCCTTGCGGGGAGGTAAGGATCCGCTCGGTTTTATAAAGACCATCCTGGTGAATGGAGTTCAGTTCCGTCTGGAGGTCCTTCTTCAGAGATCCGTACATATTATGCCGTATTTTGGGTTACCAAATACGAATGCGTTCCTCTTCATCACGATACATTTCATCACCCGGTCCTACGTCAAAGGCCTCATAAAACTCCAGCATGTTGGATACGATTCCGAGTACCCGGTATTCGCCCGGGGAGTGTGGCCCGGTGATGAGCTGACGGCGAAGTGCCTCGTCCCGGAATTTAATACGCCAGATCTGACCCCAGCCCATAAAAAAGCGCTGGTCGGCAGTAAAACCGTCAATGACAGGAGGTTCCCGGTCACCGAGTGAATTGTGATAGGCGCGATAAGCGACATTCAGACCACCGAGGTCAGCAATATTTTCACCCAGAGCAAGCTCTCCGTTGATATACATATCATCAATCGGATTGTAAAGGCTGTATTGGTCGATCATCTTCTGTGCCAATACCTGGAACTGCTGCTCATCGGTTTCGGTCCACCAGTCACGCAAATTTCCATCGCCGTCGGAGCGCCTTCCCTGGTCATCGAAGCCATGGGAAATTTCGTGTCCGATTACAGCGCCGATACCTCCGTAATTAACCGCATCTTCTGCTTCAACGTCAAAAAACGGCGGTTGCAGAATGCCGGCGGGAAAAACGATCTCATTCTGGACAACACTATAGTAGGCATTGACGGTTTGCGGGGTCATGCCCCACTCATCCGGGTCAACTTCTTCGCCGAGCCGCCCGATATTACGTTCATACTCACATATTGAAGAACGCTGAAGATTACCGATCAGATCGTCCGGCTGGACTGTAAGGCAATCGTAATCACGCCAGACATCAGGATAGCCTATTTTGGCATTGAATGTAGCAAGTTTGTCCAAAGCTTCTTGTTTGGTCTCTTCGGTCATCCATTCCAGTTCGCGGATCGATTCGTCAAAAGCAACAATCAGGTTATCGATCATCTCATCCATGCGATCACTGGCTTGCTGAGGAAAGTGTCGATCCACGTATTCCTTGCCTACGAGAAATCCAACGACACTTTCGGTGGCCGAAAGGGCTCTCATTTCGCGGGTTCGCTGCTCCGGCTGACCGCTTAAAATTCTTCCGTAAAAATTGAAATGAGCTTCGTCGAATTCACTGCTCAAGTTGGAAGCCAATCGTCTGAGCAAGTGAAAGTTGAGATAGTTTTTCCAGCTGTGGACCGCTACTTCTTCCCACATATCGGCGAAACCTTCAAAATAGCTCGGCTGCCGTATCACCAATTCGTTGATATCACCCAGTTGAGCATGATGCAGAAAATGCGGCCAGTCGAAACCAGGTGCCAGTTCTACCAGCTCATCCACGGTCATTTTATTATAGGTAGCCTGGCGATCACGGTTTTCAACGCGTGTCCAATGCATTTCGGCGATTTTTGTCTCCAGATCGAGAATATTTTCTGCTGCGTTTTCACCACCCTGCCAGCCTGCGGCATCCCATAATGCACGGATGTAATCGAGGTAATGACTACGAAGCTGTTCGCTTTGTTCATCCTCATTGAGATAGTAGTCACGGTCGGGAAGTCCCAGCCCCGATTGTGTGGCCGAAGTGATGTATTGATCGGACTGCATGAGATCCTGGCCAACGTGTACGGATACAGGTGAACCGAACCGGAATTGCTGATGATATCCCCAGAAAGCAGCCAGCCCATCGTGAGTGGAAATGGTGTCAATTTTAATCAGTCTATCATGAAGTGGTGCAATCCCTGCCTCTTCAATGCGCACCGTGTCAAGGAAAGAGGTGAACATGTCACCGATCTTTTGCTGATCAGATCCGGATTCATAATCCTTGTCGGCTATTTCATTAATAATTTCAAGCGTTTGCTCCTGGGCTTGTTCTCGTAATTCGTCAAAACTTCCCCAGCGTGAGCGGTCGGACGGGATGTCGGTTTCATCCAGCCAGGTACCGTTCACATAACGATAGAAGTTGTCTTGTGGACGGACTTCCTTGTTCATGTTTTCGAGATAAATACCCGAATCCATGGTATCCGCAACATAAGAAGAGTCCTCATCACTAAGGGGTTCGGAGGTCTCAGGACTGCAAGAGGCTAAGATCAGGACGGTGGTGATCAGAGTGGCGAGTAAAGCAGGTTTGAAAATCATCAGATTGTGAAGGTTCGTTGTCAGATGGGTTATTAAGTAAACAAGATTGTTTATAAGTTTATAATATTACGAATAATATCCAGCTTGAAAAAGTAAAAACCCTGTATTGCAAGGTCATGTGTCATTTTTTGGTAACAAGAAGCAGGTAGGTGAGATATAACCATGTCTGCGTAGGTCCTGACAGCCAAGCTGTCTCACGATTTGGACCCGGATTCATGAGTTTGTTTTGGAATCTGGCCGCTGAGCACATAAAGCATGATATCCACGACCTGTTCCGGATGGCGCGCAACAGCATTCGCCGCCTGGTCCACTTCTTTCAGTGCGTGATCGAGTTTTTCCGGGTGGATGGTGATGAGCGGTTTCCCGAGTGCGGCTGCGTAACCAGCGTCAAAGGCTGCATTCCACTGGCGGAAATGTTCACCGAACTTCACAACTACCACGTCCGACTGCGATATAAGCTGTCGTGTGCGTATAGCGTTGAGTCCGGCTCCTTTGTGATCTTTCCAAAACTTCGAGTCCTCCTCGCCGAGAATCGCTGTTCCACAGTTGTCACTCGCCTCATGATCGATTACCGGACCGGTACACAGAACCGGCAGATTACGATCATTGATCATTTGGATTAATTCTGTGCGCCAGTCAGAGTGGATCTCACCAGCAAGATAAATGCTCCAATTCATAGGTAATGTTGGTTTGGTTATCCCATAGGATTGCTTGATAATAAAAGGGCCGGATGCCGAAGCATCAGGCCCGTAATCTAAGGATTTTTTCCAACTTGAATAAGAGTGGATATAGGTAGAGGTGATTCTACTTGGTGAGCATCATTTTTTGGGTACTGCTGTGAGTACCGGCTTCAATCCTGTACAGATAGATACCACTACTAAGTGATGACGCATCAAAAGCGACATTGTGAGTGCCCGCTTGTCGCATTTCATTGATCAGTGTTGCGACTTCCCTTCCGAGTATGTCATAAACACGCAATGTTACATGCATATTCTCTGGTAAAGAGAAACCGATTTGTGTCTCCGGATTGAATGGGTTCGGATAGTTTTGCTTCAGCTCGAACCGTGAAGCCAAATCAAGGCCCGGGTCAACGGAAGTAACTACCCCGCGTTCCAGTGTAAGCAGGGCTCCCGTTCCAATATGATAAGCACTGCCGTCGGTAGCCAGAGCGCGATGCCAAAGATCCACCGTGGTTCCTTCCGGTACATCCAGATCGTCGAGAAGGGCATCAACGGCTCCGAAAGTAAGCGGAAGCTCCTGCTCTGTACCCGTATTGGCTGAGAATACAATGTTGTCGAACTCATCATCCAGGGCAAGCTGCCATAAGTAGACAACACGATCACCATCCGGGTCATCGGAGGGTTTCCATTGGGGAACAAAAGGTTCTGAAACCTGACCTTCAAGTGTCATATTTGCCCCGTCCATCGGTGCGGTGATTTCAGGATTGTCCACAGGGGCACTGTTTGGATCAAGAAGCAGCTGCCCGCGTATTTCACCGGCAGGATAATCTTCCGAGTGGACATTGACATAGAGTCCGCCGGTGGCTAATTGTACCAGTTCATCTACACCATTATCCCGTGACAAGGTTACCGTATTGTCGTCAGCCAGTAAAATGCCACCCCGTGCATCTTCCTCGTTATCAGGCAGCAGAGTGAGGGGATGAGCGACGCCTCCGTTTTCACCGGCAACACCGTAATGTATATGCAATCCGGGTGATTCGAGATGGTTACTGCTTAATTGGGCAAAATAACCGCTGAGGGTGAGGACGTTTCCCCGCAGTTCACCGGCGACTCCACCGAAAGCTTCAGTTTGAACCGGATCGACCTCCGACTCGCCGGTCAGATTTGCTGCGAAATAGTGCTGAGCCAGCGGTAAAATTTGTCCCCTGATTTCACCACCGGGCCAATTATCAGTGTGAACATTAAAATAGGTTTGGCGATTGACCAGCATGGATACATCCTCCTGATCAAAGACGATGGTATTATCATCGGCCATATAGATACCGCTTCTTGCATCATCATGCAGCGTCAAAGGATTAGGTGCAATCGCACCGCCACTTTGGCCGGCATATCCGGCATGAATATGGGAGCCGATTTCGGTATTATAGTCGGATTCGAGCCCGTGAACCGATCCTGTGAGAACAATTTCACTATCGTCCCCGTACCACTCAAGCAGAACGGCGCCACGCCCCTCACTTATATTTCCGAAGTTTTCGATACCCGAGGAGAGCGGCGCATAGAAGTATATGTCAGCTTCCGGTACGATTTGTCCCCGAATTTCACCGGCAGGGTAGGCCTCGGTGTGAATATTCAGGTAATGGCCGCGATTGACCAGTGTCTGGACAATATCCGGATCGACATTCTCAAATGTGTTATGACCAGCCCGGAAAACTCCGGAAAGACCGTCATCGGCAACGTCCGGGGTTAGTGATATTTCAACAGGTCCGTTTTCGCCGGCGTAACCGATATGAAAGTGAGCACCGGAACCGGTTTGACCCACTTCCTCAATGTAGCTGTCGCTGAGGCCACTGAAAGCCCCTGTCACGGTGAGATCACTGCCATTCCATTCGAGCTTAAGTCCGCCTTCACCCAAACTGACATTGGAGGGAACCGAATAACCGCCGGAGGCATAAGTCTGGAAGTATGATTTCCCATCCGGCACCAACTGCCCTCGTATTTCGCCTGCCGGGTAGGCTTCGGTATGAATGTTAATGTAGAGCTGACGTTCTTGTAGCATGGAAAGTTGAGCAGCCGACAGTGTGACGGTCTCGTTAAATTCGCCGGAAGTGTCACCATCCATAAGACTTGGATTCAGTATTACCTCGACACCACCATTTTGGCCGGTGTAGCCATGGTGGATATGTACTCCGGTCTCGGCTACAGGTTGTACCGGACTGCTTAATCCTTCGAAAGAACCCGAAAGGGTCAGCTCTGAACCATTAAGTGATGCTGAAACGTCACCTGCGGCGGTGGTAAAAACCGGTGGTATCTGGTTAGCACCAACAAGTTTTGCCCGGAAATCGGTGAATTCAGGTTCCGGTGAGTCGGCTACTGTTATCACACCACCCATATTGGTATGAAATCCGCATTCATAGTAGATTTCATCGGGTAGATCCTGTTGAACTGTAAACGTCAGTGTTCCTTCCTGAACCCGGCTGTTATCGACGCCTTCCGTAATTTCACCGGAGTAGTTGTTGGCGCCACCCTGTTCAGTGGTAAGAAAAAAGGGGTGTCCGGGAGTGTTGACATCAAAAGTGTAGGTTTTACCCCGATGCAGTACGAGGGGTTTGCCTTGCTCACCATCTATTGTATAAACCACATGATGAGCGTTTTCGTAGTTGGGGTAACTTTCATCTACTTCCTCGACACTTACAGAAAAATCAGCGTTTTGAGCCTGAACGCCATGCACCGCTAAAAGTGATATTAGTAGTGGCAATAAGAAGATGCTCATGATTGCTACGTAGAACTGTTTCATAGGTAGGTAATTTTGTTGGAGTTGTGAATAAGCAAAATACCGAACAGGTGGATTTGAATAAGCGTTCCTTTGGATGGAAAGAATCATCAGAAATGTGCTATGTGTTGAATCAGGTGGTATGTGTGGAAGGTTATGTCACGTGTCACATACCGCTAATATTTTTGCGGGATTTTTATCAAATATTATGTTATTCTGGTTTTGCCTTGCTCGAGGAGTGTTGATGTGGTGTCGGAAGGCCTCTGGGTGAAATACTTGCAAAGTCCCGTAATCAAGTATTTATGTATTATTACACCATCCGGGTAATACATCAATAGCTCCAGAACAGGATGGCTTTACGGGAAAACGCAAATAGAACAATCTAAAACTAAAAAACACTGCGGTATGAGCTACAGAAAGATCTTGTTGAATGAGTCGGAGAAACCAACCCATTGGTATAATATTGCAGCAGATATGCCGAACAAGCCGCTGCCACCTCTTAATGCCAAGACCAAGCAACCGGTTGGGCCGGATGATCTTTCCCCCATATTTCCGATGGGTTTGATTCAGCAGGAGGTATCCGGCGAGCAGTTCATTGAAATTCCCGACCAGGTTCAGGATATCTACAATATTTGGCGGCCGTCACCGCTTTACCGTGCCCGTGGTTTGGAAAAAATGCTGGACGCTCCTGTCAAGATTTATTATAAGTATGAAGGAGTTAGTCCCAGTGGTTCTCATAAGCCCAATACCGCAGTTGCACAGGCCTATTACAACAAGCAGGAAGGAGTAAAAAAGATTGTCACCGAAACCGGAGCCGGACAGTGGGGAACGGCGCTGGCATTTGCCTGCGGTCAGCTCGGACTGGATTGCGAAGTCTATATGGTTCGTATAAGTTACGATCAAAAGCCATACCGGAAGATTATGATGAATACGTTCGGGGCAGATGTTTTCGCATCTCCCAGTGATCGTACCCAGGCGGGCAGGAACATTCTTGCCGAAGATCCGGACTCCCCGGGAAGTCTGGGTATAGCCATTTCAGAGGCGATAGAGATGGCTGTCCAGGATGATACAAACAAATATGCGCTTGGCTCGGTGCTCAATCATGTTCTGCTGCACCAGACGGTCATTGGTCAGGAGGCCGAAAAACAACTTGAAATGGCGGGTGATTACCCGGATGTCATTATCGCACCACTTGGCGGAGGTTCCAATTTTGCGGGTATTGCATTTCCGTTTATTGGAAAGAACCTCACCGAGGGAAAGAATACACGCTGTGTTGCGGTCGAACCGGCATCCTGCCCCAAGCTGACTCAGGGAGAATTCATGTACGATTATGGTGATAATGCCGGGTACACTCCCTTACTTCCCATGTACACCCTTGGTCACAATTTCCGTCCGGCCGCGATTCATGCCGGTGGACTCCGCTATCATGGAGCCAGTGTGTTGTGCAGCCAGCTGCTTAAAGACCAACTTATCGAGGCGGTAGCCCTGCAACAGCTTGAGTGTTTTGAAGCCGGGATCACGTTTGCCCGTTCTGAAGGTATCATCGCGGCTCCGGAAGCGACTCATGCTGTGGCACAGGTTATTCGGGAGGCCGGGCAGGCCAGGAAAGAGGGCAAAGAAAAGACAATCTTGTTCAATATGTGTGGCCACGGTTTCGTGGATATGAAAGCTTATGAAGATTATTTTGCAGGTAATCTTTCTGATCACACTTTTGCCGGCACTGAGCTCAAGGATAGTCTGGAGGAGGTTCGGGGTATGCAGCCCTAAGAGACGAAGTTTTCGGTTCTGACATGCTGGATGCCGGGATATTTCATGCCGGTGACATACAGGTATCTGTTTTCTGCCTACAGAAATGCACCAATAATCATGACGACCAGCAGACCGGTAACTCCAATCACCGTTTCCATTATCGTCCAGGAATACAGGGTTTCTTTCTCGGTAAGCCCCATAAGCTTGCTCACAAGCCAGAATCCTGAATCATTTACATGAGACAACACGGTCGAACCGCAGGCGATGGCAATGGTAATGCAACCGATCAACGGTGCCGAAAAATCACCCGACTGGACAATGGGCGCCATCAGTCCTGCCGCTGTGACCATGGAAACGGTGGCCGATCCCTGTGACACCCGGACTACCGTGGCAACCAGAAAACCAAACAGGATTACCGGTATGTTGGTTGTTTCGATAAGTTCAACAAGGACATCGCCAACCCCGGTAGTGATCAAAACTTGACCAAAAACACCTCCAGCCCCGGTAACCAGTATAATCATACCTACAGGCTCCATTGATTTGGTGGCAACACGCTGAATCTCTTCCGCCGTAAACCCAAGTCGGGTGCCAAGAAAATAAAACGCACATAATACGGCCAGAATCAATGCTGTGAATGGGTGGCCGATGAAGGAGATCCACTGACGCAGCGTGGTGTCTTCGGCAAGGACCACATCGGAGGTAGTGTTCAGCAGTATGAGGAAAAGAGGTAGGGCGATAATGGCGACAACCATGAGAAACGTAGGTTGACGGCGGTCCCCTGATTTATCGTCCGCCAGTTCATCAACCGTCATGTAATCAGGCACGCCCCTGTGAATTTTACCGGCGATGAACGTACCGAAGACAATACCACCTGCTATCGCGGATGGAATACCTGCTATTAGTCCAATCAAAATAACCCAGCCTAAATCGGCCCCGATCAGCGAAGCTACAGCAACCGGACCCGGTGTCGGTGGAATGAAGGCATGCGCAACGGCAATGCCTGCAACGAGTGGAATGCCGTAATAAAGAATGGATTTTCCCGAACGCCTGGTCAAGTCATAGACAAGCGGAATGAACAATATGAGTGCAACCTCAAAAAAGACAGGTATGGCTACAATGATGCCGATAAGGCCAAGTGCAGGTTGCGCACGTTTCTCCCCGAATGTTTGAATGATACTATCGGCAATTTTCCTGGCACCTCCGGATACTTGTATGATCTCCCCCAGCATGGTACCTACACCGATCACTACCGCTATATAGCCGAGTGTTCCGCCCATTCCGTCATTGATGGTTTGGGCTACCTCTCCAATGGGAACGCCACCGAAAATGGCTACAAGAATACTGACCAGAAGCAGTGCGATGAAAGCCTGAAGGCGTACATACATCACCAGAAAAAAAAGCAGCAAAATGCTGGATGCTGTGAGAAGTATCAAATAGAGAGGAGACATAAACACAACCTTGCAGTTTTACAGGACCTTGGTTTCTCCGGGCACCGGTATGGGGTAATAGCCGTCCTCAAGGGGCTTAACCGGTGCCGGTGTATCCCAGTTGACATCCTCCGGCTTTAAATCGTGATGGGGATACATTCTTCTGTCGGAGTTGAGTGCCTGATCCCATTCCAGGAATTGTCCGGAGTATGTGGCCATGAAGCCCATGATGGCAGTCATTGATGATTCCGCGCCGTACTGAGCATTGTTGATGGTATCGCCCGCGCGAATAGCCTCATAAAGCTCGTCATGTTCTACCTGGTATGGACTGGGATCATCGGCGGAGTATTCAAAATGAACATTATTTTTCCGGTCACGAATGGTGGGTCCGTCCGGGCCTCCGGTGGAGAGAAATCCTTTGGTTCCGTTGAACCTTTCTGTTACGATGTTATAGCAGTCGGGTATCTGGCGACATTGAGCAGATATCATCGTACCGCTTGGATAGGTGTATTCGACAAAGTTATGGTCAAAAATCTGACCGTATTCCGCGCCAGTACGGACCTCCCTGCCACCCATGCCCTGTGCCGAGATGGGGTGTTCACCAATATACCAGTTGGCTACATCAATATTATGGATGAGCTGGTCAAGCACCTGATCACCGGCCTGCCAAATAAAGTGAAAGTGATTTCTGATCTGGTGTTCCAGTTCCGACCATTCCGGCTGACGTTCCCTGATAAAAAAGGGTCCCTGGTTCCAGTAGACCTGGCCGGATATGATTTCGCCTATGGCGTCATCTTGAAGGCGGCGATATAATTCCCGGTAACGGTTATGGTAACGGCGCTGCAGTCCGACAACTACATTAAGCCTCTTGTCTTTTGCAATTTTTCCAGCTTCAAGTACACGGCGGATGCCGGCTGGGTCAACGGCTACCGGTTTTTCCATAAACACATGTTTGCCCTGTTTTACCGCTTCCTCAAAATGCAAAGGACGGAAAAAAGTGGGGGTGGTCAGCAAAACCACATCGGCCAGTGCGATAGCCTCTTTGTAGCCGTCAAAACCCAGAAACCGGTGCTCAACCGGAACATCGAGCTTTGCGGTACCGCCATAGCGTTGATTCAGGCGGTCATAGCTTTCGTTAAGCCGGTCTTCCATAATATCAGCCATGGCAACCAACTGAACCCCATCATCGGCTTCAAGTGATTGGAAAGCCGCTCCAGTCCCCCTGCTTCCACATCCAATAAGTGCAATCTTAAGGGTATCATTACCCGCTGCATAGGCAGCTGCCTGAATGGGAAGCGAACTCAAAAGCAATCCGCCGGCTGTCATGGTAGAAGTTTTAACAAAATCGCGTCTTGTTAAGTGATATTCAGTAGAAATATTTTTTTTACTCATGCTATTCGAATGTATAATGTTGTTGTGTTTGGAAGCACCGGGGGGTTGTTATGTAATGAACCTTGTAGCGGCAGGTTTTGTAATCAAATTTTGGGCTAACGGGCTTTGCAGGAGCAAATTCGGATGAGGACAGGACGCTCAGCCGTTCACAATATATGTTTTAGCAGTGTAATGAGCAAAGCCAGCGTCAGGCTTAACAGCAGCATTGAGCTGAAAGGTATGTAGAGCACGTTGTTTCTATCCTGCTTGACGCTCAGGTCACCGGGCAGCTTTCCGATCCATTGGACCAGCCACGGGGATTTGCGCGCCAGAAAGTAAATAGCGACATATATCAGAAACGAGTATATGATAAACCGGAACATGTTGAATAAATCTGTCAGGAAAATTTCGGGATGAGTACGGTCGACTGGGTACCTCTAACATAAAAAAAAGGCGTATCTCCTGAAACGAAGATACGCCCTTTAAGAACACACTTGCTTGTAAAATTATACCTGCTATTTGACCAGCTGCATTTTCCGTGTTTGCACAAAGTCACCGGCTTG
>CAYMBG010000037.1:0-23309 GCA_964388615.1 uncultured Chitinophagales bacterium | reverse complement strand
GCAAAGCGATCGGGGATTAAGATTCTTTCTGAATCCCCAAGCACTGACCCGCTTAAAAACCACCTCAACCCTGCAGATCCCGTTTGCAAGAACTGATAGAAGAAGGATTAAAATAAGCCCAGAAAGAAACTTATAATATTATTTAAGTTTCTTTGTTTTCTTTATTTTTTTTCATTCTCTTTTTTTTGTCAATTTGAACGCCCCTTTTTAACATAAGATGAGCGTTCATTTTATCGATTTCGCTCGTTTCACCTCCGGAAAACCCTTTATTTTATCGCAAAAAACCTCGGGATATCAAAAAAAACTATTTACAACCATTTCAAAAACAAGGAGGATATTGTTTATCAGTGTATTAAGCAGTATATCACGGAGCGTAGGGCGCAAAACGATGCCATTATGGAGAATTCCGAGCATGTCATCGAAAGGCTGGTAATCATAATCAAAACCTCCCTGAAACAGACAGCGCAGTTCAATCCGTTGATGTTCGAGGAGGTGATCCGCTACTATCCTGATGTTGCAAAGCTCCTGAGAGGTAATCAGTACAAGGATAGTTACTCCCGATTCTACAAGATTATTGACCGGGGGAAGGAGGAGGGCCTGTTCAAGAAGCACATCAACAGCGATATTATGACCAAAGTACTCCTTTCCCAGATCAATTTGATGATGGATTTCGATACCTTCCCGGTGGATGAATATTCAAGGGAAGATCTGGTTGAGCACGTCTTTTTCAGCCTTATCAACGGCATCTCCACATACAAAGGCCAAGCCGTTATCACCGAATTTCTGGAAAAGCACGTCTGAGTGGCGAGCTGTGTCAGGGTATCCATGAACAGATTTCTCATGGAAATTTCATCATATAACCCGGTTCCGGCGTAATTCGGATGCCCCGGGCATGTCCGGCAGGCCACTGCTCCGGAAGTGTGACAACCAGGTCGTTATCTGATCGGTGCCACTCCAGCGCCTCACCCGAACCGAGTACGCGGATTTCGGCATCATCATCCGGCATCACCGAATGCAGGGTTGCCTCGCCCCTCAATCCACCGGCATCTTCTTCGGGACTCAGGAAAAAGGCATAAACCGAATTATCCTGCTCTTTCCAGGTAAAGCGCACTTCGGGCTGACTGTCGGAGTGTTCACCGGCACTTATACTCACGCTCCCCTCGGCGGTTATCCATGGGCGTGTATCATAGATGCCATCGCCGTTCACCTCCAGCCAATCACCAAGTCCCAATAAAATATTTATTTGAGCTTCGGGGATGGTTCCGTCCGCTCTGGGACCCACATTCAGCAGTAAATTGGCATTTTTCGAGACATTGTCTACGAGTAAATGCACCACTTCGGTCACCGACATGAAATCCTCGATCGGTTCGTTGCTGTTGTGACCAAAGGAGTTGCCCACTCCCCTTGTGTTTTCCCATTTGTGATCAATCAGCCGGTCGATCACATCATATTCATACTCCTGCGTATAGAAATCACCCAGAATACCTCTGACCTGGCCCCAGCGATCGTTGGCAGCCACTTCTTTATCCCACGCCGCTTCCTGATTGTAATAGTAGGCGATGATTTCCATGGTGTCAAAGGTTTCCAGCGATTCCATCCAGTCGCCATCCAGCCAGAGCAGGTCAGGTTGATAGTTGTCAATTAACTCGCGGAGTTTGTCATGCATGAACGTGACATAATCCTCGCTCATATAGTCGGGATGCGGTCCGCCGTGTCCCGGTTCGTAATAGTTCAACAATCCGTGATAGGAGGGGGCATACTTCATCCCTCTTGCCCGTACCGATTCCCCCAAATCGCCGATCAGGTCCCGTTCCGGACCCATTTGCGCGGCATTCCAGTCGGTTAGCTCTGAATCCCAAAGCGGGAAGCCGTCGTGGTGTTCGCCCACCGGAACCACATAACGGGCCCCGGCTTTGTGAAACAGATCGGCCCACTCCTCCGGATCCCAGTTTTCGGCTTTCCACATGGGTACAAAATCTTCGTACGTAAAGTCCTCTCCATAGGTCTCAAGGTGATATTCGTGGGTCGGACTCCCTTCCTGCTGCATACGATAGGGGTACCACTCGGCATATTCGCCCCGTTCGGCCCAGGCCGGCACAGAATAGACCCCCCAGTGGATAAAGATACCCAGCTTCGCATCCCGGAACCACTCCGGGGTTTCGTGCTCCACCAGTGACGGAAGATTGGGCTGATACGATTGTGCCAGGGTCTCGGCAGTAACAAAAAAACATACCGAAATGAGAACCGATATCAGGATGGGCGATCCCCATAAGTTTTTATTAGATGGCATATCCGGCTCATGGGTTCTTCAAATCGTTCAAACTCATACTACTCACTTCCCGGCTAATATCAATCTCCCTGTCGGTTACAAGTTTTATCTGCTTTGTAGTACCCGGTTCCAGGTCAAAAAAGTTGTGAGTAAAGAAATCGTCTCCATCTGTTGTATCCAGGAACAAGTTTTTGACCAATACATCTGAAGAAACCGAAAGCAGATATCCCTCTTCTGTCTTTTCTCCGGAGATACTGACTCCGGATTCCGGCAGATCCAGATTTAACGGCCGGTTCAGGTAAAGCAGGTTATCGGCAATCCGTTGGCCGGATGAGGCCAACACCGCTTTAATAACAGTAGATGCCGGATTGACATCGGACCCGGTACGGTTTTCAACCGCAGTCAGAAAATCCTCCAGATCCTGTTCCAGGATTAATGTTGAAGTATTGGCGTCAACATCTACTGATTCCTGTAACTGGTACAACTCATTTCCTTCAAAATCCATCACGGTGAGTGTCAGTGATGTCTCCTCCAGCGTTTCAAGACGGTCGCTAACGGCATATACCCCGATCGTTTCATCCTGGATCACAGGAGAGATAATAGTCTCTTCATAAGCATCACGCACAGCATAGTGAGCGGCTTTCCACCGACCGAAATAATCTACGGTCGCCCATGAAATCGTTGGCCAGCTATCGTTAAGCTGCCAGTAAAGTGTTCCCATTGTTTGTGGCATACTCCGGCGATGCGCCTCAATCGCCGTCTTATATGCTTTGGCATGCATGATTTGGCTGGTATAGACAAAATGTTCAAAATCCTCGGGAACCTGATAGTAGCGTCCCATATACCGTTTGATCATATCATTGCCGTCGAAGCCGGGTTCAATATACCCCATTCTTCCCCGCTGGCGATGACGCATAACCTCCGAATCAATATCCCAATCATGCTGAGTCGAAAACTCCCGGATCGTATGCATGCCGGGGAATGCCTGCATCCCGTATTCACTTACAAAACGAGGCACATTATCACCATAGGCAGAAAAAGGCTGTTGTCCGAACCAGATCGTCCAGTCGTGTTCATCCCCTGATTTGCGATCGGCCGATTTATCGCCATAAGAAGAGGGAGATGACGACCAGTAAGGAGTATCGCGATCATGATGACTGACGGCATCCGGCAGTATTTCGTGGAAAATGCGTTCATAAGTTCGCCACATGAAATTCCGGACCTCAGGATCATACATCTCCTTCCATCCCCACTCATACCACCCGTGAAGATTTTCATTGTTTCCGCACCAGAGTGCAATCGAGGCATGATTCCTGAGACGCTTTACATTGTATTCAGCCTCCTGGCGGATATTATCCAGGTGTGCCGGGTCACCGGGTTGCAAATTGCAGGCAAACATGAAATCCTGCCAGATCAATATCCCGTTCTGATCGGCCATGCTGTAGAAAAGATCCTCCTCATATATGGCACCGCCCCAAACCCGAAGCATGTTCATATGAGCTGCCGTAGCATTTTCAAAAAGCCGTTCGTAGGTCTGTTCTGAAACCGATGGGGTCAGTGTTTCCGAGGGGATGACATTGGCACCCTTCATAAATACCGGTACGCCGTTCAGTTCAAAATAAAAGCTGCGTCCGATCTCGTCGGGTTCCTGCACCAGGCGGAGAGTCCGTACACCGAAATCGAGTTGTTTTTGATCGACATTTCGGTTTTCCCGTGTTAAAGTAAACTTAAAATCATAAAGAAAAGGTTCACCCAGTCCGTTAGTCCACCACAGCTTTGGATCTTCGATCTCAACCTCAAAAGGGATGATATTACTACCGGCTGACATCTCCAAAGTCTCTATAGGGTTCGATTCGGCCCCGTTGATATTCAGTGCCAGGGTATAGGTTCCGGGCTCCACAACTTCAATTTCGGCCCGGCCTCCAACATTTGCGTGTTCCTCATCGGCATAGCGTGTAAACAAATACAGATCATCGATTTGTGCGGAGTTCCAAGCTTCGAGCAATACCGGACGCCAGACACCGGAAGTAACCAGACGGGGTCCCCAGTCCCAGCCATAGTGAAACGGAGCTTTTCGGGTAAATACACTGGTTCGCTCATCCTGCGGGGCTTGTTCGTTAGTTGAAGGAATGTGGTAGTCGATCTGCTCTCTCATTTCCATACCTTGGCTGACCGGGGAGTGGAACAGGATGTGAAGTTCATTTTCTCCGGCGGTTACATACTCGTGTATCTCTACGGTATGTCCCACAAACATGTTCTCCGACTCCAGGATCAGATGATCGTTAAGCCGTACCTCGGCATAGGTATCCAGTCCCTCGAACCGCAGTTCCACCCTATCCGACTCCAGCAGGTTGGAGTCCACCCGAAATGTGGTTCTGTACTCCCAGTCACGGTTCTCGATCCACTGCACATCGTTTTCATTCAGACGGTAATGGGGATCATCGATCACATTGTTATCCATAAGATCATTATGCACTGTTCCGGGCACCGATGCCGGCATCCATTCATCTTCTCCTGCCTCTGAAAATTCCCAGTCATCGGAGATTTCTATTGACAGCACCGGGTTTTCATGGCTCGGAGATGTGGCAGACCGTTCAAGGGCGTTCTGTTGTGAGACAGAAGGATCCGTTGCGGCAAATTCCGTCTCAGACGGGCCTGTAGAATTCCTGGCAGACAGGTCGGATGGTGTGAAAAAGATGGAAATAAGCAGGATGAAGAGAAGTTTCTTGAGCAACATGCAACAAAAATTTAAATGATGGTCAGGTACGAAGAATTGCGAAAGTGGAAAATATGTAAAGCCGTTTTTATGCGGACAGCTTCAGAGCAGACAAATCCCGCTGTGACGTTAATATAACGGCATTTTTCAGAAATAAAAACCTGCGCCGGCGGCCAGTGTGTTGAAACGGATGCCTCCGATATCCAGCCATCGGTAGCGGAAAAACACCCTGGATGCATCAATATGAATATTGAAATCAAGCTGGTGATTGATCACCTCGGCAAACCGGGTGTGCGTCCAGTTCCCGTTGTAGCCAATAGAAAACGGCTGCCAGGGATACACCTCCAGATTGAGGCCAACATCAGGACCGGGATAGGCATCGCCGTCGAGATGCAGTGTGCGCAGGCCGAACTGAAACCCGCCATCGCCCTGTGGAAGAAACCGGAATTTGCGCTCAAAGAGCAATTCAGCCTGATGTATGGGATAGGGGGCCCCATCCTCCTTGAGATATTCGTAACCCGCAAGAAGACTCCAGTAACGGATATTCCGCTTGATCCGAGCGGACCCCTGCTGCATGGCACCGGAAGTTTGCGGAAGCGAGAACGTAGCCTGAAGATCCCACAAACCGTTTCGCCCATCATTGAAATTGCGAATACCGGAATAGTCCGGATTTTCGTAAGGATAGCGATTATAGCGCAGTGCAGGCTCCTCTTCATAGGCCGGCTGGAAGTAGAAAAAGGTCGGCATCACATCAATACCAATATGCCACCAGATACGTGCAGCCTTGATCACGACATGTTCATCACTTTTGCCGTCAAGACGGTCCTTGGCCTCCTCTGTGCGGGACTGCGCCTCCAGTGGTTTCCATCCCGCAAATAGCAGGATCAGAACAAACAACAGCAAGACCAAACGCTTCATCACTACTCCATTACAGCAGTTTTAATGAATGACAAATAGCGGATTGACGGGGCAAAGCGGGCGCTTCGATGCGCTTAATGACCCGGTGACCGACACCCTTTACGCGGTATCGGCCCCGCCATTCCTTGACTGTTGATATTACGGAAAACACACCGTTTTGTTGCAATGCGGTGTTTAGAACATGGGGTGCTCGGGTTTGTTATCAAGCACCTCTTCAATACGCTCCATCACGCTGTCATCCAGTTTTTCAAGGTCATCAACAGCATGGAGATTTTCCTCGAGCTGAGCCACTTTGCTGGCTCCCAGGATAACGGTACTGACGTTTGGATTTTTCAAGCACCAGGCAATAGCCAGACGAGCCAAAGAGATACCAAGGTCATCGGCCAGCGCCGTGAGCGATCTGGCTTTTTCAACATGCTCGGGCCTTAGGATCACGTCCTTGAGCCAGTCCAGGTTCTCCTCTTTGAGCCGGGTCTTGTCTTCAGGGATTCCCTCATTGTACTTGCCTGTAAGCAAACCGGATGCCAGAGGTGACCAGATGGTGGTGCCGAGTCCGACCACATCGTAGAGTTTGTGGTACTCCACTTCCACCCTTTTGCGATAGATCATATTATACTGCGGCTGTTCCATGACCGGGGCTACCAGATTGTGCTGACGCGCCACGGCATGCGCCTCCATGATCTCCTGAGCGCTCCATTGTGAGGTTCCCCAGTAAAGCACCTTGCCCTGCATCACCAGTTGGTGCATTGCCCAGACCGTCTCCTCAACCGGGGTATTCTTGTCAGGACGATGGCAGAAATAAAAATCCAGATAGTCTACCTGAAGCCGCTTCAGAGCTGCATTGCAGGCCTCGAAAACGTGCTTTTTGCTAAGCCCGGTCTGATTAGGCAACTCACCTCCCCAGAAAACCTTGCTGGACACCAGAAAAGTGGAGCGGTCCCATCCGGACTTTTTCAGGATGTTGCCCATCACCTCTTCCGATTTTCCGAAATAGTAACCCTCAGCATTATCGAAGAAGTTGACACCGTGGTCATAGGCAGTATGCATCAGCTTTTCAGCGGTAGAATCGTCGATCAATTTGCCGAAAGTCAGCCAGGAACCAAATGAAAGGGCGCTGACCCGTACTCCGGCTTTTCCAAGTTTGCGATAGATCATGATACGTTCTGTTTTATTAGTGAATGCGTTTGCGGATGGAATATCGTTTTCAGCTCGACCATAAAAAGATCACGAGGTGAAACGATGATCAACTTTGTCATGGGAGCAATTTATAAACATCAGACATCAGGAAAAACCAAAAATCTATAATCGTTCACCGGCATAAAAGAGCTGTTCAGCAAGGCGGGTGTTTCTTGCCGAGGAGTGCAAGAAGATACTCCCACTCCTCCTCGAGGTCTTTGAATTTTTGCCTGATCAATGGAAGATGATCATCAGAGGCGTTTTTTTCGATCTCTTTTGACAGTCCGGCAAGCCTGTCAAAACACACATTGAGTGCCGAACCTTTCAGTTGATGTGCATAATCGCGTGTTTTTTTCATATCGCCGCGATCCAAAGCCAACTTCAAAGAAGATATTATTTCAGGATAGATATCACGTGTCGCAGACAATATCTGCTCCACATCATCTGTATTATGATTGAGCCGTTCCATCAACTCCTCCTCATTAAAGTGTAAAATGTCATCGGAGGTGGTGAAGGAATCATCTTTCCCACTTTCTCGTGCGGCATAAGCAGTCAGAACATCAGCTATTTCTTTCGCAGCAATCGGTTTTGAAATAAAATCGTCCATACCCGCACGGACGCACTTCTCTTTCTCATCCTTAGCCACCCCGGCGGTTAAAGCAACAATCGGAGTATGATAACGCTGTTGCTCTTCCAAAGACCTGATTTTTTCTGTCACTTCAATACCGTCCATTTCAGGCATTTGCACATCCATAAAAATGAGATCGGGACGATGCTTTTTGTAAAGACGAAGCGCCTCTCTACCGTCTTTGGCCTCAATGACATGAACAGACGAAACAAATCTTTGCACCAAAGATTTCACCAACACCATGTTCATGGGGACATCCTCGGCAATCATGATGTTCAAACCCGCTTTGCCGTTATCCAGCATCTCCTCTTCCGGTTTTTCCACGGCTTCCGAATCGGCCTGTTGCCCGGTGGTTGTCCGGCCCAGGTATTCCAGCAGATCGCGGCTTTTAACCGGTTTTGTAAGCCGGAATGTAACACCCAGTTCACTGCAAGATTGTTGTACGGCCGCATCATCAGAAGAGGAGTGCAACAGGATCACCGGCTGTTCTTCCGGTGGTAGCCCGATTTGATCCCGGATCATCCGGATTGTTTGCAAGCCGTTGATATACGGCATATTGTAATCCATAATTATCACGTCAAACGGACCGGTCTTTTCTATGGTTTTAAGAGCCTCGGATCCATTGTCACAAGCGATGCAATCGATATTCCAGTTGGTCATCATCTGCTTGAGGATCGTCAGATTATTCTGGTTATCATCAACAATCAGGCATCGGCGAATATGATCAATATTTGCAGGCTCAATCTTGTCACCGTACTCAACATCCAAAGAGAGTCGAAAATAGAAAAGGGAGCCTTCCCCCTCTTTGCTTTCAAGGTGTATGCTACTTCCCATTTTTTCAGCAATCATTTGAGAGATCATCAACCCCAATCCGGTACCGCCATATTTACGGGTGGTGGAGCTGTCAGCCTGGGAAAAAGCTTTGAATAACTTCTGCTGCTGATGTTCGGTAATGCCGATACCGGTATCACGAACCGAGAAAAGGAGATCAGCCTTTCCAGACCCGTTCCGCTCATATTCCGCTTTTATCTCGATTTCCCCTTTTTCAGTAAACTTCAGGGCATTTCCCAGTAAATTGGCGAAAATCTGCTTGAGTCGTACCGGGTCCACAACAGCGTAGCGCGGCATATTCCAATCAATGTTCAAAAGCACTTCGATATTATTTTTCCCGGCATGGTATTTTATGATATCCACGCTGTTTTCGAGCAACGCTATGAGATCCGTCTTCACCGGATCCAGTTCCAGGGCACCCGCCTCGATTTTGGAGTAATCCAGTATATCGTTGATAATCTGCATCAATGTAACACCGGATGTATTGGCATTCTCCACATACTGCTTTTGAGCCGGCGAGAGCGGTGTTTTTTCCAGTAGCTCGGTAAAGCCGATCACTCCATTCAAAGGGGTACGTATCTCATGGCTCATATTTGCCAGAAACTGACTTTTGGCTTTATTCGCTTCATCCGCCTGCTGCTTGGCTATCACAAGCTCCTCCTCATATCGCAACCTTGCCATGGAATCGGCAAGAATATGGACGATGGTCTGCAGTTTTTCGATCTTCTGCTCGCTCCAGTGGTAATGTGTCCGAACCTTGTCAAGACCTATAAAACCAAAATAGTGCTCCTCATTCGCAACAGGTACGGTAATCAGGGATCGAATATCCTGATCTTTGAATATTTTCTTTTCAGCATCCGCCTCATCAGGCAGTGCGTTAACGTCGGGTATATGGACGATCTCCTTGCTCAGTATCTTATTACTCCACCAGGGAAGCGAGTCAGCCGACACCTGTTGCAGGTTCTGAATTTGCGGATCAATACCATCGGCACACCATTCATGGGAGTTGGTCATGGTGGCAAGATCATCAGAAAAAAGAAAAAGATAGGCACGGTCAGCCGTGAAATATCGTGCGGTCTCTTCGAGCATATGATCCACGGTCCGGTCAAAATTCGCCTTCTTCACATTGACCAGGCTGGCAGATATACCCGAGACCATTTTCTGAAAATCATAGCTGTTCTGGAGTTCATTTTCAGCAGCCTTGCGGTCTGTGATATCCCTTATAGAAGAAATAAGCTTTTCCTTGCCGAATGGGACAATCCTGGCCTGGAAATAGCGGGTCTGCCCCTGGTCGGTCATCGAATAGGTGAATTCCGCGACATCCTGCTTTTCCATGGCCTCTGACATGGCGACCTTCTTTTGAGCAACTACCTCAGGTGGCAAAACCTCACGATAGTTTTTTCCCAGAAAACTTCCCGGACGCGTGTAGAGATTATTTTCATCCGCTTTAAAGTCAAGAAAAACTCCCTCCCTGGAGAATATGAAGAGCATATCGGGGATACTCATGGTCAGCGAGCGATGATACTGTTCACTGGCAAACAGCTTTTCTTTAAGTTCAACCTCTTCCGTGATATCACGCTGAATTCCAAAATGACCTGTAACCTTTCCGGTGTCATCATAAATATTAATGTAATCCCCCATGATGGTTATTGGTGTGCCGTCAAATCGATGCTCCTGCGACTGAAGATGTACTTTCCCCGCATCCAGCACCTTGCGGATTATTTTACGTCCATGTGCGGGATCATCTTGAAAAAGTTCCGCTACGGTTGCACCCATCATCTCATCTTCTTTTGCTCCGTATTGATCCAGCATCGCCTGGTTAACTTTGGTAATGCGTAAATGGTGAAAAGCATAATCCAACATTTTCTCTTTATCCAAGCCTCCGTGCCAGTCAATAGGCTCATCCAGCATCAAAAAGAAAAAACCGTCCATCGATTGTGAAAAGAACAGATTTAACTCTTTCTCACTTTCCCTGAGGGCCTCTTGCGATTGTATATGTTCCGTCACATCACGGGCAGCGGCATAAATAAGCTTTCCCTTTGGATTGGAGCGCCACTCAATCCAACGATAAGATCCATCCTTGCACCGGTAACGATTGATAAAATTGAGCACTTTCTCCTGTCGCTCAAGGGAAGCCATTGCATCCAGGGTCGGCTGCATATCATCGGGATGTACGAATTCCAGAAACTTTTTTTGATCCAATTCCTTGGTAGTGTAACCCAAAATCTCTTCCCAGGCCTTATTGGTCTTGATGAAATTCCCGTCGGTATCGGCGATACACAACAGATCCAGGTTCACTTCAAAAAAGCCGGCCAGCTCCTGCTCCCGCTCTTTCAACTTTTCCTCGGCTTGAATTCTGCTCAGAGCCGCACCCACCATATCGGCATAGGACTCTGATAGATGCCGGTTGACCGGCACCTTTCCGTTTCGATAAAAAAGTGTAAAATCGCCAATATTGTACTCATCGGTTAGCGTCTTAACAATAGCCACGGGCCCGATATCCAATGCTACAGCCACTTCCGATAATAGCTTTTGGGGCAACTCCTCTGTAGAAATATGGGACAGGTTTTCAAATTGCGTCGTTTTTTTCCCACGAATTCGTTCTTCACGCTGGGGATTTCGCTTCCAGGTCCTGCCCTCAAACTCTAAACCCATTATTTCCACGGCCTGTTGGATATCCGCCTTGTTACCAACAAAAGCCTGGGTCGTGAACGTTTTTTCATTGTGGTCAGATACATTAAACGCAACATACGCAGCCCCGGACATTCGACGCATGGTTTCTGCAATGTCGTGGTAGTCGATATTGCCGGCAGTATAACGATTCAGCTTTTGAGAAGCCTTTGCAAACTGGATGGAATCGGCAAATCCAAATAAAGAGGTATTCAGCATGGCTGTATGTTTGAGACCCTAATTATAATAATT
Organism: uncultured Chitinophagales bacterium; assembly: GCA_964388615.1. GTDB lineage: Bacteria > Bacteroidota > Rhodothermia > Balneolales > Natronogracilivirgulaceae > SLLW01. The sequence continues at coordinate 11,849 of CAYMBG010000037.1, read as the reverse complement.
GTTGTATCGCACCAGGACGAGACAAAATTAGCATAATAGTAGCAAGAATCACACCAAAAAAACAAACAGATAGCTGCAAATATTAAACCGACATCAACAGCGTCACTTTTGGCGGGCGTTATAGATCGGTTTCCCCTGCCCGGCGTAATAGCTAAGTACCCCGGCCGCTTCCTCGCGAAGCACATCCCGGGTGACTTGAATGCCCCGTTCTTCCAGTGCACCCATCCAGTCGGAAATTTTAGGCCCTTCGTCAAATCCGACACCGCGGGCATCTTCATCACGGGCGCCGCATACCAGGCGCCGGACCCCCGACCACGGTGTGGCTCCAAGGCACATGGCACAGGGTTCAGTGCTGGTAAAAAGTTCACAAAATGGCATGTCACCACCGCCGAGATCGTGGGTTCCGAAACGTTGCTGGGCAAGAGCAAAGGCGACCATTTCGGCGTGTCCGCCTGACCAGTGCGCCGGAATCACAATATTGACGCCAGGGGCAATGAGCCGGCCGCTGTCCCGGTTGAAGATCGCCGCTCCAAAAGGTCCGCCGGTATCCTGACGTACATTTTCTTTAGCCAGCATAACAGCCAGGCGCATTTTCTCTTCATCATTGCTGAACACATGGGCGAGCGGGGGGAGCACCGAACCCACCCAGTCCGGCAACCGGAAATGAAGATCGGGGAAGGTAGTTACATAGTTATCCATAAAATTAATTCTGTGTTTGAATGCCATTTATTGTTGGATATCCAGATGAATGGACAGGGCGTGCTCAAGTGCACGGATTTTTGCCGTGGAAAGGAAGCCGATGCATCGGACCAGCCGCTGCTTGTCTATGGTGCGGATCTGATCGGCTTTGGCTTTGGAATCACGCTCCATACCGCCTTCTCCTTTTGAAACGGATACCTCGAACGGGTATACTTTTGCAAGGGATGAGGTTATCGGAATGACGGTAACCGTGTCGGAACACTCATTGTTGATATCATTGGAGATGACCACGGCCGGACGCGTTTTCCTGATTTCCCTGCCGAGCGTCGGGTCCAGGGCAACGATCCAGACCTCTCCCCGTTTCAGCTTATTCATCGGATTTGTCCCATGACTTCAAAGTGGCATCATCCCATTCGTCATTGACCGTCTGAGCTTCGCCACGAGTGCTTTTATATCCCTCAACAAGAAGCTTTCTCAGTCTCACCTGCTTCTCCTGTTCAGCCTTTTCCCGCAGCACCTCGGCAATGTAACGGCTTTTGTTGGGCTTCTGAGCCAGAAGCTCTACAACGTCATCAGGCAGTGTAATATTCAAGCGTTTCATACAGCAAGAAGCTAAAGTTTATACAGCATAATAGTAATTTTTATGCGTATCTGAAATACACAAATTGTTGAATGTCATAATTAATGCATTCCATATTAATGCATTCCATTCTTTTCAGCACACGCGCCAAATACCAAATCTGATGCCGACACGGCACGATCTGTTATATTGCCCGGAACATTTTGATCAATTAACACCGGCACGATCACTCATTGAAAAGCAGCTCGGCGTCAAATTCCTGGACCAGGTGCCAGGTCAGCTTACCGGCATCGAAGACGATGTGGAAGTAGCGCTGTTCGGTGGAGCGAACCACAAAATGGTAGTGCATGGCCTGTCCGACCCGCTCGGTGTGCGACTGGCGCACCTGCGCGATGCGGTGGCTCTGTCCATCGGGCAGCTGGAACCGCAGCGGGGTGATGCCGAACTTCACCTTCCGGGAGCGAAACCCCGCGAATATGCTTAATACGTTGATGGCCGGATATTTTTCCACGTCGGGCGGTTTTTGGGTTGATCCGATATCTCCTGCACGGTGTGCTCCGGTTCGTTTCGTACGCCGGCACCGGTGCCTATACCGGATCCCGGTATGCTGTGATTTTTCTTTCTTTTTTTTGCTTCGACACTTGTTCCGAAAGAGCTGAACACATAAATTACACATATATTTTGTCGTATCAAACGGTGTTTCAAAAAAAATACCGCCCCGATGGACCACCACACATAGGATATTGGTAATCAAACGCTTGCAAACCGAACCGTCCGTATGAACCCCGACCGCATCACCCCGTACGACCTGGAACAGGATGTCCACCGCATCACGCTTTACAGCAGCGTGGCCCGGGAACATCAGCATATGAGCCTGAAACCCCGGCTCTACCTGCACATCGACATGAACTGCTTCTACGCGCAGGTCGAGCAACGGGCGTACAATCTGTACGGGCTTCCGGTGGCGATGGGCGGATGGCGTAAGCCCGACGGCACCCCGCGCGGCATCGTGGCCACCGCCAGTTACGAGGCGCGCCAGCTCGGCATAAAAACGGCGATGAGCGCGTTCGAGGCGCATCAGATCTGCCCCTATCTGGTATTTCTGCAGATCGACTATGACAAGTACAAAGGCATCAGCCGGCAGCTGCAGGCGATCCTGGAAGATTTTGCGCCCGACGTGGAAAAGTATTCGATGGACGAGTACTTCCTGGATGTGACGTTTCTGCAGCGGCAATCGCGCCGGGCCATTCTGGATTTTGCCGGACGACTCAAACGGGCCATCTACAACGAGCTCGGATTGGTCTGTTCGGTGGGTATGGCGCGAAGCAAAACGTACACCAAACTGGCATCCGGACTCCGCAAACCCAACGGACTGCTGCTGCTCATGGATGAAGATGAAGCCCGTTCGGCGCTGGACCAACTCCCCCTCGATGAAGTCTGGGGCATCGGACGGCGACGGTACCTGCGGCTGCAACGTCATAACATCCTGACCATTGCCGATGCGCGACGACGAGGTCCGGCTATATTCGAGCGGATTTTCGGCGCCATGCAGGGGCGTCTGTTTTACGAAGTGGTGACCGGCCAGGATCGCGCCAAAGTCCTCGACAATGCCCACCACGTACCCGACGAGGTGAGTTTCATGCACACCTTTTCCGACTGGACAGCCGACATCGGCCAGGTACGCGCTGAGCTGGTCAAGGCGATCCAGCAGGTCTGCTACCGGATGCGCGGCTACCGGCGAAAAGCCCGCCGCTTCGGCTGTTACCTGCGGTTTCAGGACGTCCAGTGGCAGGGCACCTCCTTTGCCTTCACCACCCCCGGCTACACCCATATCGACGAGTATGTGATGGACGCCTGTATACCGGTGGCGATGGAGCTGCTGACGCGGGCACAGCGCGAGGGGCACACCTTTCGCGGAGTGGGCCTGCACACTATCGAAATGGTGCCGGGTGATCAGCTCGAGATCTTTTTCCAGGAGGATGATCGCCTCGGCCGGCTGTACCGCTCCATCGACACCATCAACAATGTGTATGGGAAACATGCGATCGTCAAAGGTGCGGTAAAAGACGGGGTGCCGGGCAAAACCCACTTTGTAAACCGGAGCTGACGGGCTTTTCAAACAGGATCTTCTTCCAGCGGTTTGATCCGCTTCAACTCCTCATCCTTGTTGTAACGTTCTTCCTCCAGATCAAAATCGTTCTGGAGTCCAAGCCAGAATTTGGCGCTGGTGCCGAAAAACCTGGAAAGCCGGAGCGCCGTATCGGCGGAGATTCTTCGTCTGCCCCGGAGAATCTCGCTGATACGGGTCTGGGGGAGACCGGTATCCCTGGCCAACCGGTATGCGGTGATACCCATCGGTTTCAAAAACTCTTCCCGCAACACCTCACCGGGATGTATATTTGTCAATTGCATATTTTTTTACTCATTTAGTAGGTCAGACATAATCAGCCGTGATAATCAGTAATGCGAACCCTGTACGCATTGCCTCGTTCCCACCTGAAGACCACCCGCCATTGCCTGTTAATTCTGATGCTGTAAAATTCTTTCAAGTCGCCTTTTAGTTTCTCCATACGATTGGCCGGCGGAATCTTCAAATCTTCGAGACCCTGCGCATTGTTGATCATTCGCAACTTCCGCCTTGCCGTCTGTTGAATCTCAACCGGCAATTTGGCCGATCGTTCTCCATGCCAGACGGATTCAGTTTCCTTGTCTGCAAAATCCGCAATCATTGACAAATTACTTACGCAATACGATAGTAACGCACATCGTAAGTATTTTGTTTCAACAAGTCAATCAAAATCGTTCACCATTTTGTTGCAAATATCGCCTAACATCAATACTTGCATGATTGCTCATAGTATCATATACTGCATCTGAATTCGTTACAAAAGAAATTTAACAGAACGTATTAAAAATGATGAGTGTGATATCCACCCGGCTACGGGCAAAAATATTGCATGCCCTGGCGCATCCCAACCGGATCCGGATTCTGGAAACCATCCGGAGGGGACTGGTTTGCAGCTGCGAAATCGGACCGGAGCTGGACCTGGAGCAGTCCAACCTGTCCCGTCATATCAAGATACTGGTGGACAGCGGCATCCTTGTTCCCCAACGGGAAGGGGTGCGTATCAATTACCGGGTGGCGGACGAAGATATTTACAAACTGATCGACCTCTCCGGTGAAGTGGTCCGCAGTGCCGCTGAACGAAGCATCCGGGAGCCGGAGTCCTGATTTTTTTATCTCTAATATGAATATTTGCTCATTAAATCAAAAAGATGTGGAAAATAGAAAAATCCATACTACTTCGTTGGTTTTCGAAACATCTAATTACGTATAAATAATGAATTGGAGAACCGAATACAAAGCACTTTTCTGGATTGTAGTTCTTTTCACGATCGCTTTTTTCATGCCTTTAGAGAAAGCACTGTTCAGACAAAGTATTATCGATGCGCTGGAACTGACGAGATGGTATGCACGGGAACACGTCATTTTATGCCTGATTCCCGCCTTCTTTATCGCCGGCAGCATTGCTGTTTTTTTAAGCCAAAATGCGGTGATCAAGTATTTTGGAGCTGATGCCCCAAAGTGGCTCTCCTACTCCGTATCTTCCGTTTCCGGAGTCATCCTGGCTGTTTGTTCCTGTACGGTCCTTCCGCTGTTCTCGGGAATTCACAAACGGGGTGCCGGTCTTGGCCCTGCTATCGCTTTTCTTTATTCCGGACCGGCGATCAACATCCTGGCCATTATCCTAACGGCCCGTGTGCTCGGTTGGGAATTGGGATTAGCGCGCATCATCGGAGCCGTCATTTTTGCTGTGGTTATTGGCCTGATCATGCATTATCTCTACCGGAAAGAAGAGGAAAACAAAGCTGCCACTCAGTTTGTGCCGGCGGATGAAGATGGACGTCCCATGAGTCAAACCGTGCTCCACATGGCTGCTCTGATAGGCATTCTCATATTTGCCACCTGGGCCGAACCAGCCCAGGATACCGGATTCTGGGCAACCGTTTTTGCCTACAAATGGCATCTGGTAATCCTTTTCAGTGGCCTTCTGGCTTACTCTTTAGTCTACATTCTTAACATTACATGGTGGTATGTCCTTGCAGCCATAGCCGCCACCGGGGTATCCGCCTACCTGGTTCCTTCAACCCCGATGCTGGTTTTTGCGGTAGGTGCTGTTTCGCTTGGCGTTGTCTTATCATTTTCCGAAGGCGAACCGGCCGATTGGATGTCTGAAACCTGGAGTTTCACCAAACAGATTATGCCGCTTTTAGGGGCCGGAGTACTTGTTGCCGGATTTTTGCTTGGTATGCCCGGCAGCGACGGCGGCATCATCCCTAACCATTGGATCGAAAATATCGTTGGCGGCAATTCATTGGGAGCTAACTTCTTTGCTTCGATTATCGGGGGCTTCATGTATTTTGCCACGCTGACCGAAATACCTATTCTGCAGGGACTCATTAACAGTGGTATGGGTCAGGGACCGGCACTGGCACTGCTGTTATCGGGCCCTGCTATTTCCCTTCCGAATTTGTTGGTTATCCGAAGTGTGCTCGGCACCCAAAAGACCATCGTCTTTTTACTTTTGGTCGTGGTATTATCAACCGTTTGCGGACTTATTTTTGGATCTTTCTTCTAACACAAACAAAAAACGAGGTAATTGTATGATTAACATCAAAGTTATTGGACCAGGTTGTGCAAATTGTCAAAAACTCGAATCGCTCTGCAGTGAAGTAGTCAATGAAGAGCATCTGGATGCCCGGATCGAAAAAGTAACGGATGTCAACGAGTTTGCGGATCTTGGGATCTTTATGACACCCGGTCTCATCGTTAACGACAAGGTGGTAAGCAGCGGTAAAATCCCGGTTAAATCCACCCTGAAAAAGTGGCTGACAGAGGCTTCCGAATAACAAGTATGATTCCATGGAACTTTCTTTATTACTACCCCTGTCACTGGGAATATTTGTCATAGCCATTTTGTACTCGTCAGTCGGACACGCCGGGGCGTCGGGCTATATCGCCGTAATGTCGTTGTTCAGCCTGGCCCCGGAATTCATCAAACCGGCGGCACTTACGCTCAATATCTTTGTCGCCTCAATCACATTTTACCAGTTTTACCGGGCGGGACACTTCCGCTGGCCGTTGTTCTGGCCCTTCATCGTACTTTCCATTCCGATGGCTTTCCTGGGCGGATACCTGAATCTTCCGACACGGATTTTTAATGTGGTGATCGGGTTGATCCTTCTGTTTTCCGCGGCCAGGTTTATCCTGGATATGCGTCCCGATACCCCGAAAGGGCCTCCATCCAAAACAGCCGCTGTCTCTTCGGGCGGTGGTATCGGATTGCTTGCAGGCCTTACCGGGACCGGCGGCGGCATCTTTCTAACCCCTCTGCTGCTCATGATGCGCTGGGCTACCGCCAAAAACGCCGCAGCCGTTTCCGCACTGTTCATCCTGTTCAACTCCATCGCCGGACTGGCCGGAAACATAACCGCCACCCTTTCTTTGCCTGTTTTTGCGCTCCCCATGGTGATCGCAGCCGTCGCGGGAGGTAGTATCGGCTCCTGGATGGGCAGCCGCCAGATCTCGCATATTGGCATCAAGCGCCTGCTGGCAACCGTTCTTCTGATCGCCGGACTGAAGTTGGTATTTTTCTAGTACAGAATGGTAAGCAAAACCTTGGCAGTCGCTATTTTGCCGCAGGCTTCCCCCGAAGCATCCGAAAAATATGCAGCACCCCCGGAAAGAGCGCGTTCATGCTTTCCCCGGCCCCACGAGCGCTGCCCGGCAGGGCAATCATCAGGGTTTGCCCCCGCAGTCCGGCAACCTGTTCGGAGAACATCGCAAAGGGTGTGCGCTGATAGCCGTAGCTGCGCATCGCCTCGCCCATTCCAGGCACCAGCTTGTCGGAAACATCACGGATCACCTGCGGTGTGATGTCGTTGGGGGTCGGACCCGTAGCTCCGCATACGAACACCAGATCCATTCCGCTTTCCGCATTTTCATCCGCATCCTGAGTATCACTTTTATCCTCCTCACGCGCCGGCCAACCTTTCGCCAATTTTTTCAATGTCTCCGCAAGCTGATCGGAATGCTCTTCAACATAGACATCCTCGGCTACGGTCACCGGCTGATCCGCCAGAAACTCCCGGATCACATCCCCGGCGCGATCCGCCCGCTTGCCCTGCTTTTTTGCGGAGGAAACGACAACCACAGCCGCTTTCAAAGGCTCCTCAAACCGGTCTGACATATCCGACTTACCGCCGGTCTTCTCAACCAGCCGGATTTCCCCGATCGATACATCTTCCTTGAGCGGCTTGAGCATGTCGTAGGCATTCAGTAACGCCGCGCTGACCGCCGTCATCGCCTCCATCTCCATCCCGGTTTTCCAGACCGATCGCACCTCGGCGGTGAATACCATCCGGTCATCTTCCAACTCCATCGAGACCTCCACCCAGTCCACCGGCATTGCATGGCAGAAGACGATCCACTCCGATGCCCGCTTGGCCGCCTGGATGCCGGCGCTCCGGGAAACCGAGCGTACATCCCCTTTTGGTATGCTTCCATCCCGCACGCGTGCAATTATATCCGGCGATGCCAGCAACGTACCGGTCGCCCGCGCATAACGCAACGATGACCGTTTATGACTAATATCAATCATGATAGCAATAAATAGTTGTTTAATAAGTTCTGTTTTTACAAATTCAGAATATGCAAAAAGAACAAACTTTGGAACATGAAAAAATGCGAACAGGGTCCGGTGCAACCGGCAACTACACACGCGAAACCAACCCAGACGGGGTGAATGCGAGTGAAGCGAACACAAACGAAACCAGCATCTCGGTAAACGTGCTCTGGTTCAGTGTTCTGGCGGATCACCGGGGACGACGCACCGAACAGCTATCACTGCCGGACGGGACCCGTGGCTCGGATCTTATCGACCTGCTGGCCAACGAAATGCCGATCATTGCAACGTATCGTGACTACATCCGCCTGGCGGTCAATCAGGTGTATGTGGATGGCAGCAAACCGCTGCATCACGGCGATGAAGTGGCACTGATCACTCCGGTTTCCGGAGGCTGACCTTCTGTCCTCCATGACCTTGTCCTGTTTTCCATACTGTCCAAACAAAGACACTATTTCCCGAATCTCGTCCAGGATGTACTCCGAAGCTTGATGTACCATGCCTGTTAGCCAGCGTGACCAACTAATGCCGAATTTATACGACACACACGGACGAATCCACGATTACCTGAGGGTATCGCTGACCGAGCGATGCAATCTGCGCTGTCACTACTGCATGCCCGAGGACGGCATCCCTCTCTCCCCGAAGGACGAACTGTGCAGCTACGAGGAACTTCTGTCCATCATCGATACCTTCTGCGAGCTTGGTGTGCGAAAAATCCGGATCACCGGCGGCGAACCGCTGGTCCGGCGGGATGTGGACAAGTTTTTCCGGGCGCTTGGCAAACGGCCCGTCGAGATGGCGCTGACCACAAACGGACTGCTGGTGGACCAATTCATCGATACGTTCGCATCAATCGGCCTTCGTAACATCAATGTCAGCCTGGACACACTCAGCCCCGACCGTTTCCGGCTGATCACCCGGCGACACGGCTTTGAAACCGTCATGCAGAATATCCGGCAGCTGGTGGATCGCGACTTCCGCGTCAAGCTGAATATGGTGGTCATGCGCGGGGTGAATGACGATGAAATCGCCGCCTTTGCAGAGCTCGCCCGGACCAGGCCCCTGTCCGTCCGCTATATCGAATTCATGCCGTTTGACGGCAACCGGTGGGATGACCGTAAAATGGTTCCGGCGGATACCATCCGGGATGCGCTTTCCGGGCACTACACCCTTGTTCGTGATACCGACGGGCCACACGATACCACCCGCCATTACACCATTCCCGGTTTTCGTGGCCGCATCGGGATCATCAGCTCCATGAGCGAGCATTTCTGCGGAAGCTGCAACAGGATCCGGCTGCTGTCCAACGGTGCCATCAAAAACTGCCTCTTTTCACAGGATGAAACCGATCTGCGCACACCGCTGCGCCGCGGCGACGACCTTGAACCCCTCATCCGGGAATCCATCCGCACAAAAAAGAAACAACATGCGGGGATGTTCGAGCTGGCCGACATGCCCGGCCGTACCATGACATCCATCGGAGGCTGATCGGAACGACACCATGAAAGAACTGCGTGAAGATAGTATCTGGATTGCCATCGGAGAAACGATCCCCGGCATTGGGGAAGCTGCCGGCTTTGCCGGCCGATCTGATTGCGGCGCCGTCAATATCTTTACCGGCATCACGCGAAATCACGAAAAAGGCCGCCGGGTCCGTACCCTTTTTTATGACTGCTATGAAGAGATGGCCCTTTCCGTGCTGGCATCTCTGGCAGCGGAGGCCCGCGCGCGTCATCACGTCGGAAATATTGCCATCTTCCACCGCATCGGCGAAGTCCCCGTCGGCGGATGCTCGCTGATCGTCGCCGTAAGCTCCGCCCATCGCAAAGAGGCGCTGTCCGCCACTTCCGAGCTGATCGACACCCTCAAGAAAGAAGTTCCGATCTGGAAAAAAGAGACGTTTGCGGATGAGATCAAGTGGAAAGAGGAGCAGTAGGCATTGAAACTGATATAAAACGGGACCTGCAGGGAGAGAATCTTTATAAAATTTATTTAGACTTCATATAAATAACAGAGCTTATCTGCCAACGTATCCACGCAACCAGAAAACACTCTGTTATGAATCGATTCTGCTCACATTTTGCACTGCTTTGTGCATTGGCCTGTCTGTTTACTTTCTTTCACGTTCAGCCGGGCCTTGCCCTGAACACATCTGATCCCGGCGGGTCCGGCCTGTCCGATGACACCCTCACAGGAATGATCACTGACGCCGATGAAAATCCGCTTCCCGGAGCCAGCGTCTGGGTTCCTGAACTTGAAATGGGGACGACAACCAACCAGTACGGTATTTTCCAAATATCCGGACTGGAAAGCGGCACCCGGACCCTGATCATCCGCCATGTTGGCTTTCAGACCAAAGAAACCCGGATCATCTGGCCCGTTGACGAAGAAGGTCGGGAAGGCGACGTGCACGTCACTTTTACAATGCAGCAAGAGGTGGTATTGACCGATGAACTTCTGGTGGTCGGTTCCCTTTTCGACCGCATCACCCGGTATCAACCCACCCAAAGCTACACATCCACGGACATCCAGCAACGCAACACCTCCTCCATCGGAACCCTTCTGGATGGTGAAACCGGCGTGGCCATGCGCTCGATGGGTAATGCTCCGGCCCGGCCTGTGGTGCGCGGGATGGATGGTGAGCGCATCCAGGTGCTCCAGAACGGCATGAAGATGGGGGATTTCTCCGCCACCGGACACGACCATGCCGTCATTCTCGATCCGTCCTCACTTGACCGGGTGGATATCGTCCGGGGTCCGGCAAGTCTTATATACGGCTCCAGTGCCATGGGTGGCATTGTCAATGTCCATTCCGGCGACATCCCTTCCCGCTGGGCGGATGGAGCCTCCGGTTACATCGGCGGAGAGGCACAGAGTGGAACCGAATCGCTAAATGGTCTGACACGATTGACCTACGGCCTGGGCGATCGGGCATTTACCTTTCGAAGCAGCCTCCGCAACACCGGTGACATGCAGACCCCTGCCGGTGAAATACCCGGGACCGACATGCGCTCCCTCAACCTGGGTGCCGGCGGCGCATGGCGCTATGGCAGCGGGTACAGCGGCGGTTCCGTCCAGTACTCCGACATGACCTATGGTATCCCGGAAGATCCCTTCGATTTGGATGAAGAGGTGGAACTGGCCATGCAGCGTCTGGCCATTCAGGGAACCACGCATTACCGCCCGGATCACAGCTTCTGGGAAGCCGCCGAAGCGCGCATGGTTTATAACTTCTACACTCATGAAGAGATTGAATATGAATATGTAGATGGCGTACTGGATGATGAAGACCTCGAACTGGCCATTGACCACCATTTTTTCCAGACGGATCTGCTCTTTCAGCATGGTGAACGCGGTGTCATTGACAACGGTACTGCCGGACTCACTTTTGAATGGCGGGATGTATCAGTGGGAGGCGAGGAGGCGCTTACACCCGATGCACGTGGATGGACGACCGCCGGATTTCTTATAGAAGAGTTCCGCCTCCCGCGAAACTGGCATCTGCAAAGCGGGATCCGGATGGAATGGAGTCATATCCGGTCACTCACCAATGAAGATTTCCCGGAGGCAGGCACCACACGCAGTCAGGGCATCTGGGCGGGCTCCATTGGCGCAAGCGGGCCCCTTTTCGGAAACCTGGATGCCGGTATACAATTTTCACGTTCTCACCGCACCCCGTCACTGGAAGAGCTTTTTGCCGATGCCATACACTTTGCAGCCGGAGCCTATGAGGTCGGCGATCCGGATCTGGAGAACGAAGTGGGTTACGGAACCGACCTGTTTCTGGATTACCGCACATCAGACTGGGAGCTGCATCTGGCCCTTTTCGCCAACCGGATAACAAACTACATCTCCTTGCGGCCAACCGGCGAAACCGAACC
>CAYMBG010000036.1:0-23363 GCA_964388615.1 uncultured Chitinophagales bacterium | reverse complement strand
TATTCTCAGGGCTGCGGTTATTCATGAATAAAAAAACAGGTACCTTATTTTTAATTTGATTTGGCAAAAAAAGAATCAACTCAAACTGGTGGGTTCTATCCTCATACCTGCTTACTATGGATATACGCTTCATGGATGCATTGCCTTCAATGGCTTCATTATCTTTTTCAACAAGATGAAAGCAAACCCGATCTGGTTCTTCCGGTCGATAGCCATACATCTGAGAACGAAAAATATTCAAAAGCTCCTGGCGCCTTGATTGCCATTGTCCGGGTGTATTTACCAATTCACCACTCTCTGTAATAAGAGGATCAGACAAATCATAATCTTTGACAAACGATTCCAGCCATACATAATCGGGCCGGCTATCTTGTCGTTCCTGAATAATTTCAGGATTCGCTTTCCAACCTGTATCCTGGGCGATTAATGTTATACCTGAGAAAAAGAAGGTATAAATCAGGATCCAGGTTACCTGTATTTTGAAAATCAGACTGCTTCGATAAAAAAGATGTTTTATAACTCGCAAATCAGCGCCAATTAAAAATTAGTATGGAAAACACAGATTAACCGGTAACTTTTTTTAATATAATGATCTCATATTTAAAAACAATATGTAATCACATTGTTTGAATTTTTAATTAGCAAAGTGTACAGGTAGAATCATTTACGAGTATTCATGCCCTGCCGTACCCAAAAAAAAAAAACCCGGTAACTCAATTTATGAGGTACCGGGTTTTTGTATACTGCAAAATAATGATGCCGGATTTCAAAATCCGTTTTGCAGATCAGGTAAGAGGCGGGTTTAGAAGCCCATGCCTCCTCCCATTCCACCCATGCCACCCATATCGGGTGCGCCACCGGCGGGAGCTCCTTTGTCATCATCATCGGAAGGCTTATCCGAGATAACCGCTTCGGTAGTCAGCAACAAGCCGGCTACGGACGCCGCATTTTCAAGCGCGGTGCGGGTAACTTTGGTCGGATCGATCACACCTGCCTTGACCAGATCTTCGTAAACTTCGGAACGGGCGTTATAGCCATAGGCTTCTTTGCCCTCCTTGACCTTTTGAACTACGATCGAGCCTTCTGCACCGGCATTACCGGCTATGATCCGCAGCGGGGCTTCAAGTGCACGCTTAACAATTTCGAAACCAACTTCCTGATCCTGGTTTTCTCCTTTCAAGCCCTCTATACCGCTCGCACTGCGCAACAAGGCAACACCGCCACCGGCGACAATACCTTCTTCAACAGCGGCGCGGGTAGCATGCAACGCATCTTCAACCCGTGCTTTCTTCTCTTTCATCTCCACTTCGGAGGCCGCACCTATATATAGAACAGCAACTCCTCCGCTTAGCTTGGCCAGACGCTCCTGAAGTTTTTCACGGTCATAGTCGGAAGTTGTTTCTTCAATTTGCGCCTTGATCTGGTTAACACGCGCTTTGATATCATCTTCCTTGCCTTTTCCATCAACAAGCGTGGTGTTGTCTTTATCAATAGAGACACGGGCACTTTGTCCGAGGAAATCAAGTGTTGCATTCTCCAGCTTATAACCACGCTCTTCAGAGATAACCGTACCGCCGGTCAGGATAGCAATATCCTCAAGCATCGCTTTACGGCGATCGCCAAAACCGGGAGCTTTTACGGAAGCTATTTTCAAGGTGCCACGGAGTTTGTTGACTACCAATGTAGCCAGGGCTTCCCCTTCAATATCTTCGGCGATGATCAACAGCGGCTTGCCGGTTTGTATCACTTTCTCGAGTACGGGAAGCAGATCCTTCATATTGGAGATCTTTTTGTCAAAGATCAGTATATAGGGATCTTCCAACTCGGTAGTCATTTTTTCGGAGTTGGTCACAAAATAGGGGGAAAGATAACCACGATCGAATTGCATTCCCTCGACCGTTTCCAGATGCGTTTCCGTACCTTTGGCCTCTTCTACCGTGATAACACCATCTTTGCCAACCTTTTCCATGGCATCGGCGATCAGGTTACCAATATATTCATCGTTATTGGCTGATATGGTGCCAATTTGAGCAATTTCGTTACGGTCACTGATATCCCGGCTCATTTTCTTCAGCTCAGCAACAACCCCTTCAACGGCTGTGTCGATGCCACGCTTCAAATCCATTGGATTGGCTCCGGCAGTTACGTTTTTCAGACCGGTCTGGATAATGGATTGCGCCAGAACAGTAGCCGTTGTGGTACCGTCACCCGCGTTGTCACTGGTCTTGGAAGCCACTTCTCGTACCATTTGTGCTCCCATGTTCTCCACTTTGTCTTCGAGCTCGATCTCTTTGGCTACCGTCACCCCGTCTTTGGTCATGGTCGGTGCACCAAAGGATTTCTCAATGATGACATTGCGACCACGGGGGCCGAGAGTCACTTTTACCGCACTGGCAAGCTTGTCTACACCGCGCTTCAACTGGTCACGGGCTTCTACGTTATAATGAATTAATTTTGACATAGTTCAATTTCTGTTTATTAGTTGTGGTTCTGATAATCATTTTCATTTCCGAACTCCGGTCAATCTACATGCTGACCCGACAGCCGGTTATGTAAATCAGGAAAGTACTCCGAGAATGTCGCTTTCGCGCATAATCATGAAATCATCTCCGTCCATTTCGATTTCGGTGCCGGCATATTTGCCATAAAGCACTTTATCTCCTTCTTTTACGGACATCCCGATTTTATTTCCGTTTTCAACTTTTCCGGGGCCTGCTGCTACTACTGTTCCCCGCTGAGGCTTCTCCTTGGCAGAGTCCGGAATAATGATCCCTGAGCTGGTTTTTTCTTCAGCTGTGTCAGGGCGAACCAATACGCGATCACTGAGAGGTTTTATACTAGCCATAGTTTCTATTGTTTAAAGTTCATGGATTAATTTTTTGGCACTCTTTCTTTGAGAGTGCCAGTTTTGATTCGAGTAAATAATAAGAAATACAAACCTGCAGCGCAACAGGAAAATTTTACATTTTAGCACTCTGCCACTATAAAGTGCAAACGGCCCTGAATCGTTCCATCATACTAACCGCCAAGGGACTAATGCTCCAAACCCTCAATATGCAGGTCACAGACCTGCTTACTAAAACAGCCTTGGAACAAAATCTGTTAAATATCTGCGCCAGTTATCCCAGGTGTGTCCCCCTTCGGTTTCGTGGTACTCGTAAGGCATATCAAGTTCGTCAATACGTTTGCGATACTCTTCCACCTGCTCGTACAGGAAATCGGTCTCGCCGATCGCTATCCAGTACAATTCATAACCACTGTCTCTCTGAACCTCTAAAGTCTCATCAATATCGGCATATATTTCGGACGCTACATCTTCACCGGGCATCACAGCCGGAGAAAAAAGTCCGATATAATCAAATGTCCCCGGATAGTACCGGGATATATGGAGCGAATGAAATCCACCCATTGACAATCCGGCTATAGCCCTTCCTGACTGATCGGTTTCCACACGATATTGGCTTTCCACAAATTCCATCACATCCGGAAACGTGGCTTCCATCTTTCCGTTCATGGTATCCGGCAAACGCATGACTGGTGGATACATACCTCTCGGAGAGGCACCGGGGGCCGCCTGCTGATACACATTCCCGTTAGGCATTACAACAATCATGGGATGGGCTTCGCCCGAGGCTATAAGATTATCCAGTATTTGTGAAGCTCTTCCAAGTTCCATCCAGGCCTGTTCGTCACCGCCCATGCCGTGAAGTAAATAGAGCACCGGATAGGACCGGTCCGTGGTTTCATAACCTGGTGGGGTATAAACGGTCAAACGCCGTTGCATTTCATTGCGGGGAGAGTCATACCATCGATGAGCTACCTTTCCGTGAGGTACGTCGTTGACACGGTACAGATCACCCTGCCCCCCTTCGACCAATACCATGCTGAACAACGATGCCACATCACGAACCACGTATACATTTGCAGGATCAATAACGCGCACTCCATCAACCAGGAAATAATAGGTATACAGATTTGAAGCCATGGCCGGAGTGGTGTACGTCCATACCCCCTCTTCATCACGTGACATCTCTACCGTCCCGGGCCCCCCTTCCTGCCGGGGCATCCAGTCACCAGAGAGCAGTACCTGTCCGGCCTCATCAGCTTCCAGCCGGAATGTGACGGTCCGGTCTTCGTGAACTTCGGGTGAAACAAGCTCGTTGTTGTCAAAAAGCGCCTCCTGACCGAAAGCATGTGTATTTATCATACCAGAAAACATGAGTAGTACCAGTAGTTTTATCGTTTTGTGCTCCATAATATTCCTTTATTAAGGTATGTATTTGTTGTTATTTCGTCGTTTTATTCAATGCCATGCCCGGCGGTCCGTTCATCTCGAATCACCCCGCTCCAATCCATACCAAACCCGAATTCATACGTATTACCGTTCCGGTCAACATGGGGGCGCATATCATGGGGCACATCTTCATACGGATCCAAAGTGCCGTTGCCGTTCAAATCCTTGAACACAAAGCCCTCCTCCTCTAATAACTCCAGTCCGGATTCCGATGCATAGCCCAGTGTTGGCCCTTCAAGATACTCCAACAACAAATAACCATCTTTGGGGATCTCAGTCCAATCGGAGTGCTTCTCACAGCCGGATAACAGGGTAACCGCCAGGATGAGGGTCAGCAGTAAACAGGTCTTGGTTTTTATCATGGTAGTCGCAATTATTTTATATATAAATCCGGTTTTGCTTACAGACGGTTATTGAATTACAGACTTTTTCATATGGTATGGATTACAAAACACGGACATTTATTTTCACTATCAAAACAGTATAAAAAATGTGAACGGTGTGCCTGGCCGGCAACAGATATGATCACATGCGGCTTTGCATCAATTGCGCCAGTTCGAGAAACTCAGCAGGTTCCAGCTCTTCGGCCCTTCGCTGTGCATCAAAATCGTCGGGAAGAGGCGATGTCAGTATGGGCTTCAATGCATTGGCCAGTTTTTTTCGGCGCTGATGAAATGCTGTACGGACTACTTGTTTGAATTTCGACAGAGGCACCGGAAGATCCGCTACGGAACCGGGTAGAATATCGTTCCCGGGTTGCCAGGAAATCACGGCACTTTCAACTTTGGGAGGCGGGTCAAAAGCATGGCGGGATACCGTGAAAAGGGTTTCGGGCCGGCCAAGCACCTGAGCCTGAACACTGAGTATCCCATATTCCTTGGTGCGCGGGCGGGCGGAGAGCCGTTGTGCCACCTCCTTTTGAATCATGAACACGGCCTGTGAAAAGAAGTTTCCGCGGTCAATAACCTGGAACAAAATCGGACTGGTCAGGTAGTAAGGTAAGTTCCCCACAATAACCAGGCGGCCATCCGCCTCATCACTCAGCGATTGGAAATCAGCTTCAAGGATACTTTGGGCATGGACTTGTACTTGTGGCAAATGTTCTTGAATGACGGCAATGGACCGCGAGTCCACCTCAAAGACATGCAAATCTCGAAACCGACGGGATAGCTCGCCAGTAAGCGCACCGGTACCGGGTCCGATTTCAATCACCCGGTCATCCTGACCGGCATCCAGTCCTGCTACAATCCGGTCAACTACCTGCCGGTCACGTAAAAAATGCTGCCCCAGAGATTTTTTGGGCTTTACCCTTTTCAAAGCACTGCTCTCCTGTTTTTGATACAAGAAACCTTAAATTTGTAAAACATAGCCAAGTGATGTAACTTTTTATAATTTGAACCTTTTTGTGAGCTGCAATCTCACAATCTTCCAATAAAGCTCCTATATCCCATCAAATCGCTGATTCATGGAAATAATGAATCCTTATCAGGTTGCGCAGCAGTTCGGGCTTAAAACGCTTGAGAAACCCGAGGAGCACACCGGATCACGTGTTAGTATGAAGATAGGTTTGCCCCGCGAACGATCCAAGGATGAACGCAGATTGGCTGTAACTCCCGGCGGCGTAGCGGACCTGAAAGCCAACGGCCATGAGGTTTGTATCGAATCGAATGCCGGAGAAGACGCGCGTTTCCCGGATCAGGAGTACTCTGATGCCGGGGCTACCATCGCCTGGTCACCCGAAGAGCTATACAAACGCTCGGAAATCATTTTGAAAGTGGCGCCCCCGATTCGCGAAGAGTACGAATTGCTCCAACCCGATCAAACAGTCATATCCGCGCTTCATCTGGGCGGAACTACCGAAGATTACCTGAAAGAACTGATGCGCAAGAACATCACCGGCATCGGTTTTGAATATATTAAATCACCCGATAACAGCTTTCCCATTGTGCGGATGATGCATGAGATCACCGGCACCATGTCGGTCCAGATCGCGGCCCATTATCTGGAAAATAACCAGGATGGGCAAGGCATTTTGTTGGGAGGTATTTCCGGGGTACCTCCCGCAACCGTAGTAATACTTGGCGCAGGCATCATTGCCGAATATGCGGCACGTACAGCGCTTGGCTACGGTGCCCAGGTGTTTGTAATGGATAGCGATTTGGCGCAGCTCCGGCGACTTGAAAACTCTCTCAACAGAAGCATCATCACCACCATGGCCACTTACCAATATATCTCATCGGCGTTGAAAGTGGCGGATGTCGTGATCGGAGCCGCCATGGTCGAAGGACACCGGGCCCCTTGTTGGGTCACACGGACTATGGTAGAAAATATGAAGGAGGGCAGTATTATTGTCGATGCCGTAACCGACCAGGGTGGCTGTATTGAAACCAGTCGAAGTACCAGCCTGTCCGATCCTATTTATGTGGACAGTGGCGTTGTACATTATTGTGTGCCGAATATCCCTGCCAACGCTGCGCGTACGGCTACATCCGCATTAAATAACCTGCTTGTTCCTTTCCTGCTGGATATCGGGGATGCCGGCGGTGTCAAAGATGCGTTATGGACCAACGTAAGTCTGCGTAACGGAACCTATGTGTATAAAAATCAACTCACCAAAAAATCACTGGCCCAGTTATTCAATATGCCCTATCGCGACATTGAGATGCTGATCGCCAGTCGAATATAAACCTTTCAAATACAACCTGATCGTATCGATGAAATCATTGACACAAATATTACTACTACCCGGAGTCTTGCTGCTTTTTTTCTCAGCCTGCAGTCCCGATAACGGACAACAAGAAGTATTGCCCGGACCGCTATCCGAGTCTCATATTCTGGAACATGTGGAAGTACTGGCAAGCGATGAGTTTGGTGGTCGCTCCCCCGGAACCGTGTACGAGGAGATGACCGTCGATTACATTACCGAACAATTTCAAAGAATCGGCCTGGAACCCGGAATGCCCGGTGAAAACTGGACCCAACCGGTTCCGCTCATGGGACAGCAAACCCGAAATGCCCGGATGCGTTTTTATTCCGGTGACACAGCTCAGCCGGACGACACCTATTCACTCGAGTATCAGGATGATTTCATGGCATGGCCTGCACACATACAGGAAGAAGTTGCCATCGATGAAGCTGAACTGGTGTATGTCGGCTACGGCATCGAAGCCCCTGAAGAGAGCTGGGACGATTTCAAAGGGGTGGATGTCAGCAACAAGGTACTGGTATTCAAAAACTTCAATCCTGTCACTTATGAAGATCGCTTCGACGGGGGCAATCGCCTGTATTACGGTCGCTGGACCTATAAATTCGAAAAAGCGATCGAAAAGGGTGCTCTGGGGGCTATCATCATCCATACCGATAAAACCGCCGGATATGGCTGGGATATCGTTCGCAACAGCTGGAGCAGAGAACGGTTTTTCGTCTTCGACGAAGCCGGTCACGATACGCAATTCTCGGGATGGATGACACGGGAAAAAAGCGAGGAACTTTTCACACAAGCCGGACTCGATCTCGACGAAATGCTTGATGCCGCCGAAAACACGGCATTTGAACCGGTTCCTCTCGAGGATGTTCGGCTGGATCTGTCACTGGATGCCGACTATCGCTCTATTGAAGGCCAAAACGTGGTGGGTAAACTTACCGGTTCGGATCCCGATCTGGCCGACGAAGCCGTCATTTTTTCAGCTCATCATGACCATCTGGGTCAGGGCGAACCCGTGGAAGGCGACTCGATTTTCAATGGCGCCTGGGATAATGCCAGCGGAGTGAGTTTGATGATCAACATGGCTCGGCTTTTTGAAATGGAAACCGGGGAAATCCGTCGAAGCCTCTATTTTGTCGCAGTCACAGCCGAGGAGTCGGGCTTGCTTGGTTCTCAGTATTTCGCGGAGAATGCTCCGGTTCATCCTGGAAAGGTATCCGCCAATATTAACCTGGATGCAACCAATATTTACGGAGAAACCAGTGACATCGTAGCTATAGGCTATGGCCTGTCCGACATCGACCCCATACTGGAGGAGGTAGCTGCCGAAATGGAAAGGACCGTCAAACCCGATCCCAACCCCGAACAAGGAATTTACTACCGATCGGATCATTTTTCTTTCGCCCGGCAGGGTATACCGGCCCTCTATCCCAATCCCGGAACAGAGTTCGTTGACAAACCGGACAACTACAACGAACAGGTTGCCGAGTACCGGTCAAAGATCTATCATACGGTACATGACCGTGTTCACGACTGGTGGGATCTGTCCGGAGCGATTGCGGATATGAAAGTGATCTACCAGGTAACCAAACGTATTGCCAATGAGGAAACCCTGCGCCGCTGGCAGCCCGGTAGTGAGTTTGAACAAGCTCGACTCCATGCCATTGAAGAGGCCTATCATATGAACTACGATTAACGGCAATATGATCACCAGGAAAAACCGGACAGAGTTGAGCGAAAGCAATTTCCGCCGAATCAGCTGGATCAATATCCTGCTAACGCCCCCACTCCTTCTGGTTTTTGCCTGGCCTTTCTATTTTATTCTCAACCAACTGCCCCTCCCGGCAACACTTGTCTATGTTGCCACTTTCTGTTTCGCTTTTCCTTTTACCCTTACCATCCTTCATGGACACGTGACTATTGCTATCGGTGCCCCTCACCGTTTGCATTACTATCAATGGCTTCTCAAGCATTCCTTCTCCTACGGACTTCTTATCCGCCCCCTTTTTTTTTCTACCCGTTTTCGATTGATTCTTTTAGTTTTAGGTGTAGGAATCCTTATTATAGGTTTCGTGTTGTAACTTTCAAATCAGCCGCTTTGGATTGTTTTTCCCAAGCCAAAGCCATGCTCAAGAAAGTTTTTGACCAACAACATATTCATTGTTCTCCATAACATAATAGATCTATATCATGTCGAACGATAATACCATCAGCAGAAAAGCCTTTTTAGGCAAAATCAGTATGTTGGGACTGGCAGGTGCCGGTGCCGGCGTCTTCATAAAAGGTTGTGGAAATGGCAACGGTAACGGTGAAGAAGCAGCCGCAGATCCCTGCGGTGACCTCTCCGGACTCAGTGAATCGGACATACAACTTCGCGAAACCTTGCAATATGTTGCGGAAACCCCGAACCCGACCGAACGATGTGACAACTGCGAGTATTGGGTAGCTGACCAGCACGGTCCGCAATGTGGTGGATGCACCCTGTTTGCCGGTCCGGTTCATCCCGGTGGTTGGTGCACGTCCTGGGTACCACAATCCTGAACGGATTTACCTTCCATCGTTTTGCGGGATATTGATCCGCCATAAAGGATCCGTCATGGAATTTCCGTCAATCGGTCCGCTTACCGGTCTGTAAACCAGGATATGTCCTTATTTACAACACTATTGGCCGGTAAATGGACTACCTTGCCGAATCCACGCGGGAGCCGGTTTGCCCTTTAGATGGTGATCCAGGTACTCCTTCATCCTCAGATAATAGTCAAGTTTATTGGCATATTTTTGCGGATGATGAGGTTCCCCGCGATATTGCAGAAAAATCACATCTTTGTGCAACCGGCGCATGGCCAGGTAAAGCTCTATTCCCTGCTCCCAGGGAACGGCTCCATCTTCATCGCCGAACATGATCATCATAGGCGTTTGGATGCGGTCGGCGTAAAACACCGGTGAATTTTCGATATATTTATCACGGCTATCCCACAAAGTACCACCGATCCGGCTCTGGGTCTGCTCATACTGAAACTGCCTTGCCAGTCCGGTGCCCCACCGGATGCCACCATAAGCGCTGGTCATGTTGGATACCGGCGCGCCGGCAATTACAGCCGCAAATAAATGCGTTTCGGTAGCCATATGAGCCGCCTGATACCCACTCCAGGAATGACCGTGCAGCGCAATCGCATCGGGATCGGCCACACCCATATCAATCAATTTCTGCACTCCCGGCACAACTGAACGGGTGGCGGAATATCCGGGAATTCCTACATCATACCGTACATCCGGCAAAAACACGGCATAGCCATTACTTACATAGTAAGGAAAACCCGGACGGTGGTTGATCACCTGTTCGTTAAAATGATGCAATCGTTGTGAAAACTGCTCATAGAAATAGACCAGGACCGGAAGCGGCTCCTCCTCCACATAATCGTCCGGTGTTATAAGTACTCCATCAAGCTGCTCACCGTCCAGGTCCAGCCACCTTACCAGCTCCGCCCGGCCCCATGCAAAATTGTCAATCTGCGGGTTTACCAGTGTTATTTTTCTTGGATTACGAAGTCTTCGGTCTGATACCCAGAGATCCGGAAATTCGCTGTAGCTCTCTCTGGTATAAAGAATCCGGTCATTTTCAGACGCTTGCCCCAGGTATTGATATCTGTGGGGGCCCTCCACCAGCCGCTCATATCCTTCCCGGCTAATACGCACACCATATAACCCATAGGTTTTATCCCGCTCCCCGAATCCGCGTGCCAACAGATGCTCATTTCTTTGGAAAGCCTCATGCTCGGGATCACTAGCCACCACTCTGAATTGCCGCTGATTCTGGCGACCCTGACCCGCTGTCAGATTCCACCACTCCAATGAGCGTGTATCAATTTGCCATATATCGTACTTGTCATAAATCACCACAGCACGATCACCTGCCACCCATCCGGCCATCCCATAACCGCGGGCAGGGAACGGATAGTCATGATCTTCATCGGCAAACGGCACATCCAACGATTTTGTGATATTCCGGATGATATTGCGGTCGATGTCATACATATGCCAGTGCCCGGCTTCATAGAAAAGCACAAATCGTCCGCCCGGTGAAAGCGAGATCGTTGTAGATCGCAAGCGGTCGATGATCATGGTACGGGAGCCGTCCCGTAAATTGATCACATAGTAATCGTTGTAACGGCCGTCCCAGGTGATCTCCTTTTTATAGGGCCGGGGATTACGGCCCAACGCATATCGGCTGTTATCTACCGCTTCGACATATGGCACCTGTTCATCGGCCAATTCAACGATGCGGTTATAGCTGAAATGATAAACCGTCAGATAGGTGTGATCACGCCGTTGTTCCCAGGTCTGCTCCTCATGTGGCTTGATAAGCGGGTCATCCCCATGCCAGACAGCAACATCGGCCCCGGCAAGAATCGAGTCACGGTCGGTTACCGCATACAACTCTTCCTCTTCCTCATAGAGGGAATGCTGGTACATGGAAAGAGGTTGCCAGCCAAAGAATAAACGGTCACCGTCATTTGACCAACTGAGTTTCGAATGCAAAGGCAGCACACGTTCTCCGCTAAAATCATCGGAAGCAGCAATAGTGTTCAGTTGCTCCGCATCTCCATCCCATACCTTAAGTTCTGCAGGGGAAGGGTTTCCCAATTCATCTTCCCTGCTAAACAAAAAAGCGAGAGTGCTGCTTGGTTCATGCCAGGAAAACCCGTCATAGACTCCGTATCTATGTCGATGTATTGCCCGGATGGAAAGTGATTCATCCAGCAGGTCCACCCGGAACAACCCGTTCTCTGCTCCGGTGGAATCCGCCACCGAATAGACTACCTGAGTAGAAAGACTGTCAATAGCAAAATCATGAACGTTATCCGTTTGGAACATCAAACGACCAGAGGGGTCATAAATCTTTGAATTTGAAGACGAGTTGTTTGTATCGGAAGGCTCCGGCATATCAGACAAATCCCGCAAATAAAAGAGCCGCAAACTCCCACCCGGTCCGGTTCTTGTTCCCGGCTCCTCCGGATTCTCCGGTTGGGTCAGGACTGCCATCCACTGCCCGTCTTGCGAAAATTGTGTCTTTTTAACATTACCGACCAAAATGGAATCGGAAAGATCCGGCTGTATCGCCACAAGACTGTCGGGACCCTCTTCCGTCTTAAGGCGTTGGCGAAAAGGATCATGTACCCATGCTTTAAACCATCCTTCATCACTGTTAAGCCGGGGATCCGTACCACGTGGAATGCGGATCCTCTCATTTCCAACATCATCCACCACCACGGCGGCACCATCACCACGGTCTGGTACCTGCTCAAAACTGATGAGCCCGCCGCTTTCAGAAATATCAGGGGTCTTGATCTGGTTGAAGTTCATAATATCCTCAACTTCCATGGCACGTCCCTGACCATTCGCATCCAAAGCAATAAAGCTGCCGAACCCTGTCAAGACTACAATCAAGAGTAAATGTAACATTTGACTCCCTTCACCTTTTAAAGCCGCCCGGCATGCGCGACAGAAACAAAAAAACTTCAAAACCGTATGCGATTCTCTATTTAAACTCATGATATCGAGATTCTTATTTCAAATTATCCCTGATTTTACGCAACAAAAACGTTCTTCGCCCTTCCACCGGTTTGCCATCATTGTAACACTTCCAAAAGCTTTTTTCAGCTTCGAGAGTACCGATGAGAATGATTTTTTGATTACTTTTTAACGTAAAGTCAGGTTCAGGCTGCAAGGTGATCTGGCCGTTTTCCTCCACCCCGACAATCGTGCATCCGGTTTGATCCCGGATATTCACGTTCTTGATCGCCATTCCCTGAAGTTTTTGCGGAGTTCTCACCCGAAAAACATTCAATCCCTCCGCGAGCATGACAACCTCTCCACGCTGTAGAAAATTGAATATGGCATTAGCTCCCATCGTTGAATAGGATAGTGTAAAATCGGCACCGGCGCGACGCAGCGTTTGCTGGTTACGATCGAGCGTCGCCCGCGAAATGATTTGAAGCTCCGGACGCAACCGTCGGCAATACAGGGTTAGGAAGATGTTGGTATCGTCCTGGTTGGGAGTGATGATGACCGTATGCGCTTTATCGATTTCCGCCTTTTTGAGCACCTTGAGGTCAGCCGCATCTCCTACTACCTGCATATTTTTGTATTTATTAATGTGACCCGATTTTTCCACAATTTTGAACGGTATCTGGCGCTCGTTGAGCGACCGGGCCACCACCTCTCCGACACGCCCTCCCCCCAGCACAAGCACCGGGGCATCTGTTGCATGGTAAATACCCAATAACTCATCATACTTGCGCAGACTTTCCACGGTGCCTACCATAACCAGGATACTCTTGGCGTTGATACGGGTGTTGGATCTGGCTATCTGGAATCTCCCTCGTTCCCATGTACCTACAACATTAACCCCGGTCAACTGTCTGAGCCGGGTTTCGGTTAGCGTCTTGCCGGCAAGCGGGGTTTCGAGTGCCGGTGCTTCCGCAATAACCAGCTCCTGAAAACGACCGATGACATGTACACGCGCGCTTCCGCTCACCACACGCCGTACCAACGACTGCCCCATCATTTCCGCCAGGTTCAGCACCAGATCACTTCCGGCCAGCTTCAGAATATCGACAGCTTCATCAGTCTGCGTGAAGGTTACGATCGGCACCGACTCGGTGAGTTCACGGATGGTGAATGTGACATTGGTGTTTACCCGCTCATTGTCGTTTGCCACAACCATCGCTGCATTTTCTACACGCACTTTGCTCCAGGTGGTCGGATCATCCACAGAACCATGAATCACGCTGTATCCCAGATCACTGACACTCAAAGCCTCTTTCAAATCCGATATGACAATCCAGTAATCATAATTGAACGCCCTCAGTTTTTCAATAAAAGCAATAGCTACCGGGTTGTAACGGGTAAGGATGATGTGGCCGCTGACTTCCCGAGGAAGCCGCTTAGGAGCCCGGGCCTGCGCCTGTGCTTCCAGCCACGGTGCATAGAAAAACTGGATAAACGTAAACGGTAGTAATACAAGCAGAAATACGACTCCGCTTACCAACACCACGGTTGAAAATACCCGGCCGATATCGGAATAAAATACGATGTCACCAAATCCAAGTGTGGCCATTGTAACCATGGTCCAGTAAAATCCTGATATCCAACTGTGATCCTGACCTTCGTAATGGCTGATGACCTGAAACAAAGCAGTGTATGAGAGAATCACCGCAATCAGCATGCCTGCAAAAATCAACAGCCTCCTCAAGTTCATTCGGGTGGATTTTTTTTCGAAAAAGGTGTTGAGTTCCATGATAAGAAAGCTCATGATTCCAGTTTATTATCTGCTTTTTTTTGCAGCCGGGGGGTTACCAAAAGGCCTGTTCATCTTATATTGCGCAAACAACGAACCACCTACTCATTATGTGAGGATAAATTGGAGTTTCCTTATCTTATGGAGCAGGTAATACAGATCCATCTTTTTTTACAATGATATACAGCGTAACATGAAAGGTAAGGATATCTATACTCAAAATCGTAATATTCAACCCCGTTCATCTCTGTATGACACATCAATAGTATCTTTTGGTTTTATAAGGATCAGATTAGAAAATATCCCCTTTTTTACAGCAATACGAGTCGATTCATATGGCAAGCAAAGTAAATTTTCTCCCGTTGGACTATCAGAAACCCACCCCGGACGAGCTGATCGAACGCTCCCGGTCTTTCTTGAATCTGATGAAAAAACGCCGCACAGTCAGGGACTTTTCCGAGGAGCCTGTCCCCGATGAAGTGATCATGAACTGCATCGAAGCGGCAGGTACGGCACCTTCAGGCGCACATAAGCAACCCTGGCATTTTGTTGTTATCAAGGATCCGTCCATTAAAAATGAGATTCGCCATGCAGCGGAAAACGAGGAGCGGCAAAATTATGAATCACGCTTCAGTGCGGAAATGAAACAGGATATTGCGCAGCTTGAAACACACTTCGAAAAACCCTACCTCGAAAAAGCTCCGGTACTCATTGCCGTGTTCAAGGAATCATACCGGGTTGATGAACATCAGGTACGAAGAAAAAACTACTACGTAAATGAATCGGTAGGAATAGCAGCCGGCATGTTCATTACCGCCCTGCATACAGCCGGATTAGTGGCACTGCCCCACACTCCAAGTCCCATGAAATTTCTCAACCGAATCCTGAAACGGCCATCCAATGAAACACCTGTCATACTCTTCCCGGCAGGATACCCCGGCGCTGATATCAAAGTCCCCGACTTGAAACGCAAACCCCTTAAAGAAATCGTTACCGTTTTTTGAGGGCCATACTTCTTTAATCCGGTAAGATTTGACACAGAAGACCATGAACGACCATCCATCCAATCATAACGATGATCCGGTCGAGTATCCGATCGACGGAGTGTTGGACCTGCATATTTTTCCTCCCTCCGATGTACGTGATCTGGTTCCTGAATATCTCAGAGCCTGCCGGGAAAAAGAGATACTGACCGTACGGATTATTCATGGCAAGGGAACCGGAACGTTGCGCAGGCTTGTTCACGCCGTACTGGAATCCATACCGTGGGTTAGGGATTACCACCTTGCCGGACCCGGCTGCGGAACGTGGGGCGCTACCATAGCTCATCTTGAAGCTCCCGGCAAACGTAAATCTGGCTAAGGACAGGCCCAGGTCCCTTTCCAGGAATCCCCATCCCAGTTGAAAAGAGCACGAAACTCTCCCTCGGGATGAAGCTGAAGCCAATCTATGAACGAGACTTCCGCCGTTATGACACGAAAGTTGGGTTTTCCGACAGCGATATCCTGTAACTTTTGCGAGGGATGATGAATCTCCTCAGGCCAAACCTCGTCGGGATCAGAAACAGGAGTACCGGGTGCGTGTTTTACAGCGTGGATCCGGCGCTCGGCAACACTGGTCGCGTTCCACTCATCTTCATGAAGTTCACTCTCCGGATCATGAATCTGTGCTTTGCTTTCAAATCGGACTTGTATCCGGTTGCGTGAATCGTAAAAAAGCCAACTAACGACAGGATTACGTTGAATGTCCGCAACTTTCTGTGATCGCTTGTCTGTGTGAAATAATAGTGTCCTGCTGGATATGTAGACATTTCTCAGGACCACAATTCGCTGTCTCGGTTCTCCATTTGAGACTGTGGCTATTACCGGAAAACGAAAAGTATGTTCTTTCGATTCAAAAGACTCCAGTAAGGACCGCCATATTTCATCTCTAATAGTATCTAAGGAATCAAATCGTTTCATTATTCACCGGTTTTATGTGTTTTTTTAAAATCACAAGCTTTTTTAAGAAAAACAAATGCAATTGACCTACCTGCTTCCCAAATAACATTATACTGCCTTGTTATTATTTTTTAGCTATTTACACTCAACTTATTTATTATAAATATACTACATAAATGCATCATTGCATGAGATCGGACGAAATCCCCTTTATCCAACCGTGCGGAATCCCGGTTTTGGTGTACCTGTCTACAAGATGAAATAACAGGATCCCCATGCCTGAAGATTTAAAAAATATCACCCGGATTGACCAGCCCTCCAAAAATACATTTGGTTGGTTCGTGCGAATCCGGCGGGATGGGCGGCAAATCAGCCGTTTTTTCAGCGACAAAAAGCATGGGGGAAAAGAACATGCCCTTACCAGAGCAAAAACATACCGGGATAAAAACTTGTCGGAATGGCAGGGATTTGCAAAAAATCATGATCGAAAGATGCATCTTGGCAAAGAGAGCAATATCGGTTACCCTGGAATAAGCTATTGTATCAAAACCAAAAAACGCAGTAACAGGGTTCATCAGGAACATATATTCCAGGTATCGTTTTCGCCGGAAAAAGGGGTGCACAAAAACAAGTCTTTCTATATTCCCAAAGCTGAAAAGCTTGAGGAATTCAGAAAGAATTACAAGAGGAAGCTGAAAGAAGCTGTTACGTTTCGCGATGAGCAAATGATGAAGATTTACGGTGCAAGGTATGCCAACTACAAAAAGCGGCGGAATTTCGAAGAATAAGCGGAACGTTTTTTTTATCTTTTTAGGATGATAGCACACATTTAATCCTTTTTCCTGATGGATCTGATCTCTCTTCTACTTCTTTTACTTGGTTTTACCTCCGGGTCCCTGTTGATTTTTTTTCTGTTCCGGCGGGACGCGTCCGTTAAGCAGCGGTACATCAATGAGCTTCTGGCCAAACAATCCGGTTACACCGAACAGGTTTCCCGTTTGGAAGAGCGCAATGAGAATCAGCAAGAACGTATCCAAACACTTGAGAAAACAAATAAAGATTTGGAAGCGCATAATAATGCGTTGCGCGAACAGCTGACCGAAGCAAAAACAACCAATCGGCACCTGGATGATAAACTCAGTTCATTTAAAAAGGAGATCTCCGAGATCCAGGAATCCTACAAAGACCAATTCAAAGTTCTGGCAAATGATATTCTCGAAGAAAAGAGTAAACGATTCAGTGAACAGAACAAAGCCGGGCTGGAACAACTACTGAATCCCCTTGGAGAGAAGATTAAAAGCTTTGAGAAGAAAGTGGAGGATACCTATAAAGAAGATGTACGGGATCGTATCACTCTCAAGGAACAGATATCGCAACTCAGCGAACTAAACACCAAAATGACTCAGGAAGCGGGAAATCTGACACGCGCGCTGAAAGGTGAAACAAAAGCCCAGGGTTCCTGGGGAGAGATGATCCTGGAACGGATCCTTGAAAAATCCGGCCTTCAAAAGGATCGCGAATATGTGGTACAACCTTCTTTTTCCAACGACGGCAAGCGCAAACAACCGGATGTCATTGTCCACCTTCCGGACAGCAAACACCTGGTCGTCGATTCCAAAGTATCTCTCGTTGCATTTGAAAAATATGTTTCATCTGACAGTGATGAGGAAAAAAGTCAAGCCGCCAAAGAGCATATTCAATCAATCCGACGACATATCCGTGATCTGAGCGGCAAAAACTACCAGAATCTGTATGAAATCAACAGCCCGGATTTTGTACTGCTTTTCCTCCCGATAGAATCCGCTTTCGGCCTGGCTATTCAACTTGACCCCGAATTGTACAATGAGGCTTTTGAAAAAAATATCGTCATGGTGTCGCCCACCACATTGCTGGCCACACTGGCCACCATCTCCAATGTCTGGAAGCAGGAGTACCAGAACCGAAACGCCATGGAGATTGCCGAAGCCGGGGGACGATTATATGATAAATTTGTCGGATTCACCGAAGATCTGATCGACCTCGGAAAACGGCTCAATCAAACCCGGAATAGTTATGACGGAGCCATGAACAAGTTACAGGATGGACGTGGAAATCTGGTGAGACAGGCTGAACGTATTCGGGAGCTGGGAGCCCGAAACAGCAAAAATTTGCCGGGTACCATCCGGTCCTTCAACGATATCGACGAAACCGACGAAGACCAGGATTAACTTCCACTTTGTTACATCATAACCTTTGTCACACTTTATCCTTCACGGGGAAATCGCAATATAAATTCGGAACACTCTCCCTTCTGGCTGACCAACTCTATGCTCCCTTTTTGATACGCCACCAGGTTTTGTACTATAAATAACCCAAGGCCGGATGCCCCCTCCCCCGCTGTGGGATGCGATGACAACTATTACAACGACATAAAACGTAAGCGGAAAAAGAGTTGTTAATTAATTTCGAACTTTTGTTATCTATCGCTTATTCTTCATGACTTTCACCCATTCTTTTACCCATTATAGTGGCAAATCGTGTATTACATGAAAAGAATTATCATTGACATCGACATTCAGAACATTATAGAGATTGTTAAGAAACGAAAGGGGCGGGTTTCCGCATTTCTGGCCAAGTTCTTTCTCAATGAGGAAAATATCCATGACCAGGTCGAATCAAAGGTCGTTGACGAAATCCAGAAAAACCTGGAAAAAAATTTACGAATCCGTCTTCATCAGGAAGGGATCAAGGCTCGCATGAAAATCCACCAGAAAAACCCGAGAGATCATTAAACCAGGTTTATCCGACACATAAACCCTGTATCCGAGGCTTCAGGCCTCTGTATTCACCCTCATTTCTGTTAAAAAGACAGGAATTCCATGTAAGAGGAACAGACTAATACTGTTGCCGTCCCTCTTTAACATGAAGATCAAACCAGTCAACGATCCGATTCATGAAATCAATGCGATGTGCCCTCTCCCTAAGACCGTGTGGCTGCCTGGGATACAACACCATCTCAGTAGTAATGTCATTGAGCTTAAGAAACTGGTGTAGCTGAATGGATTGTTCGGGATGCACCCGGTCATCCGCCTTTCCGTGAGCTACCAAAATGGGGGTGTCGGCTCCTTTCAAATGAGCAACCGGTGATCGGTCCCATGTGATCCCCTGATTTTCAAACCACCACAAGTCCCAGTGAGTTATAGACATCTCGTGCGGTATATCAGTGGTACCCATAAAGGAAATCCAGTTGGACAATCCCGCAAAAGTGATGGCCGCGGCAAAACGGTCCGAGTAGCGGGTTCCTGCCCATGCTGAGAAATACCCGCCATACGAGGTTCCTGAAATCCCAACTTTGTATGGATCAATCAAACCCTCATAAGCCAGGTAGTCAATACCCCGAATGACATCTTCAAATTCTTTGCCTCCAAGGTCACGATGGTTGGCCATTGTAAAGGCCGATCCGCGTCCGCCACTGCCGCGATAGTTGGGTTTGAGTACTACATAACCCTCTGTTGCAAGCACCTGGGCCGGATACAGCGGCCTGGTATTCCAGCCATCTATACTCACCCCTTCCGGACCTCCATGTGGAAGAATGGCAAGCGGGTAATCATCTTCCTCCTGATAATCAACAGGATAAGTAAGCACCCCTTCTATCCTTAGTCCATCCGGACCATCCCATGAAATCGTTTCCTGGCGGCCCAATTCCAGATTATCAAGAAATTCATTATGATACGTAAGCCGCTCCCATCCTGTATCCTCCATGTGGTTCATATACACTTCCGAAGGATGATCCCGTCGGTGGACCGCCGCCGCAAATTGCCGGCCGGTTTGATCAAAACTAACGGATCGGAATATTTCCAGTTCTCCCCCCTCCAACAAAGAAGCGTCACCACCGGTGTGCGCTATTTCCCGCAAGGCGGTGCGGGTACCTTCTACAGCCACAAAGCGCAGGATTTCCGGATCGGCCCATGAAAGCCACTCAACGGTTCCCTCATAATCTTCGGGTGTTATATCCCTTGCGGTGTAGTCGCCAACTCTGGTGACATAAATACGTTGCGGAAGCGGATCATTCAAGGCTTTCGCCGCCAGATAAGCGAAATGTGTTCCATCGGGGGACCATCGCATCGGCCCCACTTTACCCTGGCTTTCCACAAGCAGATCCAGCGAGCCGTCGGACAAATCCATGACCAATATCTCGCTGAACATCATTTCATCGTCAATACCGGTACCATGGGTCGTACGTATCGCAATATTCTCCTGATCCGGTGACCACTCAAAATCCCATACCGTCATATCTTCCGGTGACATGACACGGGCTTCTCCCTCTTCCTGCACCCATAATCGCACATGTCGTTCATGCGTTCCGGACACCTCCATATCAAACCCCTGATCGCGCTTTTCCCGGACCTCTTCCGTCCATGGACTTCGCATGGTGTATGCCAAAACTGAGGAATCGGATGAAAAAGCATAAGAAATGACTCCTTCCGGTGCTTCCGTGTGCAACTCCAACTCACCATCAACCACATCCAGGGAGTAAACCTGGGGACGCTCATGATATTCGCTATCAGTCATACGAAATGCGACCCGTTTACTTCCGGGTATCCAGGACGGGGATGAAATGCTTTTTGGAGCGGTTATCAGACCACTGGTATCGCCGGTCTCCAAATCCATCACGTGTAACTCATGAAAATCGCCACCTATCTCTTCATATGGCTTTCGTGGCTTTCGAAGGGTATAGACCAGAAAGTCACCATCTTCATGCATCAAAACCTGTGTCACCTGCTCCAGGGAAGCCACCTCTTCCGGCGATATCTGTGCATCTGCTGGTTGAGCGCCGTAAAGCAACAACAGTACAAAAATGGAGGAGAAAATGAGACCGCTTTTTTCGGGAAATGACATAATTACGTAAGTTTAATGGGCACCGTAGTTTTGAAATAATTTTCGGCCTGTCATGCTGGAAGGCCGTATAGGAAAAAGTAACAATTTAAACCGACTATTGCCCGCCTATCGTACATTAACCGTCATATGATTGCCGCCTTTTTGTAAAGCTGCCTTTATTTCATTTTCTGTACTCTTCCCGCAACTTGTCTTCAAAAAGATTTTTGAATTTTTCGATTTTGGGCTGAATCACAAGTTGGCAATATCCTTGTTCAGGATTGTTTTCATAGAAGTTTTGATGATAGTCTTCCGCTCTGTAAAACGCTTCAAAAGGAGATATCCCGGTCACAATCGGATCATTGTAGATACCCGCTTCGTCCAGCTTCTGCTTGTAGTATGCCGCTTTCTTTCGCTGATCCTCATTATGATAAAAAACTACGGAACGGTATTGCGGACCCACATCCGCTCCCTGCCTGTTCAGGGTCGTCGGGTCGTGAGTTCGCCAGAATATCTGAAGAAGGTCATCATAATCGACAACAGCGGGATCATAAGTTATCTGAACCACCTCGGCATGACCCGTCTCCCCTGTGCTTACAATTCTGTAGGAAGCCTCATCCTTGCGTCCACCTGAGTATCCGGAATCTACGGATTTGACCCCGTCTACCCGATCAAATACGGCCTCCACACACCAAAAGCAACCAGCGCCAAACGTAGCTTTCTGTTCGTTTTCCATAATTCCCTCTAAAGATAAATGGCCGGCTCCTGCTACTCCATGCAGTATGACCGCAAGAAATAACAGAAGTGCCATTACAATTAATTTTTTCAAAAGGTTCAATGATTCCGGATCAAGCCTCGGGCGGCTCTTGTTGCTGATCCGAAGAAGAAGTGGAGAACTGGTTGGAGAAAGATGTTTTGAGCTCCTCCAGATCATTATCGTTGATTAACTCATTCATATCTTTTACGCCCACTTTTTGAATCAGATTAAAAATCATGCGATTGAAAATCATCTGATGTGCCATGGACGTAATTTGCATCAACTGTTCCTGTCCAATTTGCTGATTGGACAGCTGCAGTTTATTCATGATCGGCTCCAGAATTTTTTGAGCCATCTTTGCCAGCTGCTTCTCCAATTCCTGGGCTTCTTCGTTTTTTTTGCTGGTCATCTCTTTTCCTTCCTGGTCAACTAATTTCATTCGTAATCGTGTTTTATTTGGTTTGTGTTCATTCTTCGTGCCACCGATTGGACACCAGGCGCACATAGCTGCCGGACCTGTTTCTGTGACATTATGAAGCTGGATTCTTCAATCCAATGTAAAATCATCGGGTGGTTCCGTTTCCAGTAAATGCCGTACAAAGTAATCCCAGGTCCGCCTGATGACATATTTCTCATTGGCATATCCGTGATTTCTGTTAGGCATAACAATTAAATCGAAGTCTTTGTTCGCTTTAATCAATTCATCGATCAGTAAAAGCGTCATATTTGGATGCACATTACTATCCGTGGTTCCATAGGTTAACATCAGCCGATCTTCCAACTGATCGGCTCGCTTCCATATGGCCTGGGAGGCAAACGAGTCATGCCCCTGCTTTATGGTCCGTTGGCCCTGATATTTTTCACCCCAATAGTACGTGTATCCACGATTGTCCATGTTTCCAGCTCCGGCAACACCCGCTCTAAATACACCCGGATAATCCAAAAGAGCGCTCACGGTGGCATAACCTCCACCAGAATGACCATACATGCCAGCCCTGTCGGCATCCAGCCATTCATGGCGCTGTCCAAGCTGTCGTATAGCCGATACCTGATCTTCCAGGCCGTTGTCACTCATATCACCGTACCACTCCGTGTGAAATGATTTTGACCGCAGTGGTGTCCCCATTGCATCAAGCTGGATGACAATAAAACCCAACTCCGCAAGTGCATGTGTCTGTCCACGACGGATTGCCGAAAAGCTGCGGGTGCCGATGCTTCCGGTCTGCGGACCGGGATAGATATTCACTACTACTGGATAGTGTTGCGATTCATCAAAAGTGGATGGTTTATACATCAATCCGTAAAGATCCGTTTCTCCGTCCCTGGCTTTTACGGTGAACGGCTCTGGTTTTGTCCATGCTGTTTCCAGCAGCGAATCGATTTCAGCGCGCTCTATTACCAGATCATCCCGATCCCGGTGCTCCCCGGCCTTGGCCACTTGAACGGCATCATGCAGATCCCTGACCACTGTTACGGATGGCTGTCGAAATGTTGAGTATTCGTCCACGAAAAAG
>CAYMBG010000035.1:0-24472 GCA_964388615.1 uncultured Chitinophagales bacterium | reverse complement strand
AAACGAAAGCTGGAAAGTGAGCGTAAAAAAAAGGTAGAAAAGCCCCTGATTTCTTATAAGTTCCCCACTCTGGACTTATTGGAAAAGCCTGAAAATGAAGGGAATGAAGTGAACTATGAGGAGATCAATCGCAACAAGATGATCATTCTGGATAAGTTGAACAGACATGGAATTGATATCACTGCGATTGAGGCGGTAGTGGGACCAACCGTGACTCTCTACGAATTGGAACCCGCTCCTGATGTTAAGATTAGCAAAATTGAGAGCTACGCCAATGATCTTAAGATGGCGATGGCCACGAAAGGGTTACGGATTATTGCGCCTATACCCGGAAAATCTGCGGTTGGAATAGAGGTGCCCAATCAAAATCGGGAAGTAGTACATATTCGCTCATTGATCAATACAAGAAAGTTTGCCGAAACTTCCATGAGTTTGCCCATAGCGTTTGGCAGGACCATTGAAAATGAGGTGTTTATGGTGGATCTGGCCAGGCTGCCTCATCTTTTGATGGCAGGTGCAACAGGATCGGGAAAAACAGTAGGTATAAACACCATCATCACCTGTTTGTTATATAAATGTCACCCGGATGATCTGAAGTTCGTGATGATTGATCCCAAGAAAATCGAGCTTTCATTGTTTCGAAACATACAACAGCATTTTCTGGCAACTTTACCCAATGCAGTAGAGCCAATTATTACGGATACCTCCGAGGTTTTGCAGGTCCTGAACAGTGTTTGTAAAGAGATGGATAGTCGATATGAGCTGCTGAAAATGGGATTGGTCAGAGATATTGCTTCTTATAATAAAAAGTATAAAAACGATGAGCTTGAAGATGATCTTGGACACCGCTATTTACCCTATATCGTCGTTATCATAGATGAGCTTGCCGATCTGATGATGACTGCCGGCAAGCAGATTGAAGAGCCCATTGCACGTCTGGCTCAACTGGCCCGGGCCGTAGGCATACATCTGGTGGTTGCTACCCAACGTCCATCTGTTAATGTGATCACCGGAACCATCAAAGCGAATTTTCCTTCCAGGGTTGCTTATCAGGTGGCATCAAAAATTGATTCCCGCACCATTCTGGATACCATGGGAGCTGATCAGTTGGTTGGGCGGGGTGACATGCTCTATAACGGAGGAGGCGGGACCATGATACGATTACAAAATGCCTTTGTCTCTACCGAGGAGGTTGAGCGAATTAATGAGTTTATAGCAAATCAAACCGGTTACCAGCATCCCTATTACTTGCCGGAGGTAGAGGACTCAAACAGTCCGGGCGGACCATTAGAGAAAAGTGAACGCGATGAATATTTCGAGGATGCAGCCAGAGTACTTGTCATGCACCAGCAAGGCTCGGTTTCTTTATTGCAACGCAAGCTGAAACTGGGTTACAATCGAGCAGGTCGTTTGATTGACCAACTTTTCTCCGCCGGCATTGTTGGCCCCTATCAAGGTAGTACGGCGCGTGAGGTGTTGATAGAAAATGAAGAAGAATTGGATCAATTATTAAAGGAGCTTGATGAACAGTAAATTTGCAGTAATTCAAAGCCTTATGTTGCTCAGTTATATTTGGGTACTGTTGCTGATAACCGGATTATCAGTACTTCCCCATGGACAGGCGGTGGGGCAGGTCAGTGGCGAATCAACAGAGCTTGATCAACTGAGGGGTATGCTGGAAGATGGCCACGTGTTTCACGCGAAAATGATCCACCGTTTTTATGACTCCTATACCGAGGAGACCCAGGAGACGGAAGGTGAAATATGGATAACCAAAGATCAGTATAAGGTCACTGTAGAGCACCAATCCGTTTTGGTTGATGGTGATATCTCCAGGGTTTATAACTCTGCTCAAAATAAATTGGTTATAAGTGAATATGAGCCTGCAGAAGACGACTTTGCCCCTTCCCGCTTTTTTTCAGAGACAGAAGATATCTACCAGGTAGAAGAGCGTTATAAGGAAGACAATGCGACGGTTTTTGTATTGACAAGCGATGATCCGTTTGAACTGTTCCTGAGGGTGGTTGTTCGTTTGGATGAGGACCTGAGGCCTCTTGAAGTAGAAGCAATCGATCAGATGGAAAACCGTGTTCATACCTATTTCAGAGAGTCGGAATTTCTAAGCGAGCACGCAACCGATAAGATATTTCAGTTAAGGTACCCGGACGATGCACAAATCATAGATCTTCGTGAGTGATGCTATGAAAAAAAAGTATGTCCGGTTTGCCATCAGCGTTCTTATAGCAGGAATTTTTCTCTGGTTGGCGCTTAAAGATGTGTCATTCTATGAGGTACGCCTTACGGTGGAGAAACTAACCTATTACTGGTTATTTCCCTATCTGGTTGTTACCCTTTTGAGTCACTATCTGCGGGCCGAGCGTTGGCGACAGCTTATTGAGCAAGACGGTGTGAAAACAAGCAGAATGACACTTTTCAGCGGTGTTATGATAGGATATCTGGTCAATTACGCGGTTCCACGTCTCGGAGAGGTGTCACGATCCGTTTATGTTGGAAACAGAGAACAGATCAGCAGAACCAAACTTGTTGGAACCGTGGTTCTGGAAAGGTTGCTGGATCTACTGGTTATGTTGATTTTGATGGTTTTCGTTTTTGTCTATCTCTTCCGTGATTATACGCTTTTTGCATTGATAGTTGGAGAAGATGCCGTTTCCTGGTTGCTGGCAATCGGAACTTACGAGGGTTTCTTTTATTTGCTGCTTTTTTTCTTATTCATCGTTGTTCTGCTATTTTTGATTTACTTTGCGATCAGGATTCTTGGACGCTGGATCCCGGTAATTGCCGACATTATGACCTTTGTGACCGATACTTCGAAAAAGTTTATACAGGGAATCTTGACTATCAAAGAAATAAAGAACTGGCCCTTGTTTGTATTACTGACAATCGGGATATGGTTTTGTTATGTTTTGATGACGTATATTCCTTTTACGGCTTTTAATATGCATCTGGAGTATGACCTTGGACTCCAGGAGGCTATGGTGATCACTGTTATATCAGCATTGGGTATTGCATTGCCTTCTCCGGGGGGAATAGGAACGTATCATTGGATAGTCAGTCGTTCCCTGCTTTTGCTTTTTGCTGTGCCGGAAGCGGTTGGTGTAGCTTATGCTATAGTTACACATTTAGTGATGATGATCATTATCTTGATTTCTACACCCATTATTTATGCAATCAACAGAGCACGCGATTCATAAAATGGATGTAATCATGAGTTTTTTGCTTTTTTTCAGACGGATTCAGGTATGACAAACGTTTCATATCTGTTGAGATAGACTGATGTTTTGTGATCCCTTGATTATTGATTAGGTATGCGTACGTCCCGATTATTACAGATTGTAGTTTTTACATTCATGACAGCCTTCACCTATTCGGCATTTGGACAGGATGAGGAGGGTCCAGCTACGCTTTTGCCCGATATTGACCCCCAGGATATAGAAATCAGGGGTGAGTTCGATGTGCGGTTTCAAGGTTTAAGCAGACAACCTATATTAGGTTTCAGTCCTACCCCTCCTGTTTATCGCGTCGACCCGGATAGAATGCCCTTTTTGGAATCAGATGAAGAGGTGGTTGCCTCGGTTCCTTTAAGTGACCTTGAGCCTGCATTGAAGCCCGAGCAAAATTTTATTCAATTTGCGGAACAGCAAAACATTTACAGCAGATTGGGTGCCGGTTCCTATATGAGTCCGGAGTTAAAGTTTATAAGTGAAATGCCGATTAGTGAACAAGAGAGTATGGCGATTGACATGGGACACCATTCATCGGAAGGTGATCGGGATTTCAGTTCTTTCCGTGATTTTAATGGAGAGATTCAATGGACAAGAAGATCTGGTGAACATCATTGGGGCCTCGGTGTAAACGGCGCGTCCACTTTCAACTATTCACCTTTGAGTGATCCCGGTCTGGTTTCCGTCGCAGATCCTCAGAAAGCCAAAAGGCTTTCCGAATACCAATTTGGAGTAGAGGGAAGGTGGCAAATGCTTGAAAGTGCATTTAACGGCTGGCAGTCGAGGGCCAAACTACAGTACTTCTCTAAAGAGGGAGAGGAGTTGTCTGGCGGTAACAAATTGAATATTGATGAAACCTTTTACAGTATTGACCTTAACCGGTTTTGGGAGGGGAGTCAGATTGAACAGGTTTTTGGAATCCAGGCCCGGGCTGCCGGATCTTGGTACAATACCCGCCCCGATGATTCCCAGTACTGGTTGACCAATTCAATTGGTGCCCGTTACCGACACTTGTTTGGTTATTCTCATCAAATTGAGGCAAGGCTGAATTTTTATCAGTTAAGTGATCCTGTAAATGATTCCGACTTATACTTGTATCCGGATATACGCTACCGTTACCAGGGAACCAATCGCTACACGGTAGTGCTGCAGGTCCGCGGGTTCGTTAAAGACCCCTCACTCGCAAATATTCACAGGGAGAACAGATTTAATTTACAGCACAATCTTGATGTGCAGCATGATCGTGGCTTGCACATACGCATGCACACGGATGTGCAGATTCGCTCTCATACCAAACTTTATTCCGGACTGGATTACTGGCAATACTATAACAAAGGATATTACAGCAGTATGAATAACCCTGCTTCAATTTTTTTTGAACATCACTATGCAGAGGATGCCACCCACTTTGAGTGGTATAATGGAATTACGCAAAATTTGTCAGCTCTTCGCACCAAAGCCAGTTTTGAATTAGGTTTTAATTTCACTTCCGTCAATGAAGATGTGATACCCTCCGGCGAAATTCCTTATGTTCCGGATTGGAGAGGAAGGGCGCATGTCATGTTCAATCCGGTGGAGCGACTGGATATATCCGGATGGATGGATATGGTTGGAGACAGAAGTACCTTTCAAGATGGTGAAAATGTAAACGGGTTTGTTCAGCTGGGCTTTCGTTCAGATATCAGAATCACGGAGAACTTCGGGGCTTACTTTAAAGCACTAAATATACTTGACCAAGACTACGAAATTTGGCAAAACTATAATGAAAGGCCGCTTCAGTTATATGGGGGGCTGACTTTACACTGGTGACTATCATGAATATGAAACAGGACAGAATTGAAAAAGAGATTGCAGCCATTATCTCTGGAGCACTGAAAGCTCACCGGAGTGTAATTATCCAGGATTTTGGCACTTTTTCGGTATACCATCAACGACAAGAACATCGTCAGGAAAAAGATGGCAGGATTTTACTTGATCCACCGGCCGATATTGTAACTTTCACCCCGGAAAAATAAGAAGCGGATGAAATTAACTCATGAGAATCTGATTACCCTTATTTCAGAAGCGCTTGATACAGACCAGAAAGGCGCTGAAAAAGAATTAAAAAACTGGATACATAAGGTACAGGCCGAAGTATCTGAAAAAGGCCGATACCACTTAAACGGCCTGGGCGTGTTTCAACTGGTGAATGATGCTTTGGTTTTTGAACCTGAAAAGGAGCTCCAAATTGAGGTCAACTATAAGTATGCCGGTATGGAGCCGATTGAGATACATCCGGCGGCTTCTGCAGGTAGTCAAGATGAGGGCCAATCTCTACAACCAGGTTCATCAGAGGGTCCGGTAGAGGAGTCAAAGGAGGAGCACTATTCCGATGCAGAGGAAGAAAAACAGGAGCACTACTCCGATCCATTTGACCTTGACGAAAGTCCTGATGATCCCAGAAAACAGTTTGATGAGTTTAAGAGAAAGTTTGAGAAAACAGAAGAGGAAATAGGGGAGGAAAAAAAGAGCGGGCAGCACAGCCAGAAAGCATCTGAAGATGAAGAGGCAAAGCAGGAGCAGCATAAAATTCCGGATCAAACAGCACTCAGGCGTAAACGTGAAGCATACAGTCGGAAAAGAAGAAAAGAGCCGGAGTCAAAACTGTGGCTGCTACCAATTGCGGCAGCAGTTATAGTGGCTATACTTTTGTTTTTTCACTATCGAGGGCAGATTTTGGATCAAAGACACCAGGCTGGTCAATCACAAACAGAGGAGTTGGAAACAGCTGACAGGGAAGGTACAGCGGCAGAGCCGTCAGAGCACCAGGTCCAGCCTGCAGTAGAAGAGGAGACGCCCTCGTACGGGTTAAGGGGGCCGGTCGAAGAAATTGCCCAGGGAGCTTATACCATTGTGCTTCATTCGTTATCGAATGAAGAGCGGGCAAGAGAGCAAAGAGATATTTTTAAGGATCAGGGATATAAAGCCATATTGTTTGAAGCCACGGCTCCTGATGGTGGCAGAACCTGGCGCGTTGGTGTAGGTCAGTTTGAATCTGTGGAGCAGGCACAAGAGGCCATAAGCAATTTACCCGGAAGATACAGGGACAATAATTTCATTATAAGAATTCGTTAGGAGTTTTTACGGTAACTACTCAATCTTAATAGAAAAGGCACTTCATGATATCGGTTTTTCTTGCTGTTTCGGCGTTGATTTTTCAAAATGGTGCTCAAGGTGAGACCATTCAACCGGATCTTGCTGCAGATCCGGAGCAGATTTCATGGCTTCAAATGTTTGTCGAGGGCGGGTTTGTAATGATTCCTATTGTCCTGCTTTCGCTTTTGGCCATTTATGTAATAGCGGAGCGCTGGCGTGTATTATCCAATTCCGCAATGGATAACCGCCGTTTTTTGAGCAGTCTCGAAAACTTGCTGAAAAATGGAGATATGCAGGGGGCCGTGCGATATTGCGATGAGGTAAATAAACCCTTTACCCGCATTATGAAACAGGGAATCAAACGGCTTGGAAGACCTATTCAGGATATAGACGATGCGATAAAAAATGCGGGAAAGAGAGAAGTACATTTTCTGGAAAAAAAGATGGATTGGCTTGCGACCATCGCAGGAGTCGCCCCGCTTCTTGGCTTTCTGGGTACGGTCACGGGTATGATTCAGGCTTTTCAACAAATTCAGACGCTGGAAGGGAATGTCAATCCCAGTGTACTTGCGGGTGGTATCTGGGAAGCCTTGATCACCACGGCGTCCGGCCTGGCTGTTGGTATTATCGCATATGGATTTTATAACTATTTGCTGGGGCGAATGAACCGGATGATTTTTGATCTGGAAGATTCATCAACAAGGTTCATTGATCTTCTTCAAAAACCGGCAAACAAAAAACAACAAGAACGGGGGTCATCATGAATTTCCGTTCGGATAGTGAAGTAAAAAAACCGATGACCATCTTTGCAGCAGCAGGCCTGACGGA
This sequence comes from uncultured Chitinophagales bacterium, assembly GCA_964388615.1. GTDB lineage: Bacteria > Bacteroidota > Rhodothermia > Balneolales > Natronogracilivirgulaceae > SLLW01. The sequence continues at coordinate 17,267 of CAYMBG010000035.1, read as the reverse complement.
TATTGTCTTACTGCTGTTGATTTTCTTTTTGCTGACATCCTCTTTTGTTACCAATTTTGGTATTCGTGTCGATATTCCCAGAGCAGAAACCGCCTCGGTTACCGAGCAGCATTTTATTAATGTAACGATCACCAATGATGGTAGTTTTTACATTATGGGCGAACCTGTTGCCCGTGCCAATGTCTCTTCTTCAATAAGAGAGCAGCATCAACGGCATCCACAGGCTACTTTGGTTGTGCGAGCTGACAGAAATGCAATAATTGATGATGCCGTTCACGTTATGAATGTGGGTAAGGCCCTTAATTTAAATATGATGATGGCCACTGAACGCGCTAGCCGCTGACACCATGCGAAGGTTAACTCCTGAAGAAAAATTTGGGCTTGGCATTACAGGAATAATGCACCTGGTTATGCTGTTTATTGCATTGTTTATGGTAACCCAACCGGACACCAGTGATCGAATGGCGTTTATGGAGGTTACTCTGGGAGAGTTTCAGGATGGAACCATCGCCGAATTTTCGAGACAGGAAGACCAGCAACCTGAAACACGCCCGGACCCCGTAGAAAGCGTTGCGGATGAACCGGACCCGGATCCGGTTGAAGAACCCCAGCCGGACCCGCAGACTGAAGAGCCGGCACGGGATGTGGATCTGCCTGAGGAGGTGGAAGAGGTGAATTCGGAAGATGTCGTCACCACACCGGATACGGATCAGATTGATCCAACAGAGATTGCGGATGAGGTTGATGAGGAACAGGAGGAAGCGGAAGAAACGGATCCTCCAACAGCTCAGCAGGATGAGCTTGAACAGGAGGGTGAAGAGGAGACAGGTGATATCCGCGGTATTCGTGGCCGTGTTGATGCTGATCAGGGTACCGGTTCTGATCCTATTCGTTCAGCACCTTATCAACTGGAGTGGGAGGGTGATTTTAACAGAGCTCCGGTTGTTCAACCGTTACCAAACTATGTTTCAGATACCGAAGCTGTAATAACGGTTCGTTTTGAAGTAAGGCCGGATGGTACAGTGGGAAGATTGCAACCTATCATCAAGGCTAACCCGGAGCTTGAACGCGAAGTGCTTCGTACACTGAGGACGTGGCGATTTTCCAGACTGCCGTCAAATGTCCCTCAGGAGTCTCAATATGGTACGATTACGTTTCGATTTATACTTGAGTAACCGAAACGCAGGAGCTTTGAACCGAAAAAAAACCGCACCATACACAGATACGGTTTCTGGCTCTGCGTATGGCAACGGTTACTTGTAAAAAATCGATTATTTGTTATTATCCTTTTTTTCAGGAAGTTTAACTTTTTGAGCTCCCCAAATCTGCTCGCTGTAATCACTGATAGTACGATCTGAGGAGAACTTGCCGACACGGCCTACATTATGGATTGCCTTTTTTATCCATTCTTTCTGGTTCTTATATAACTTTTCAACCTCTTCCTGTTTTTTTACATAGGATTCAAAGTCAGCCAGTACCAGGAAGTAATCTCCATCATCCAGCAGCGCCCGGATGATGGGATGAAATAGTTCCGGATCCTCCGGTTCAAAGAATCCATCCCGGATTTGATTGAGAACCTCTTGCAATTCGGGTATAGACTCGTAATAGTCACGTGGGTTGTAACCGCTACGTCGCTTTTCCTCCACCTGTTCCTCAGTCAATCCGAATATGAAAATATTTTCATCACCAACTTCCTCTTTGATTTCGATGTTGGCGCCATCAAGTGTCCCGATGGTAAGCGCACCGTTCAAAGCAAACTTCATGTTTCCGGTACCGGATGCTTCCATTCCCGCTGTTGAAGTCTGCTCCGAGAGATCAGCAGCCGGTATCAGGCGTTCAGCGAGAGATACCGTGTAGTTTTCCAAAAAGAGGCAGGAAAGCTTGTCCTTAGTATCCGGATCGTTATTGATTTTGTCAGCGATGGCGTTAATCAGTTTGATGTGTAACTTGGCCATGGTGTAGCCAGGGGCAGCTTTACCGGAAAACAGTACGGTACGTGGCTGGAAATCGGCATCCGGATTGGCTTTGATTTTGTTATAAAGCATGGCGGTGTGGAGAGCAACCAAAAGCTGACGTTTATATTCGTGAAATCTTTTTATTTGGATATCAAAAATGGAGTCCGGGTTTAAAGTGACGTCATATTTTGATTTGATGAAATTGATAAGGTCGAGTTTATTCTCTTTTTTGATCTGAGTGAATTGTTCCCGGATTTTTTTATCCTTGGAGGCAACTTCATCAAATTTATGCAACTGTTTCAGGTCGGTAATCCAGCCATCACCAATGTGCTCGGATATGAGACCAGAAAGCTTGGGATTGCATTGTTTCAACCAACGTCGGGGAGTGATGCCGTTGGTCATATTTACAAATTTGTCGGGGTAAAGGTCGTAAAAATCCTTGAAAATGGTTTTTTTGATCAAGTCCGTATGAAGCCTGGCAACACCATTTACTTTGTTGGAACCTACAATGCCCAATGTGGCCATTTGAACAGCGGGTTTCTCTCCTTCACTGATAATCGACATACGCCGTATTTTGTTGACATCATTGCCAAACTTATCCCTGGCATGGTCCAGGAAACGCTTATTGATTTCGTAGATGATTTGAAGGTGTCGAGGCAGCAGGTTTCTCATCAAAGGCACCGGCCATGTTTCAAGCGCTTCCGGAAGAACCGTGTGATTGGTATAATTAATGGTTCGGGAGGTAATATCCCAGGAGGTTTCCCAATCCAGACCCTCATGGTCCATTAACACACGCATTAACTCGGGGATGGCAAGATTGGGGTGGGTGTCGTTACATTGAATGGCAATCTTATCCGGGAATTTGCGCCAGTCGTTGTGAACCTTTTTAAAACGTCTGATGATATCCTGCAAAGTAGCGCTTACGAGGAAATATTCTTGTTTGAGACGGAGTTCCTGTCCAACGAACACTTTGTCGTTGGGGTAAAGGACCCTGGTGATATTCTCCTCGAGCTGGGAATCGCGTATGGCATCGATATATTCACCCTGACTGAATGATTGAAGGTCGATGGCTTTGGAGGAGCTTGCCCTCCAAAGACGTAAGTTGTTAACGATTTCATTTTTGTATCCGGGTATCGGGGTATCGAATGCAAGAGCATTCACCTTTTGGGTATTGGCCCATTTGAACCGAATTTGACCATCCGAGTCTGTGTAAGGTACAGATTCGCCATAAAAACTAACCGGGTAGAGTATTTTAGGACGAACGACGTCCCAGGGGTTTCCAAACTGCAGCCACATGTCCGGTTTTTCAATCTGAAAACCTCGTTTTATCAACTGTTGAAATATTCCGTAATCATACCGGATTCCATATCCGTAACCGGGAATGCCAAGTGTAGCCATGGAGTCAAGAAAACAAGCTGCCAGTCTGCCTAATCCACCGTTCCCCAGTCCGGCATCAAATTCGTTTTCCTTGACCTGGTCGTAATCCAGTCCCAGCTCATCCAGTGCTTCTTTGACCTCGTCAAGCATATCCAGATTTACCAGCATATTATCCAGCAAGCGACCAATCAGGAACTCCATGGAGATGTAATAAACTCGCTTGGCATCAATATCATAGTAGTGTTCCTGAGTATCTATCCATCGATCGTGGAGTCGGTCAAGTGCCGTAAGGGCCACACTGCGAAATTTGTCCCACTGGGTGGTAGAATATTTTGATTTGGCCAGTGTGAAACGCAGATGGCGTTGTATATCCAGTTTAATGGACTCCGTGTCCATGGCCTTGGTGATGTCGTCATTCAGTTGGATCATAATTACTTAGGTAAAGTGTGATACTTCAGGTTAAAATGTAAGCGGTTACATCGCCTATACTACATATTCCCATATTTGCGGAAAATTTGCATGCTGCTAATGTGTGAGGATAACAACCAATTTATATAATTTAGTAAAAAATCAGGAATTACGGTATATGCCAAAATCAGGTTTAAAAGAAGGAGGGGTAATGTTGGTAAGGAAATTCCACTCGGCTAATTGGTTAAGAGCATCCACCGCAACAAACTCCTGCTCAAACAGGCCAAACACCGAGGATCCGCTGCCACTCATAGCGGCATAATCAGCTCCCAAGTCGTACAGCTGGTCTTTAATATCGCCAATCATGGGGTATTGATGAATCACCCAGGGTTCAAGATCATTCTGCAGCAGATACCGCCATTCTTCCATGGGCTCATTCAACAAGATGTGCCTGACCGAAAAATCGGGGGATGCATTCGGGGCGCAATGTTTATAAGCTTCGGCGGTGGAAGCATGGATATCAGGAAATACCGTTACGATCCAACAGTCGGGCTGAATATCAACAAACGATATTTCGGTTCCTATACCGCTTCCGATACCGGGTTTACCGTGGAGGAAAAAGGGGATGTCAGCTCCGATATTACTGGCAAAATGTTGTAAGTCAGTAAGTTTTGCATTTAAACCTGATATTTTGTTTACCATCCGGATCATGGTTGCGGCATTACTGCTCCCTCCGCCGAGACCGGCCCCGGCGGGGATGACTTTATCTACGAAAACCGAATAATGGTCACTAATATCCACATAACGCTGAAGTGAGTGGATGGCCTGAACGATCAGATTGTTGGTATCGTTAGGCAGTTGGTCATCCGACATCTCAAGTGAAAAGGTTGGGGCTTTTTTAACTTCAAAACGGTCGCGCCAGTTAATGAAGCAAAAGCCTGTAGAAATTTCATGGTACCCATTGGACAATTTATCCAAAACCTGCAGACCCAGGTTTATTTTGGCTGGGGATTGCGAAATCCAGAGGGTATCATCGTTGCTTTGCAAGTTCATAGGAGTTTAATCATTGGTAGTATTTTCATTTAAGGCACTATCCCTGATTTTATGCAAATAATCCAGGGCAGCTTCGCGGGTATTCGGGATGGTGCCATCAAGGATTGCTTCCTCGATCAAGCTTTTAATCTCTCCGATTTTTCGACCAGGATCCATATTACAAATGGTCATGATATCATTGCCATCTACGGGTGGTTTCCAGTTACGAAGGCGGTCCTTTTCTTCTACTTCATGGATTTTTTTCTCCACATGATCAAAATTCCGGAGGTATTGATTTTTTTTGCGGTCATTTTTACTGGTAATGTCAGCACGGCAGAGCATCATGAGGTCTTCGATATCATCCCCTGCTTCAAAAAGCAAACGGCGTAAAGCGCTGTCGGTTACAATGTCGTCTACCAGGGGTATAGGTCGCAGATGCAGCCGAACCAACTTTTTCACATAACGCATACGTTCATCAAGAGGAAGCCCCAGTCGCCTGAAAATTTTTGGAACCATCTGTGCACCCAAAGCATCGTGTCCGTGGAATGTCCAACCGTGTTCGGGGTGAAACTTTTTGGTGGCCGGTTTGGCTATATCATGCAATATGGCCGCCCATCTAAGCCATAGACTATCCGATACCAAGGCCACATTGTCAAGAACTTTCAGAGTATGCCACAAGTTGTCTTTGTGACGCATACCATTTTTTTCCTGAACCCCCTGGAGGCTGGACATTTCCGGGAAAAAGGTGCGAAGTAAACCGGTTTCAAAAAGTAATCGGAAGCCAATGGATGGCGTATCGCTCATGATGATTTTGTTGAGTTCATCGGCAATGCGTTCTTTGGACACGATTTCGAGGCGACGGGCAGAGTGTTCCATTCCAAGGAGGGTGTCCGGAGCTATTTTAAAATGAAGTTGTGAAGCAAAACGTACAGCTCGCAACATCCGCAGAGGATCATCACTGAATGTGCGCAAAGGATCAACAGGAGTTCTAATGATACGTTTTTCCAAATCACCCAGTCCATTGAACGGGTCATTCAGGTTTCCAAAATCTCCGGGGTTTAAGGACCATGATAAAGCATTAATAGTAAAGTCACGTCGATATTGATCATCTTCCAGGGAGCCGTTTTCCACCAGTGGCTTGCGGGAGTCAGCCTGGTAGCTTTCTTTCCTTGCCCCGACAAATTCGAGCACAAACGGAGGGTAGGTCACACGAGCGGTTCCAAAACGGCGGTATGTAGCGATTTTTTTGGTCCCCAGTTTATTTGCAACGGCTTTCGCCGCATCAATACCGGATCCAAGAGTTACCAGGTCGATGTCGAAGTGATGCGAAGGGTCCAGGCGGTTCAGATAATAATCCCTGACCAAACCGCCAATGACATAGATATCCTGACCAATTTCAGACGCAGCAACTGAAATCGTATTGAAAAGATCCTGATATGGTTTTGAAAGTTCTTCCAAATTTAAAGATAAGTAGGGTTGTCTGTTGTTACGTATATCAATCCATAAGATAACGATCATTTTACTTTCTGATGGTTTGAATCTACTTTTGCTTCCAATATATTCTCAATGGAAAGAGGTAAAAATAAGAAATATAGATGTTGCACGGGAAAACCAGGAATTCCAAATGACCGGGAATGAAAACATTCTTTGATACCCAAAGTAACACCACTTCTCGCTACCAAAGAACGAGAAAAGCAATACGAATCAGCCTGGTTGTTTCAATTGTGGTCTTCGCGATTAAATTTTCAGCCTATATTTATACGGGAGCCAACAGTGTTCTTTCAGACGCAGCAGAAAGTTTTATCCATATTTTTGCGGTAGGTTTTTCAGCATTCGGTATCTATTTCAGTCAGAAGCCACCCGATTACGACCACCCGTATGGACATGAGCGCATTGGTTTTTTTGCAATAGGTGCAGAAGGGATGCTTATCGTCATCGCGGCACTCACCATCTTTTACCAGTCGATCCGGTCTCTGGTCACCGGTATTGAAGTATTCAATTTAGGCGCGGGGGCGGGGATCGTTTTTGCTTCGGCGGTTATCAATCTTTTACTTGGTATATATTTGGTGAGGGTTGGTAAAAGAGAGGAGAACATGATTATTGTGGGAAATGGGAAGCACACCCTGACGGATGTCTATACCAGTGGCGGGGTTTTGTTGACATTGTTTCTGATTTCATGGACCGGATACCTCTTTTTGGATGCCATAGTGGCAATGGCCATAGCAGCATATATCTCATTGGAGGGATATCGCCTGCTTCGATACGCCACTAAGGGATTAATGGATCAAAGTGACCCGGAAATAGATGATAAAATCCGTGATATTCTGGATAAAGAGGTGTCGGGCTCGATGAAGGGATGGCATGCTTTAAGACATCGTAATACCGGTGACACCCATTGGGTTGAGTTCCATATCCTTTTTGAGAAGGGTCTGGATCTGGAAAAAGCCCACAAACAGGCAACCATACTCGAAAAGAAAATCATGGACCGATTGGGCGGTCATGTAGTGGTAACAGCCCACCTTGAACCGGAGCAGCAGCATGTTATCCATCATAAAAGCCTGCGTGATAATAATGAGGGAAATGAATAGGGAAATAGGAGCAGATTTTGTAGATTCTCATTGATTAGTTCGGTTTTTTCCTAAACCAACCTTTTCGGGATATTTACATCTGGAGTAACTAACTATCTACTCCGAATCGTATGAAACGGGAACGCATAACCTGAAGATTGTGGAACTACCTAAAACCTGGATGATTGCTACAGACGGTTCCTCTTTTGCGACTCAATCTCTGGAGTACGCCTCAAAAATTTACAGATATATGCCGGAAAAGCCCGTCGTCTATATCGTCAATGTGGTTTCGGATCCGATGGGCATGGGTCGGCAAGAGCTTGTAAAGGAGATACAACAAGCCGAGAAGTTGCTGGATAAGAGTGCCCGGAAGTTTTCAGAAAAAGGTCCTGATGACGACTATGTGAACGTGCTTGTCGAAGTGGGAGAGCCTCGCAAGAAGCTGGTCGAACTGTTTAAAGAACTTGAGGTGGATCACCTGTTCATGGGCGGGGCTGACTTCAGCTCAACTGCTGTGGATATCAAATCGGGCGGAGTCACCAATTTCATGCTACACCATCTCAGCGGAGTGGTTACGATTGTTAAGTAGCATCGTTGGAGAAGTTGCTATATTACGCCCAATAAAAAACACCATTAAAGAACAAGTACCCCAGGCAGGCCTGATTTGAGCTGGTATTATACGCTGATAGAATTATTTTGCTGGATTTTCATTTTTTCCATGCTTCGTCACGGCATCTACAGGGCGAAGTATTTGCTTCATATGTTCCAGCAAAATGGATACAAGTTTAATGAGTTTTCCTCATGGCTGTTACAACACTGGAACACCATTCTGCTTCCGGTACCACACCTTGCCATGATACTGGTGGCCATGATTGGTCTGGCTTATCTTGAAAACCGGTTAACAGATACCGCTCTGACCATCATTATGGTGATTTTTGCACTGTTTTGGTTCGGTAATGTTTCGCTATATGACCCTCAGCGGGTAAAGAAGCCCCTTGTTTTTACTGCCCGCATGAAACGACTGACGGCTGTTTATACCCTTTTGGCTGTCTGGATTCCATTGCTGGGGACATCACTGGCCTTCTATCAGGGATTGCTTTATCCCGATATCTATATCCTGGTTTTCTCCTGGGTTGTTGGCGATATACTTCTCACGCTTTTTTTGTTGGTGGCAGCCAGCATGATTTATCCCTTGGAACAATGGTTTCAATATCGATTCAAAAAGAAAGCGCGAAGAAAAATAGAATCCATGACTCAGCTAACGGTCATTGCGATTACCGGAAGTTACGGCAAGACCAGTACCAAGTTCATATTGGACTCGGTGCTTAAGGAAAGGTACCGGGTTTGCACGACTCCGGGCAGTTATAATACGCCGATGGGTATTTGCAAGGTTATTAATCAGGATCTCAAGTCCTCCGATCAGATACTTATTCTGGAGATGGGAGCTCGGTATGTGGGAAATATTGATGAGCTTTGCAGAATAGCTCCTCCCGATGTGGCCATTATCACAAATGTAGGAATTGCACATCTTGAGAGTTTTGGTTCACGGGAAGCCATAGCGCGCACCAAGGGTGCGCTGGTGCGACACCTTAAGCCGGGTGGTGCCGCAGTTTTAAACGGAGATGATCCGGAGGTTCGTAAAATGGCTGGGAGAGGGGATGTGACCACCATATTCGCTGGCCTGTGTGATCAAAACAATCATTTGTATGCACGCGGAATTGGCTATGATGAGCAAGGGTGTTCATTTCAAATGCATTTAGCGGACAGTTTTCCGGAAACATTGCGAAACATTTCGACGGATGAAAGTTCGGGTTATGGGGCAAAAGACGCATTTGGTCAGGGTGAATCTGGCGTAACTTCCAAAGAAAAAATGATTGAGGTTCGGATGTCCCTTTTGGGAGAGCACAGTGTCCAAAATGCACTGCTTGCGTCCGGTGTGGGGATGCTAATGAAACTGCGCCTTCCCACGATAAAAGTAGCACTGAGGAAGGTCAGCCCGATTGAACACCGGTTGGAGCTGAAAAAACGAAACGGCATTCTGATTATCGACGACGCTTTTAACTCAAATCCAACAGGGGCGAAAAATGCTATTTCTGTGTTGTCGGCTTTTGAAACAGGAAGAAGATTTGTGATCACACCTGGAATGATCGAGCTGGGATCCAAACAGGAGGAAGAAAACCGGGAATTTGGCTGTTGGATGGCGCGGCATGCACTTGATCATATTTATCTGGTGGGACCGGAGCAGACCCGGCCGGTGTACGAAGGGTTAATGGAGTGCGGTTTCGAGAAGAGCAATGTAACCGTGGTGGATAGTTTATTTGAAGCCAATGACCAATTGGGACGGGATTTGAAAGCGGGGGATGTTGTGCTTTACGAAAACGATCTGCCTGACAGTTATTCTGCCTGAAACGAGCAAGCGAACGGATGGCGAATAGAAGCCCAATAGCGCGGGCTTTAATCGGCAAATGAGTCTAATCGTTTCGGATAGCGTCTGCCGGCTCAATGGAGGCGGCCCGGAATGCCGGATACAAGCTTGCAGCAAGACAAAGCAGGAGGCTTCCACCGAGAACAAAAGCCACGTCCATCCACAGAATCTGGACCGGATAAGCGGAGATGATAAAAGATTCCGCTCCGGCAAGTCTGACCAATCCATATTGATCCTGAAGCAAACTAAGCAAAAGTCCGATCAAACCGCCTATAGTACATCCAAAAAGTCCGATATACCAGCCCTGCCGTAAAAAAATTGACATCACATCCTTCTTTCTGAACCCTATCGAGCGCAATAGTCCGATGTCACGTTTTTTCTGAATCACGATCATGGTAAGTGACCCGACGATATTTAAAACAGCGACAAGTACAATGATCATCAAAATAAAATAGGCGCCCCATTTCTCAAGACTCATGACATCGTACAACGGTTTTTGAAGGTCATACCAGGTTTGTACCGAGTATCCACTTCCCAAACGACGTTCCAATACTTGTTTAACAGCATCGGCGCGATCATGCTCATGCAGTTTTATATCAATTCCTGATAATTGGTTTCGTTGATCAAAAAGCCTTTGAGCGGCGGTAATGTCAATATAAATGACCGGATCGGCAATTACATCCGGTCTGCTGTAGATACCCCTGATTTCAAAACGGGAGATACGGGGACCGCTGAACTGTGTGAGCGCACGCCTCATTCCGGTAGCACTAAGCAGAGAAATGTCATCGCCGACATTGGATCTGATGGAACGGCTTAACGGATCAGAGAGAAGGATCCCGGGTTTTCCATCTCTTACTTCCAGGTCCAGCCCACCGGAATTCAAAAGCACTTCAAGGTCGGCGAGTTGCGCAAACTGTTCCGGGTCGATACCTCTAACGACTACCACCTGATCCTGGTTACCTCGATGAGCCACCATAGCTTTCCCCTGTATATAAGGGGATATCACAGCAATCTCGGGAATTTCGGCAAGCATTGATTCCAGTTCTCCGTTCGTTTCAAAGGATCTTTGTCCGGCCGACTCAATACGGATGTCGGGATCATTTGAAAGAAGCATAGCTTTTATGACGTCAAAAAAACCGTTAAAAACGGATAAAACCACAATCAGCAAAGCCGTACCCACCGTGACGCCTGCGATACTGATCATCGTGAGTGTTCGGATCAAGGTTATTCGTTTTTTTGAAAACAAATATCGCTTTGCTATGAGATTTGAGGTTTTCAAGGAATCAAGTTAGTTGGTTGGACTGGAGTAAGAAAGAAGTTGTAAGATGAAACATTTCGGTGCCGGGCTCAAGTATTCATCATGAGAATTACGTTGTTTTTTCCAGGTAAAAAAATGCGGTATGATACGGGTTAATTTTAGTGTAAAACTTTGTATTTTGCTCTTCAATTTAAACCTTTCGTGAAATAGAATACCCTTGGAAAAAAAGCGTTTAGACCACGACCAGATTACCGCCCTGGAGCGGGCGGATCACTCTGACCCCTTTTCTGTGCTTGGTTCTCACAGCACTGCTGGTGGTAAAGGCAAAAAAAAGGGCATCGTTATCCGTACTCTGCAACCTAACGCAGAAAAGGTCAATATATGGTATGATGATGGCAGCTCCTACCATGAGATGAACCGGGTCAGTGATGGAGGCGTATTTGAGATCGTCCTTGAAGATAAGAAAGAGGCCCCTGACTACCGACTGGAAATCACTCCTTTCGAAGGGGACACCTATACCATTGCAGATCCTTATTCCTTTGGGCCGACGCTGCGTGACCATGATTTGCATTATTGGGGAGAGGGAACGCACCGAAAAGTTTATGAATGGATGGGCGCCCACCTGATGACAATAGGTGAAGTGTCCGGGGTGCGGTTTGTAGTATCGGCACCCAGTGCAAAAAGAGTGAGTGTAGTCGGTACCTTCAACGATTGGGATGGCCGCAGGCATCCCATGAGGAAGTATCATGAACAAGGATTATGGGAATTGTTTATTCCGGGTATTCGTGAGGGGGATATTTACAAGTATGAGATTGGGGTACACGGACAGGAGGTGCCGCTTTTGAAAGCTGACCCATACGCCTTTTACTCTGAACTCAGGCCCCTGAACGCGTCTATTGTCAAAAATATCGAAAGTTATGAATGGAATGACGGGGACTGGATGCAAAAGCGCTCCAAAAGCTTTGATCGCCCATTCTCCATTTATGAGGTCCACCTGGGTTCCTGGAAGAAAAACGAAATATCAACGAGCGGTTTCCCAACTTATCAGGAGCTGGCAGAAGAGCTGGTTCCCTATGTAAAAGATTTAGGGTACACCCACATCGAATTGTTACCGATAGCCGAACATCCTTATGACCCTTCCTGGGGTTATCAGATCACCGGATACTTCGCGCCTACATCACGTTTCGGGGATCCGGAAGGGTTTATGTACTTTGTGGATGCGTGCCATCAGGCGGGTATTGGGGTTATTGTGGACTGGGTACCGGCTCATTTTGGCAAAGATGATCATGGATTGCGCCAGTTTGACGGGACAGCCCTCTACGAGCATGCTGATCCGCGACAGGGAGAGCATCGTGACTGGGGTACTTTAATATTCAATTTCGGCCGTACCGAAGTGATCAATTTCCTGATTTCTAACGCGGTTTACTGGTGTGACAAGTATCACATCGATGGGCTGCGGGTGGATGCGGTGGCTTCCATGCTCTATCTCGATTACTCCAGAGAGGGAGATGACTGGGTGCCGAATAAATTCGGTGGGCGGGAAAATATCGAAGCGATCGATTTTCTGAAGCATTTTAATGAAGTTTTGAACGAGGAGTTTGAAGGAGTGGTAACCATGGCCGAAGAGTCCACATCATGGCCCATGGTTTCACGACCCACCTACATCGGCGGACTTGGGTTTGATTATAAATGGAATATGGGCTGGATGAATGATACCCTGAAATACATGGCTATTGATCCTATTTTCAGGAAATACCATCACAATCAGCTCACTTTTTCGATGATATATGCTTTCACAGAGAACTTTCTGCTGCCATTGTCACACGATGAGATAGTACACATGAAACGTTCTCTGATCTCCAAGATGCCGGGGGATGACTGGCAGAAGTTTTCGAATCTTCGGTTACTTTATACGTACAAGTACTGCCATCCGGGAAAAAAATTACTGTTCATGGGGTCTGAAATTGCCCAGTGGGCGGAATGGAACAGCGAAAAGTCAGTTGATTGGGGCCTTTTGAATTATGAGCGACATAAAGGGGTTCAGACCCTGATCAAAGACCTTAACCAGCTTTATTGTGAACAAAAACCGATGCATCAAATTGATTTTGACTGGAGTGGGTTTCAGTGGATTGATTTTACAGATGCGGACAGTGGTATTCTTGCATTTCTGAGAAGAGGAAAGAATGATTACGATACGATTGTATGTATATTCAACTTTACTCCTCAAGTCCATTATGACTATACTATTGGGGTTCCGGCGGAGGGCAAATACCGGACTTTGCTCAACAGCGATTCTGAATTTTATGGCGGAAGCAATTTTGGTAACCTGGAGCTGGACGCTGTCAAGGGAGAGTGTCATAACCAACCGGCAAGTGTAAAAATCAACATACCTCCCTTGGCAGGAGTTATCATAAAATCTCTGTAAAAGCAATCAAAGTAATTAATGTAGTTCGTATATATGGATTTTGTAAGATCATGTGGCACCCTTGTTCATCCGACATCATTTCCGTCAGATTACGCAATAGGGGACTTGGGTGACGGAGCCTATCGTTTCATCGACTATCTTAAAGAAACCAATCAGGGGGTTTGGCAAATCCTTCCATTGGGGCCGACGGGTTTTGGTAACTCGCCTTATGCCAGTTATTCCGCTTTTGCCGGAAACCCCTATCTGATCAGTCCGGATTTGCTTAAACGCAAGGGGCTTTTGAAGGAAGAGGAATTGTCCGCATTACGCGTGCCTCAGTCTGATAGTACCGATTACGAAAAAGCCTACGGCATTAAAGACCATCTTCTTGATATCGCCTGTCGTCGTTTTTATGAGCGAAGTGATAAAGAAGAGCAAGCACGGTTCGATACATTTAAAAAAGAAAACAGCGCATGGATTGATGACTATGTGCTTTTTATGGCTTGCCTGATTGAGAATGGCCGTCGTCCCTGGAATGAATGGGATGAAGCGTTGGCCCGCAGGGAAGAGAAAGCGATATCTGCTGTCCGTAAACGGTTACGTTCCGCCATTGAGGCTCAGTATTGGGTGCAATTCGAGTTTTTTGAACAGTGGATGAATTTACGCAAGTATGCTAATGAGAAAAAGATCAAAATTATTGGCGATATTCCCATTTTCGTCGATCACAACAGTGCCGATGTTTGGGCCAATAAAAGTTACTTTGAAGTAGACGAGACGGGTAATCGCTTATGGGTTGCAGGTGTGCCACCGGATTATTTCAGTGAAACCGGGCAACTTTGGGGGAATCCGTTATATCGCTGGAAAGAACTCGAGAAAAATGGGTTTAAATGGTGGATAGATCGGTTTCGACAAATGTTTCGGATGTACGATGCGATTCGTGTGGATCACTTCAGAGGGTTTGATGCATTCTGGAAGGTTTCCGCTGATTCTGAGACGGCTATGGAGGGTCGATGGATAAAAGGGCCTGGAGAGAAATTGTTTCATGCTATAGAAGATGAACTTGGTAAGCTTCCTATTATCGCCGAAGATCTTGGAGTGATTACGCCAAGTGTTGTGGGCCTGCGCGACAGATTTAATTTTCCCGGCATGAAAGTGCTGCAGTTTGCCTTTGATGACCCCGGTAATGGATTTTTACCCCATAACTATTCTACATCGAATGCTATCGTCTACTCCGGAACACATGACAATGACACAACGATAGGATGGTATCAACAGGCTCCGGAAACGGAGAGAAACTTTCTCCGGGAGTATACCCGTTCTAATGGTTCCGAAGTGGCTTGGGAGCTGATCAGGCTTGGAATGTTATCTGTAGCTAATCAGGCGATTTTTCCGTTGCAGGATTTTATGGGGCTTGATGGAGCTCACAGAATGAACTTTCCCGGCACCACGGAGGACAACTGGATGTGGCGTTACACCGATGAGATGTTGGAAAAGGTTGACCAGGACAGGGTCCGGCACTTGGTCGCTATCAGCAACCGAAATGTGCACGATGTCCGGACCGATTCCAATATGTCGGATATTGAAGCTGAGGAAACCTGATCTATTTAGACTCACAGCAATTTTTTGTATATTGCAAGCTTAGGTAAGTCCTGTTGAATATGATGCGGGTGGAAGCGTTTTTCCGGCAGAAAAAACCTGATCATTTTGAATGAAATCCCGGTCTGATTTTGAATAAATCAGGCAACCGTTATGGCAACTATTGCCTGAAACAGTGAATTGATAAATTATGAAAATTCTATACGCTGCTGCTGAAATTTCTCCATTTGCAAGAATGACGCACACGGCAGATCTACTCCGCTTTTTGCCTGCTTCTTTGCAGGATAAGGGTTACGAAATCCGTTTATTGCTTCCCAAGTATGGCTCAATAAATGATCGCAGGAACCGATTGCACGAGGTTATCCGTCTGGCTGGCATCAAAGTTAGAGTAGCGGGTAATGATGAGAGTATGCGGATCAAAGTGGCCAGTATACCCAATGCAAAATTGCAGGTATACTTTTTGGATAACGATACCTACTTCAAAAGAAAAGGATTATTTACTGATCCCAAAACGGAGAAGTTTTTTCCAGACAATGATCAGCGGTTGGTCTTTTACAATAAGGGCGTACTGGAAACCGTTAGGAAACTTGGTTGGAAACCTGATGTTATTCATTGCCACGATTGGGCCTCAGGCTTTATTCCCGTTTTCCTGAAATCAATTTTTAAGGGAGATGACAATTTTTCCAGGGCCCGGGTAGTTTTTAATATTCACAGTGCGACCAACCACGGCATTTTTGATCCGGAAATACTGGATATTATGGACCTGCCAGATGACTTTGACCGGGAATCGGTGATTTTTGATGATGGCAAGGTGGATTTTATGAAAGCAGGTCTGAAATATGCCGATCACGTTGTTACGGGTAATGAGCTGGGAAGTGAACTGGACTCCGTTTTTGAAGAACTGGGTATAAAGCCGGATAAAATTCAAGGCTCCCCTCAGGATGTTTCCAGCAAGTTTTCCGATTACTACAAAAAGATTACAGAATAATCCTTGACACCTTTTTTTATTCATAAGCTCGACGGCTATACTTTCCGACCGGCACTATTATTGTTATTAATTACCACTTTGTGGTTTCTTCCGGCTTGCGACGATACCCCTATTGTTGGAGAAGGACTTTCGCCAGATGACGTAAAAGTGGTACCGGACACAGTCTACCTGTCTGATATCTCAAAGGTAAGTGCTCCGTCGTTCAGCGGAAACCGACCTTTTGTGAGTTCCGGCCAATTTGAAGATCCTCTTTTTGGGAACACTGAGGCCTGGGCATTGCTGAAGCCAGCGATATCCAGAGCGGATGGTGACACGATTGTGGAAAACCCACAAGCGCATCTGAGGTTGAATATTGATAATATCCATGGAACCGGCACGGGACACTTTGAAATAGTTGAAATTGACAGGTCATGGCGCAGTTCTTCCTGGCGTTATGATTCGATACCGGACCTGTCTGACCGGGTTGTCGCTGAATTTACAGTTGACGGACCCGATTCATTAAAGAAAGTGCCGTTACAAGACCAGGCGTGGATCGATGAATACCGATCGATTTTTTTAGAAGAGCCCGCGTCTGTACGTGATTCATTGTACAGCTCACGGATGTCCGGCCTTGCAATTGTGGCGTCACCGGGTACCAACATGATCTTTTCCGCGCAAATGCAGGATACTCGTCTGGTTTTTGAAAACCCGGAAAGCGATACGCTGCATTTAGAAAAGAATATTTCAAGCTGGGCGATTAGTCTGGATTCGGATATAGGTCCGGAGCAAGATCTTGAGCACGGTGTGGCCCTGTTGAATACCATGGGCAGCATGTTAAAACTGGATTTTTCGTTCACCGAAGATTTTCTTGGAGCAGAGATGTTTTCGCGTATGGAGCTGGTACTGTATGAGGATACACTTGCCATGCAAGCTCAAGGAATAAGCAGGCCCCGGTCAGAGACCAGCAGATTGTTTTTCCTGGAAGAGGAGGATTTGGATTTTGCAATTGCCAGTGATCCTTTGCGTCAGGTCAACAGGGATGAAAGCGATCATTCCTATCGATTTAATATCACTAATTTTGCAACAGACAGAATATATGGCGCACCAGCAACCGGTCATCTGTATGTTGCATATGGTTTCAATGATGGACGCATCCTGCCCATGCTTTTTGGTGATGCGGAGAGTTCGGAGTTTCGTCCCAGAATTCTAATTAACAGGGTATCACAAGAGTAGTAATTTTGATTTTTATGAAACGCACATTATTTACTTTCATCCTTG
>CAYMBG010000034.1:13274-24536 GCA_964388615.1 uncultured Chitinophagales bacterium | reverse complement strand
TCCAAGATAAGTATTCCCCCAAGAGCCCTGGAAGACGACCAGGTTGATAGGCGGTAGGTCTAAGCATGGTAACATGTTCAGCCGAGCCGTACTAATCGCTCTTTAGGCTTTTGTTTTTTGTCCTGCACAGGGCCTGTCCGGCCCGGCTTTGTTGTTGTCCCCCTTTTTTTTCAAAACTTGTTTATTGGTTTTGATGAGGTGATTATAGCCTGGAGGCCACACCCGTTCCCATTCCGAACACGGCCGTTAAGCTCCAGAGCGCCGATGGTACTGCTCGAAGCGGAAGAGTAGGTCGTCGCCTCATCATCTTTTTTTCCTAAGCGGTTGGCCCTTTTTGTTGGCTGACCGCTTTTTTTTTATGTGCGCCCGGCATGACGCATTCACTTGATATTGTAAGTTTCATTTGCACCCGAAAGAATGCAAGTATTTTTATACTTCTATTTGAAATTGGATGGAACCTTGTTGTTTTTTCTATTGTATGGTATTGTAAGTCTGTATCTGATGGTATCATTCTTACAAGGCGAATTTTACGCTGAATGAAAAGAAAGGGTCTGTTTTTATACTTTCTTAGCAGCGTTCTAACTCCATTTCTGAAAAAGCTAAAAAACTACTCCCTTGAACTCATACAAATTTCAAAGCTATATCCAGAACTACCGAGAGGCTTTAAAGAAGATATTTGAAGACCCTGAAAATCATAAAAAGCTAAGTCTTAATCGGGAATTGGATGCTGATGTTCTCAATATGGTTATGAAATATTCTCCTCTGAATATTTTCATACCTGAAGAGTATAACGGGATGGGTGGTTCTACATCACAATGCTTGACCACACTTGAAGCATCTTCATATGAATCACTGCCACTTTCCCTGCTTATTGGTATCAATGGAGCTTTATTTATACAGCCGGTTGCCAGATATGCTGAGAAAAATACCCAAAAAAATATACTGAATCGTTTCTCTTCAGAGAAATCCATGGGAGGTCTCATGATCACAGAACCAGATTTTGGTTCTGATGCCCTTCATATGCAGACTTTTTTTAGAAAAAAAAACAAGGGTTATCATGTAAAAGGAGTTAAACATTGGGCCGGTTTAACAGGTGCCGCTGATTATTGGCTTCTTACTGCAAGAGAAATGAGTGATGATGGCAAATTAGGTAGAGATGTGGGCTTTTTTATACATGATTCCAGAAATTCCGGAATTGAAGTTGCTGAATATTTCAATAACCTTGGATTGTATTTACTTCCCTATGGGAGAAATGATATCAACACTTGGGTACCTGAAGATCACAGGCTGAGATCACCATCTACAGGCATTAAGCTTATGCTTGATATGCTGCATCGAAGCAGGTTACAGTTTCCGGGTATGGCTATGGGCTTCTTGAAAAGAATAGTGGATGACGCATTACACCATGTAAAAAGCAGACAAGTGGGTGGAAGACCTCTTTTAGAATATGATCAGGTAAAAGAACGAATTGTGCGTCTGCAATCATATTTCACTACTTGTTCGGCCATGTGTGCGTTTACAAGCAGACATGCACCAATATCAAAAGATTTATCCGGTATGGATGTGCCAGCGAATGCAATAAAGTCAGTTATTACAGATATGATGCATGAGGCCTCACAATCGTTATTGCAACTAACAGGTGCACAAGGCTATAGACTGGATCATATGGCTGGTAGAAATATCGTGGACAGCAGGCCTTTTCAGATATTTGAAGGTTCTAACGATATCCTTTACCAACAAATATCAGAGTCCATGATAAAAAAAATGAGGAGAACCAAAGTATCTTCCTTAAAAGAGTTTCTGATTAATAATGAATTAACCGAAAAAGCAGCAGATTATGTTGCGGGATATATGGATTTCACACTCAAACAAAATTTGAGTCAGCGTAAACTGGTTGAACTTGGCAGGATACTGGGCTTTACTATTTCACTTGATATGGTGTTGCGTCTTGGAGAGCGGGGATTTAAAGCTGACTTGATTAATAATACCATAGAAACCCTGAAAAATGATATAAAACGATCACTGGTTTTCGTCACTGACTCAGTGGATCGTTCTCCGCTGGATGAACTGGAAAATGATACAGGTTGGCTGAATTATACTGATTGAGCAGAATCGTAGACGTTACTGCTTCATATGCTTGGTTTCATGAGTAATATAGGAACCATTTTTCAACATTCTGTGGACCGGGCACTTACCGGCTATCGTATCCAACTTTTCAATTTGGTTATCACTCAGGTCTCCAAATACCTCAATAACAGCATGTATGAATCGGACTTTACCCTTGTGAACCATTTGGGGATGTTCTTTAAACCGGTTGTCATCAGCTTTAACTTTTTCTGTAGAAGCATCAATTTCAACTTTGACCTTTTTCAACGGGATTCTCTTTTTTTCAGCGTACATGCGTATGGTCATGGAAATGCATCCTGCCAATGCTGAGTAAACCGTCTGTACCGGGGTTGGTCCCTGGTTGTTTCCACCTAATGAAACCGGCTCATCCAAAATTTGAATGTGCTGATCGATCACATTGGTCGTGAGATATTTGGGTTCCGTTTCCAGAGTTGCTTTTATCATATTTTTTTATTCTCATATTTATTATTGGCAGCGAACATTAATACAAATTGTTATATATATAACATACAATATATGTATCTTTATGAAGAAAGAAAAATTAGTTGCGTTGACGGGTGCTGGCATTAGTGCTGAGAGCGGTATTTCTACTTTTCGTGACTCCGGTGGACTTTGGGAGGGTGTAGATGTTATGGATGTGGCATCTCATGAGGGTTGGCGGAAGGATCCCGGCAGAGTACTTGCATTTTATAATGAGCGCAGACGTCAGCTGAAAAGTGTTGACCCCAATGCGGCACATCATGCGCTTCAAAGACTCGAAATCAGCTATGATGTAACGGTGGTAACACAAAATGTAGATAATCTCCATGAACGTGCCGGGTCGACCAGGGTATTGCATCTTCATGGAGAATTGACCAAAGCACGTCCGGAAGGGGATGACGAAATGGTATTTGATATCGGTTATTCGGACATAGAACCGGGTGATACTGATGAAAATGGTCGACAACTCAGACCCCATATTGTATGGTTTGGAGAAATGGTTCCCATGATGGAAACAGTAGTGCCAATTGTAATGCAATGTGATATTTTTATTGTTATCGGTACATCTCTTGCCGTTTATCCTGCGGCTGGATTGGTGGATTTGGTACCTTCCGGTAAGCCTGTTTATGTGATCGACAAGAAAAAACCTGAATATCAGTTTCAAAGTGATGTAACTTATATACCCAAAAGTGCGGCGGTCGGAACTCCTGAACTGGTGGACAACCTCCTAAGTAACAATTTAAAATAGAACTCGAAATTATTACTATGAAACAAGAAGAAAAGGAAGCCCTACTGGAATATTTGGTTCAGTTTTCAAATGTGGAGAAACGTTTTCCTCTTTTCCAGGGGGTGAAGGAACCTGAGGCTGTATCTGATTTCATTGGCATTGACTTTGAAAGGTTTAAGCAGATACGTGAGAGCTTCGATAAAATGACTCATGAGGCAGCTCAGGAAATCTTGAAAGATGATGAAGCACTCCGGCATGTTGAGGCCTTACCATTTAAGCCAGGTGAGACCATTGCGGTAGTGGGTGACAGTATTACTGATGACCGTCAGGGATGGTTCCAGATATTTTGTAATGTTTTGGATTTGGCTGTTCCAAAGGCTTCTTTTCGATATATTGATGCAAGTCTGGCGGATTCTACTTCTGTTGATTCCCTTCGCAGAATGGAACGCTATGTGTTAAGCTATGAACCAGATTGGATATTTATCGCCTTGGGTAGCCTGGATGCACAGAGACTACATCTCACCACCGGCCGTACTCTGGTTTCACTGGCTGAATTTTGGGAGAATCTGAACGCGATTGAATCAGCAGTTATTAAAAATTGTTCCAATCCACCTGTTTGGATAACACCACCTCCTGCGATAACCGAACTGATGCAAAAAATGCCGTTGCACGATGGCATTTTGACAGAGGATGATTTAGCTGAGTTTCGGGAAGTTATAGCTGGAAAATCAGGTTATGTTGTTGATCCCCAGGGTAAGCGAATGGGAGATCCCCCTCAACCATGGAACTATCTGAATGATGGGTTTCATCCCTCATTGGCCGGTAATACTGCAACTGTGAAAAGTGTCCTGAAAACTTGTGCTATTCCAAGAAAATAAGTACTAAAGGGATATGTTGATTCGAGTCAGCTCCAGTCCAATATTGGTTTTTGACTTAAGCCCTGTATGTGGATCGAGGGAAGGGGTGTTGAATAATATCGGACTCAGAAAACCGATGTGGTAGTTATCTTTGTCGAATGTTAAGTTTATTATTCCCGTTTCAGAACTCTGTGAATTTTGATTAAAAGCATAATCGTCGTAGAAATCATCATATCCTCCTGGAGTACCAATAAAAAAGGCATCGGCTATACCAAAAGTGAAGCCTGCCCATGCACCCGCGCCTGTGCCGAATTGAATCCCTTTTATAATGCGGTCGTTTGTCATTAAACTGACGGCGGCTCCTACAACGGCACCAGTGGTGGCTCCATAAAAAGTATCCATCAGAATAATAGTTCCGGAAGTATTGGCGGAGCTGATCAGTCCATTGACATAAAACCCGGAACTACCGCTGGAATAAGTTAAATCATAAAACCCGGTGCCGAGTCCGAATATGGTGCCCATACCTACACCAAAACGAAGCGGGTAGTAATCAATATCACTTTTATTTTGCAGAGCAATAGTGGCCCCACCAAGTGCGGTACCGGTTAGTGCGCCGGTGAACGTGTTTACGGACACAATCCGAAGATTCTGTGCTTCTGCCTGGCCTTGATGAAAAAATATGATGAAAAAAGCAGCCAGTACGATGGTTACACTTTTGAATATCGAATTCATGATTACATTATTATGTATTCTGATTATGTAAAAAGGTAAAAATAAAATATTGCGAATTTATAATCAGGGGTTGCTCATCGCAACAGGTATTATCTTTCCATTAATGAACTTATGGCTATTTACCGTAAAGTCACCAATAAATTCAGCAATTTCGGCGGGTTTGACCGGAGCTTTCACGCCTGGAAAAGCATCCTCAAACATTTTGGTCTGAACGGCTCCAAGGCAAAGGCAATTGACCGAAATCTGATGTTCTGCCAACTCAGTTGCCATACTCTCGGTCCACACACTAAGAGCTCCTTTCACTGTGCTGTAAGCTCCCAAACCCGGAAACTTGGAGCTTCCCTGAAATCCCCCCATGCTTCCAATAGTTACGAAATGAGCATTTTTTTCAAAAAAAGGAAACAGTGCCCGAAGTAATCGTACAGCTGACATTACATTCAGATTCCACAAGGAATTCCAATCGTTATCACTTAATTCCATGAATGGTTTTTTGATCAGAAGTCCGGCATTATGGATAACTGCTGATATTTCGATATTCTGATCTCTAACGGTATCCGTCAGCTTTTGGATAGATCCTGTTTCGGTTAAGTCACATTGAATATAATCAATTCGGCGAGGGTTGCTTTTTTTTAGTTCATTCAATTGTTCTTCCGAGCGAGCGATAGCCAGGATATGGAACTTTTGCTGGGCTAAATATTTGGCAGTAGCAAATCCTATTCCCTTACTGGCACCGGTGATAAGGATTGTTTTTTTTGACATGGTAGCTAAAGTCTTGATTACAGATTACAATTCCGTGGATGCTCCTTCACGCTTGATTTGCGATAACACTCCGTTATAACCAATATTTTTTGCAATGGTGACAGGCCTGCTTGTGATTGAATCAGGATCGAGGTCGAGTTTGCCAAGAAGATCAATCTTTCGGTCGGTATAAGCCATCAGATGTTTACTTTTTATTGGCTCTGCAGGAGGTAAATCAATTCTTTGAGGATTCACCGGTTCACCATTCTGCCAGAAACGGAAGCACAAATGGGGACCCGTTGCCAGGCCGGTAGCTCCGACATATCCAATGATTTGACCTTGTTCCACTTCCGTACCCGCATTTATATCTTGTGCAAATCGTGACATGTGAAGATAGCCGGTTTCGTAGACACTGTTATGACGGATTCGTACATAGTTTCCATTGTTCCGACCATATCTTGCTACGGTGACAACACCATCTCCTACAGCACGAATAGGGGTGCCCACAGGTGCAGCGTAATCTGTCCCATGGTGAGGCATGTTACGTTGCAAAACAGGATGATATCTGTTATTGGTGAACCTTGAGCTTATCCGGGTGTAATTCAGCGGTGCAGCCATAAATTGTCTGCGCAATGATTTTCCATTTTCATCGAAATACTCATCTAATCCATTCTGCTTATAATGAAAAGCATAGTGATCTTGATTTCGATGTGTGAAAACGGCGGCTTTTATACGTCCGGTTTCGATAACTTCATCTTCCAGAACATGCTCTTCGTAGAGTATCTTAAAGCGGTCTCCCTCCTGGATTCTGTAAAAATCAACCTGCCAGGCGAAAACGTCGGCTAGCCGATAGGTTAACTCTGTTTCGGCACCGATTTGACGCATGGTTTGGTAAAGAGAACTTCTGATTTCCCCACTCACAATCCTTTTTTGAACAGTAACTTCCTTGGCACCTCTTGAGACCGTTATGCTGTCGGCAATGTCAAATTTAACGTATTCCGTTTTATTTTCTTCGTATACGATATGGACGGTTTGTGCTTCTTCCTGATTTTCGTTTGATTGCTTATACAAGTGAAGTGGTCGGCCTGCTCTGATTCTTCGAACATTAAATACATCGCCTGCAGCGTTTGCAAGTTCAGAAATTTGACGGTGTGAAAGTCCATAATTTCTAAGAATGGTGGACAGTGATTCGTTTCGTCTTATGATATGTGTACTTGATTCCAGTCTTTCGTCAATCCCAAATATGTCATGATCAGGAACAGGTTCTTCATTTATTTCTACATGGATTTCAGGCTTTGTATCTTCAGCGGTCTCTGAAGAAAAATCACACGCATGAAATGCAATGGAGATAGTCAGTACAAGTAGGATAAGCAATTTCATGAATTGGGAATGCTTTAGTGGAAAAGGCGCTTTTACCGGAATACGGGTATATTTTTTTGCAAATTACAGCTATAAGGTAATCATTGTTCTGGCACATATACAATAACCTATAAGTGAATCTTTGTTGCATCTACACTTTATTTGTGAGTCCAGGGCACGTCTTTGACTTTTTTAGAGTGATTTTGATATCTGGCCATTACAAATAACAGATCTGATAACCGATTGAGATATATCATGGCGGCATCAGATATGATTTCCGATTGTCGGCAAAAGAAACAAGTCCGCTCTGCCCGGCGACAAATAGTTCGGGCATGGTGCAAGTGAGCAGCTCCGGAACTTCCACCCGGGAGTATAAATGACGTAAGTGGCGTGAGGTTGTTTTCAAGATGGTCAATATCTTTCTCAGCGTTTTCAATATGCCTTTGTGTTATACGTTCAACATGGTTTTTGTTATCAGGTGGTGTAGCGAGATCCGCACCCAGAATAAAAAGTTCGTTTTGCAAGCGTTCCAGAATATTCTGCAAATCCGGGGCGGGATCGGCGGTGCGAGTCACACCGAGGATACTGTTTAGCTCATCGACAGTGCCATAGGCATCTATTCGTGAATGGTTCTTTGATACTCGCTGTCCTCCGAAAAGAGAAGTTTCTCCATGGTCGCCTGTTTTGGTATAGATCTTCATTTAAACAACGGATTTGTTTGTGTGGTTTATATATTTTTTTTGTCTACGGGACGAAAACATTCATCGGATGACTCATACTTTATGCCCAAATGGGCAAGATGATCGAGAATAGGCAAAAACTCAGCTGCATAAGAGTGTTCACAGTACAGGGTCATGGTAACGTAATCCGTGTAGATTTCTTTGCCCTTTTGCAGATCGAACTTATAAATGAGTTCCTGGATGTGGCTTTCACATTGATAAGGATATGTGATTGTAACTGGAACATAACGCTGTAGGTTGATGGTTCGGGTGTTGGTAATCACCCTGTTTGCAGATTCGCGGTATGCCTGAATCAACCCTGATTTACCAAGTTTGGTTCCTCCAAAAAAACGCGCAACCACCACGAGAACATTAATTAATGATGCCGATTTGAGTACACCCAAGATGGGTGATCCAGCTGTTCCGGATGGTTCTCCATCATCCTGGGAAAACTCTTTGATAGAAAAGGGGTCAAATCGCCAGGCATAACAGTAATGAGTAGCACCGGGACTTTTTTTTGTAACCTCTGTTATTGCTTTTTCGATATGCTTTATCTCCATAACGGGATAAGCATAAGCGTAGAACTTTGACCCACGGTCGGTGTATCGTTCTGTTGCCGGGTACGAAATGGTTTTCAAGAGTTCATATGAATTCATTACTTTTAAGGGATTATTCCGGGCACATGTCTGAAGACCATGAACGATATTTATGATGGATGCAAAATATCAAATATCAAAGATAACTGTTAATCCTGAAATCCAGGAGTTGCAGATAGATTGGGGGGATGGGCATCGTAGCAGATTCCCCATGGAGGGACTTCGTCGTTCATGTCCTTGTGTCAAATGCCAGGGGGGGCATGATCAAATGGGTAAAGCTGTAGATCCTGAGATATTCAAGGAACCGCCAACCCGCCGGTGGGGCATAAGGGGTATTTCGCAAGTGGGAAATTATGCGATTCAGATTTCCTGGAGTGATGGGCATCAAAATGGAATTTATCGTTTTGAGCGCCTGAGGGATATGTGTCCGGTAGAGCATGGTGTTATTTAGTCAGTTATTGGACCTCTATGGTAAGCGACTGGTCTTATGGGTTGTGATGATTCCAATTGATATCACATTTTGATGTGAGTAAGAGATTAGAAGCATGTGATTATTTGATTATGCTCAGGAAAAAATGAGCGAACTGTGAAACTCTCCGCTTTTTTTTACGTAGTGATTTTTAATGGAATCATTTTAATGTAATTTCTTTTGCTGGTGATCTCGATCCGTTTCCTGATTTAGGGGCAAAGTTGTTTTTATATCCAATGTACTCAATGGCATGTCTCAAATTTTTTTATTTAAGAAACGGCTCATTTCTATTCGTTGTTCATCTACGGTTGGTTGATGGCTTGTGATATGGTCATACCAGCTATTATGATTTCCGGACAGCAGCAATCGCGTTTATTTCGCCGGGTTTTTATGAGATCGAGCCACTTTTTGGGATGTATATGAACGTTAATGTTTCAGCAGATAATTTTTCAGTAGAATACCGAATATGAAGTTTTCAAGATCGTTTTTATATGTATTACTGATTGCAGCCATTGTATTAGCAAGACCGGTCCAGGCACATTTCGGGCAAGAAAAGGACACTCTTCGACTTACTCTTGATGAAGCTGTACGAATTGCTTTGGAAAATAATTTCGGTCTCCAGGATGTGATGCTTGATCGGGAAGAAGCCGATCAACAAGTCAGAGAGGCATGGGGGCGCGTATATCCACAGGTAAATGCTTCAGCAAGCTACACCCGTAACCTCGTGACAGCGAGTCCCTTTGCCGGAAGTGGCGCCGATGATCTCTTTGCCGGTCTGGGTGCAATCGATTGGCTCAATTACAATGAAAGAGCCCGAACAGACGGAGATCCTGCTACGGATCCACTCTCTTTTGAGGAGTTTCGGGAGCTGCAGATGAGGGGCTATGAGGAAGCAGGTATCACGCCACCTTCCATGGATGATGATCCCTTTACAGTTGATAATCAATTCACCGCATCTCTTGCTATTACACAAACACTATTTAATGGATCGGCTTTTGCGGCGATCCGTGGTGCCGAGCAATTTAAAAAATTAAGCGAGGATGCTGTACACCGTGAACGTCAGTATGTTATTGATGAAGTACGTAGTTCATATTTTTCCGCATTATTGGCCTGGCAACAGGTCGAGGTATTGGAAAAAAGTGTAGAGCGACTCCGCCGAACTGCTGAAGATGCCCGTAGAACCGTAGAGCAGGGTTTGGCCTCACGATATGAAAAATTAAGCGCCGAAGTGGAGTTGGTCAATCTGGAAACGGATTTGATTGAGGCTGAGAACCAGGCGCAGTTGGCACTTAGGAGCATGAATCTTTTACTCAACCTGGACGCAAGCCGGCCCATCGAACTGGAAGGTGATCTTACCATGAGTGCCATGCAACCGATAGGTGATTTAAATCTTGAGGAAGCTGTCGCCATGGCAAAAGAGCACCGGCCTGATTTGGAGCAGGCGGAGGGGTTTGTCGCGGTTAACCAGATCAATGAAAGTATAAACCGCTCATCGTACATGCCAGTCGTTAATGCATTTGCAAATCTGGATTATATTGGACGTGTACCTGATAACCGGACATTTATCGGTTCCGATCCGGACGCTCCTGACAGTCCATTTCGCTTTGAGAGCGAGGATCGTGGTTTTTTCCATAACAACTACTGGAATCCCAATGTTGCAGTGGGTATTAATGTCAGCTGGAGCATTTTTAGTGGCTTTCAAAACAAGGCGCAGTTAGAACAAAGTAAGATAGCAACCCGGAAAAGTGAATTGCAGTTTCAGCAGCTTTCCAGGGCTATTGAGGTGGAGGTAGAACAGGCATTGCGAACGCTGAAGACGGCAGAAAGAAGAATAGAAAGTCAAAAACGGAATATCGAGCAGGCAGAGGTGAACTACGAGTTTTCCCGTACGCGTCTTAGAGAGGGGGTTGGAACGAGCCTTGAAGAGCGTCAGGCATCTATGCTTCTGGATCAAAGCCGTCTTTCATATCTGTCGGCCGTGCATGACTATCTGGTGGCGGTTAGCCAGTTTGAACTGGTTTTGGGGACATCGGTTGACCGTCTGCAATTGTAATCAAACCGGCTTTTAAAAAAAAATAAGTAAAACACTGTACAGATGACTTCATTAACCAAATTTGTAACTTTCTTTACCATTGTATTGGCCTTATCCACATGCAATGAGTACGATAATAACAACGATACTGCGCCGGCCGGCCGGGAGGTGGTTGTTGAGACACTGACCATAGATCTGTTTTCATTTGAGGAGCAGGTACGGGTGGTTGGTTCTGTTGAAGCAATTGATGATGCCATGATATCGGCGGAGGTATCCGGCAGGGTGCAGTCAATTGTAGATCGTGGGACGGTGGTTCGTGAAGGAGCACCAATCGCAAGTCTGGATGACAGAATGGTCCGCTCTTCACTGGAAATGGCCAAAGCGAATTATGAGTTGGCACAGGATGCGCTTGAGCGACAGGAACCT